>CP017039.1:981831-1309108 GCA_001717545.1 Anaerolineaceae bacterium oral taxon 439 | reverse complement strand
CCGTTTGGGATCCTTCCCGCCGTGCTGATCGGGCTGGACCCTGCTGAAATCGAACGGAAGGTCAGCGAGATCGCGAAAATCAGCGCCCCATCCGCGCCGCTCGGCGCGAACGAGAGCGCCGCGCTCGGCGTCTTTCTCGGAACCGCGGCGCAGTCCGGCCGCGATAAAATTACGATCCTGACCGACCGCGCGCTCGCCTCGTTCGGCTCCTGGCTGGAACAGCTGATCGCCGAATCCTCCGGAAAAAACGGGCGCGGGATCGTCCCGATCGATATTGAACCCGAGCTCCCCGCGGAAAAGTACGGAAAAGACCGCGCTTTCGTCTACGTCGATTTCGCCGGCGAAAAGACTCGCTTCGTCGAGGCGCTGATCGCGGCGGGCCAGCCGGTCCTGACGATCCGGCTGAACGATCCATACGATATCTTCCGCGAATTCTACCGTTGGGAATTAGCCGTATCCGTGGCCTGCGCGATACTCGGCGTTAACGCCTTCGACCAGCCGAACGTTCAGGACTCCAAAACGCGAACGGTCGCGAAGGTCAACGATTTCAAGAAGAACGGGAAATTAGACGAGCTCAGCGCCGTCTGGCGCGGGGAAGGCGTCGAAGCTTATTTCAATTTCGAGAATCCGGAGATGCAGGCCGCAAAAACGGTCCGTGAGTTCGTCGCCGCAGCGCTGAAGCTCGCGAAAGCCGGAGAAGATTACGTCGCGATTAACGCCTATATCCCGCGCAGCGACGAAACGCTCGCCCAGCTTCAGGCCTTCCGGGAGAAAATCCTGAAAACGACGAACTGCGCGACGACGCTCGGCTTCGGCCCCCGCTTCCAGCATTCAACCGGCCAGCTCCATAAAGGCGGCGCGAATAACGGCGTCTTCCTCCAGCTCGTCGCCGACGCGCCGCGCGACGCCGAAATCCCCGGCGAAGGAATGTCGTTCGCGACGTTCGAACGGGCCCAGGCGCTCGGCGATTTCGAAGCGCTTTTGGCGATGGACCGGCGGGCGATCCGGTTGAACCTTGGGAAAGCGCCGCTGACCATCCTGTAAAAAATAAAGCGTCAGGACAGGGGCTAACGCCCATCGGTGATCGGATTTGAATCATGAGAACGCCCCAGACATATAAGCCAAAAGTCTGGGGCGCTTCAGCAGCAAAAGTTACAATTTACTATTTAGCGTCAGGCTGAACGTCCCAGCCGCCGCTCCAATTATGCTGGCCATACGTGATCGCCTGATCAAGTTGTTTGCTTTGGCCCGCAGATAGCCAGCCGGTTGACAGCGAAACCTGACCGTCAATATAGATATTCGCGATCGCCTTGTATCCGTTTCCAGCCGGGACGTCCAACGTTACCGTATAAGTCGTTTGGCTGCCGCCGATCCTTCCTTCGCAGAATCGAACCCCACGAGAGTATGAACAATTCCACGCTCTGTCAGGAGGGCTGAAATCGATCAAATCATCAAAGATGATAAAACCTCCGCACAATAATATAACGATTACAGATAATAATGTTTTTTATGACCTCCCTCCTCATTCAATCACATAATTCAGACACCGATTCGAACCTGAGGAGCCGAATTCCGCGTAGAACGTTACCAGAATATCGTTCCCGAATCGGACGATTCGCTCAACCGAATCACCATCCGCTTTCCTGAACTCTCCAGATATCGTCGGATCCACCATCAGAAATTTCACCTCCTTCATCCGCGCCTCTACAGGAAACTCACCGGGATCGAAATTGATCTCCAGATAATTATTAGACCGAAGCGCTCCTTGCCCAATAATATGATCTTCGCAGGTAAAACTGTAATGAATTTCCTTTTCCTCAGCTATCTCGCCTTTGACGTAACAGCCTCCGGGAACCGTCTTATCACCCAAGAAATAGAAACGCAGCTGCATACGCTCGTCATCCACCGGATAAAATCCGTAGGAAACGACTTCCAACGAATCCCGCGTCACGAAGCTTTCGCCGGAATAAGAAGGAATTTCTACACCGCTCCCACGTAAATAGAAATCAATCGCAGGAAACGGGAGTTCTTTTTCCCAGAGGCCATCTGTTCCATCCGGCTCCGTGTAAGCCAGTTGAACTTTAACATGATCAGCGGCCAATCGCAGTTTTTCCGCTCGCGCGTTTTCAATCGCAAAACGCAAATCATAATGAATTTCGTTCGAATGAACGACCGTTCCGAGTTCCCGGGCTTCAGGACGCAAATTATCCACATCCGATTCGCATTGATCATACATCCCGATGTGGAAGCCGTATTTCAGAGGCTCCAGCTCCTCCAAATCGAGAGGAAAAATCTCCCGGGCTTTCAGCTGATTGTCAATCCGCAGCGTCAAAAATGAACCGGTTTCAATTTGCACCGGAATTACTGAATCCTCCTGCGCAAGCACGTCGACAGACCAACTGAAAACAAAGATAAGCGCAATCATGCTCAGCGCCAGAAATTTTTTATTTTTCAAATTAAACCTCCTCGCAAGATAAAACCCGTTAAATCTTTTCTTCTTCAAAACTAAGACACGTTCGTTAATTCCTCCTGCTGCTTAAAATCAGTATACAAAGATTTCAGGCAAAATTGTAAAAAGCATAGCATTCTTCAAAAAAAAACATTACAGATGTAATGTGTCTTGATTATTGCTATATTTTCTCTCATCATTGCACTTGTGTAAATATAATAGATTATATACTTCCATCATGAGTCCGAATTTGTGGATTGGCCGACTGAATCATCGCGCCATGTCCGTTCAAGTCAGACAATTTCCGGTTAACTAACGCTAACTCCAATCGTTACCCTTTATAATTAGGCAGAAACGGAGCTGCGAACGCATGATGCCCATCGAAACCTACGTCTGTATCCAACCTGACTGCCGTTTTCGATTCAGCCTGAAAGCAGGTCCGGAGCGACCGGAACGGGTACGCTGTCCGAGATGCGGCTCTGATACCGAACCGGACGGCGCCGTTCCTGATCTTCGGGTTCCAGAGCGTGCGCCGTACCGCGGCTCCCCGGCGCTGACCGTCGTCCTCGACAACCTTCGCAGCGCTTTAAACGTCGGCTCGATCTTCCGGACCGCCGACGCTGTTGGCGCGGAGAAACTCGTTCTCCTCGGGACGACCCCGACGCCGCTGCATCCGAAAATCGCGAAAACCGCCCTCGGCGCGGAAAAAACGGTCCCCTGGCGGCATGACTGGGACAGCGCGGACGCGATCGCGCGGCTGAAATCGGAAGGCTGCGAAATCTGGGCGCTGGAAGGCGGCGAGGCCGCTGAAAACCTGTTCGCCGCGTTTCCCGGACTCAGCGCGCTGGAAGCGGGAAATAAAATCGCTCTCGTTCTCGGCGGCGAAGTCAGCGGCGTCGACCCGACGATCCTCGACAGCTGCAATCGGATTTTCTACCTGCCGATGATAGGGGAAAAGGAATCGCTGAACGTCGCGGCCGCCTTCGCCGCCGCCGCTTACCTGATACGATTTGGAAAGATAACGCATGGATGATGATGTAACTCCGATTCGAAAACAATATCTCGATATTAAAAAGAACTACCCTGATACAATCGTTTTCTTCCGGCTCGGCGACTTTTACGAAACCTTCGATCAGGACGCCGAAACCACGTCGCGCGAGCTCGATCTCGTCCTGACGGCGCGAAAGGTTTCCAGAACCGTGAAGGTCCCGATGGCCGGGATCCCGTATCATGCCGTCGAAAATTACCTTGCGCGGCTGATCGATAAGGGATTTCACGTCGCGATCGTCGAGCAGGTCGGCGAACAGCCGGATAAAGGGCTTTTCGAACGCGAAGTCGTCCGCGTCGTCACGCCCGGGACCGTGATCGAGCCCGGGCTCCTCAAGTCTGACGCCAATAACTACCTGCTCGCCGCAATCGAAACGGCGAAAGGGATCGGGATCGCCTGCGCCGATATTACGACCGGCGAATTCTTCGCGTCGGTCATCCGCGGCGAAAATCAGCGCGGCGTCTTCGCCGCCGAATTATCCAGGCTCCGCCCGGCCGAAATCCTGAATTCGGAGAAAAACCCGCTCGCGATCCCGTCGTCTTTCAGCGTCACTCCCGTTCCAAACGCGATTTTCGACCCGGCGCGCTGTTTCAGTATTCTCTGCGAAATCCTCTGCGTCCCGACGCTCGACGGCTTCGGGTTCAGCGCCGGCAGTCCGGCGGTTCAGGCGGCCGGCGCGCTCGTCCGCTACCTGGACGCGAACCAACCGGCCACGCTCAAAATCTTATCGAAGCTGACGCCGTATTCGCTCGACGAATTCATGGCGCTCGACGTTTCGACCCGCCGCAACCTTGAACTGACCGAGACGCTGCGTTCGAATAACGCGAAAGGGTCGCTTTTAGGCGTTCTCGATAACACGGTCACGCCGATGGGGAAACGCGCGATCCGACAATGGGTCAGCAAGCCGCTCACAGACATCGATCGGATCCGCCAGCGGCTCGACGCCGTTGAAATTTTCGTCGCCGACGGGATGCGCCGGGCCGAGCTGCGCGCGGCGATGAAACCGCTGAACGACATGGAACGGCTCATCAACCGCATCACCGGCGGCGTCGCGATCCCGCGCGACCTGATCGCGCTGCAATCGTCGCTCGAAGCGCTTCCGACGATTTTCAGCCTGCTTCCGGGCGACTTACCGATCTTAGGCCGCCTGCACGAATGCGCCGAAATTCGCGGTCTTCTTCAGCGGGCGATCTCGCCGGATTCGCCCGCGACGCTGATGACGAGCGGGGTAATTCGCCGGGGCTATTCCGAAGAACTCGACGAAGTTTACGCGAAATCGACCGGCGCGCGCGACTGGATGGCAAATTTGGAAGGGGTCGAGCGGGAGCGAACCGGCCTGCGGACGCTGAAAGTCGGGTACAACAAAGTTTTCGGCTACTATATCGAAATCTCGAAATCGCTCGCCGGGAACGCCCCGTCGGAATACATTCGCAAACAAACCCTCGTCAACGCCGAACGGTTTATCACGCCCGAAATGAAAGAATATGAAGCGCTCGTCCTGAACGCCGAGGAAACGATCCGCGCGATCGAGGGCCGCCTCTTCGCCGAGCTCTGCGCCGAGGTCGGGCGGGAATCCATGGCGATCCTCGAAACCGCCCGGGCGCTGGCGACGCTGGACGTCCTGACCTCGCTCGCCGAATCCGCCGCGCTGAATCATTACGTCAAGCCGGAAATTAACGATTCACACGAAATCGAAATCAAGGGCGGCCGGCATCCCGTCGTCGAGCTGACGATGAAAAACGGGGAACGCTTTATTCCGAACGATATCTGCTTTAAAGAATCTGAACAGATTCACGTCGTAACCGGCCCGAACATGTCCGGAAAATCGACCTATCTGCGCCAGACCGCGATTATCCTGCTCATGGCGCAAATGGGCTCGTTCGTCCCCGCCGACAGCGCCGTCATCGGCGTCGTCGACCGGATTTTCACGCGGATCGGCGCGCAGGACGAAATTCACGCCGGCCTCTCAACGTTCATGGTCGAGATGGTCGAGACCGCCAATATTCTCAACAACGCCACCCCGCGCAGCTTCCTGATCTTAGACGAAATCGGCCGCGGAACGAGCACGTACGACGGGCTGTCGATTGCCTGGGCGGTCGTCGAGTATATTCATAACGCGCCGCAGCTTCGCTCCCGGACTCTCTTCGCGACCCATTATCACGAGCTGACCCGGCTCGCCGAGACGCTCCCCAACCTGAAAAATTACAACGTCGCGGTCAGCGAGCATAACGGCGACGTCGTCTTCCTGCATAAAATCATCCCCGGCGCGGCGGATCGTTCGTATGGGATCCATGTCGGACGGATCGCCGGGCTCCCGAAACCGGTCATTAATCGCGCGAACGAAATCCTGAACCGGCTCGAAGCCGAAGGGTCCGCGCCGAAAACGGCCCGGGAAGAACCGGAAGTTCAGATGGCGCTGTTTCCGGAGACGAACCCGATCGTCGACGCGCTCGACAGCGTCGATATCAACGTCCTCTCGCCGATCGAAGCGATCAACCTGCTGTATGAATGGAAAGTCCGCTTCGGGAAACCGTCGTCATAAATTTCAAAAGCCGTCGTATCCTTCGTTTTAGCCGGATGGAATATTTTCTATGGCAGGACTGATATGTCAGTTCCCATCCGGCGCCGTGATCAGCGGCCGAACGCGTTCGAACGCCGCCGTCCGTTCCGGCGACGCTTCCCCAGCCGCCGTCAGCTCCTCCCATAGCGCCTGAAAATATTCATGCGTAATATGCGCCTCCCAGCCGGCCCGCTCGGTCAGCTCCGCCGCCAGCGACCAGTCGCCCGTTCGCGCCGCCGCGCGGATAAACGGCGTAAACTCGACCGGCTTCAACGGGTCCCAGCGCGCCACGACCGCTTCGTCATATAAGCGCAGCGCCTCTGCGTCGTCGCCGACCGCGACCGCCCGCGCCGCGTTCGCATACGCGTAGCACCAATTCCGCGGGCGGGCCGCGCCGAAAATCGCCGGCGTCAGCCGCCGCCCGGAATCATAGATAATCCGGTCGGGATTCTGATAATTGATCAGCTTTTTCGTAGTCGGGCTAATATACGGATTCAACCGATCCAAATCCTCCAGGACCCAGAGACAGCGGTCCCATTCGTTCTTGGTCAACACGATATTATTTCGGAACTCAGATCTGAAATTATAAATTTTTACCTTGTTTGTTAACGGAAGCTGGTTCTGAAACTCATGCTCAAAGTCGCCCTCGCCAACCACCAAATACCAGTACGGCGTCGGATCCAGCCCCGTCCCCTTCCCGTACATCTCCAAAACCATCGCTCCGTCCGCCCAACCGCCGAGAAACGAAGCGATAATCCCGTCGCCGAGAAACGCCGTACCCGGCTTCGCGTCGGGAACCCGCCAGTACAGCTGCCACTGGAAATCCTGCTGATTCTTCCATGCGGTCCGATAATCAAACGAATTGACAATTTGAAAATTAACCGCGACCGCGCAAAACCCCGCCAGCGCCATGATCCGCAGCCATCGTTTATTCACGAATTTCGCGAAAGCCGCCGGGATCAGCAGCGACAAGCCCAGAAAAGCCGGAATCATGAACCGATCATGATAAATAAACGTCGTCGACGGGTTCTTATCGATCGCCATCCCGGGAAGGAACCCCAGCAGCGTCAGCGCCGCGCCGAAGCGGACGATCGCCCCTGCGTCGGAATCGCTCTCCGCGTCCTCCGGATCGTCCTTCGTTCCACAAGTAAAGGAAACCGTCAGGAAAACGAAAACCGCCGCCGCGAAAATCAGCGCGATCCGCTGCGACGGGATCAACAGGTTCATCCGATCCGGACGGATACTCCGGTACCAGACGCCCCAAACCGACTCCGTCAGATACTGCAGCCCCATTTGCAGCATGTGGAGCGACAGGTCGAGCGGGCCCGAAAACTCCCTGATCCAGCTCAGCGAATTCCGATCCGCGACCCAGCGCGGCATCACGGCGAACCGCGCGACCCCATACGCCGCCAGCAGCAGCCCGTAAGGGACGTACCGCTGAAGCGCCAAAACGGCTTTCGCGCGTCCGTTTTCGCCCGCCGAAACGAAGTGAATCAGGAACAGCCGCGCCGCCTCGACCGGCAGGTAATACTCCGTCATCAGCAGCTGAGCCGCGCTCAGGAGCATCGCGGCCGCCGTCAGGAGACACCGATCGCCGCTCCGTTCCGAACGCAGCGCGCGAACGGTCAGCCAGAACGAAAACGAAACCAGCGCGCCCTGGATCCAAATCTGGTTATAGGCAATCGCGAACGCCTGATGCTTAAAAAACGGAAAAATCGCGAAGAGGATCGCCGAAAACGCCGCCACCGCGCCGCGCTTCGGCCAGACCGTTCGAACCAGCAGCCACAACCCGACCCCGCCCAGGTAACGCCAGAATAACGACCAGAGCTGCCACCCCAACCGGTTGTACCCGATAAGCTTAAATCCCAATCCGATCACGTACGGAAGCAGCCCAGGCCGGCTGTCATCGAAAGCGTACGCCTGAAGCGCCGGGAACCCGCCCTGATGATAGGCTGAGAGATAAAGCCAGTCGTCCAGATAAAACCCGACCGACCGGACCTGATAAACCCAGGTCAGCGTAAAAATCGCCAGCAGCGTCAGCGGGAACCAGCCGCCGAAAAAGATCCGATAAACTTTTTTCATACGTTTATTGTATTCAAAAAACGGCCGCCCGCAGCCATTTTTTGAATACAATCTTTCTTTTAAGACCGAAGCGCCGGCGAACCGTTCGTCGCTTTCCGGATCGCGATCCGCTCCGTCGCGATAAAAAGTCCAGCCGCAATCATCAGGATCAGCCAGGGAATCAGGAGCTCGTTCAAACGCGTCGCAATCACGCCGATCAACGCCGGAACCGTCAGCGACCCCACGTAAGCGGCCGCCATCTGGTACCCCATGACCTCCTGCGCGTCATGTTTCCCGAAACGGACCGGCGTATCATGAATAATGCACGGGAAGATCGGCGCGCATCCCAAACCGGCAACCAGAATACCGGCTACGCGCACCATCGCCGGCAGCGGCAAAATAACGCAAATTGTCCCGGCGAGAACCGTCAGCGATCCGTAGCGGATCAGCTGACCGTTCGTGAAGCGCATCGACAGAAAACCCGACAGCGCCCGGCCAATCGTAATCCCGGTCACGAAAAACGAAATCCATCCAGCCGCTTCCGCCGGCGTAAAACGAAACGCAGCGATCAGGTACGTCGCGCCCCAGAGCATGTAACTCTGTTCCACAGAGCAATACAGGAACATCGAAAACAACGCGCCGAAGAAGCCTTTCCGCCGATAAACCGGCCTTCCGTCCGAACCAATCGGGCTTCCGTTCGCGCCGCCGTTCGCTTCGCTCCCGGGTTCGTTCGGAACGCGCTCCGCCATCCTTCCCCAAAGCGGCAGGCTCAGGAAAACGATCGCTGTCAGGACAAACTGGATCCCGGAAATCATCAGGTACGCCCTCCGCCAATTCGACCCTATCGTCAGCAGGATCGACAGCAGGATCGGTCCGGTCATCGCGCCCAGGCCCCAGAAACTATGCAGCCAGGACATATGGCGCGATTCGTAATGTTCCGCGACGTACTCGTTCAATCCGGAATCGATCGCCCCCGCGCCGAGACCATAAGGAAACGCAATCAGGATCAGCATCCAGGGCGTCTTCGCCAGCCCGAACCCCATCATGCAGACAGCGGTCAGTCCGACGCTGATCAGCGTTACCCTTTCCGTCCCCAGCCGCCTGATCAGGTGGCTGGCAAAAATCGCGGACGTAATCGTTCCGGCCTGAATACACATGAAAATCAGACCAGCGAAATCCTCCGCCGCGCCGATTTCGAGATGCATGACCGGCCAGGCCGCCCCAAGCAGCGAATCCGGCAGACCTAAACTGATAAACAGCAGATAAATCAGACTGAGAAATGCGGTCGCCATGAAATTTCCGGCTCCTTAAAATTTAAGCTGAAAGTCGCCTCCGTCCAATAAAGCGAAAAGCGTATCTATTATAAAAGCAGGCGGCGGCGAAACTGAAAAACGGAAATAAAAGCTGACGACGACGCCCGCGTTCCAAAGACGAAACGACGATCCTTTTTCCGATCGAATCAATCTGCGGAATCTCGAAAGACAGCACCATTTTTCGCTTTACCCCGCCCAATATCTACTCCGCTACCGTATAATTGAAAACCTCGGCGGATTCCGCCTGAAACGAAAAAACGGATTATAGAGATTACGGAGAAAACAATGGCGAAAAAAGTCGTCCTGGTTACCGGAGCCGCGATCGGAATTGGCCGGGCGGTCGCTTTCGAGATGGCGAAATCCGGCTGCCGGGTCATTATTAACTACAATACCCATAAAAAAGAAGCGGAGGACCTCTGCGCGGAGATCGTCAGGGGCGGCGGCGAAGCGACCACGATCCATGCGGACCTGTCGAACATGAGCCAGCTGCGCGCCATGTTCGATCGGATCGACGCGCTCGGGCTGACGCTCGACGTTTTAGTCAATAACGCCGGCGTCAGCGAATCCATGCCGTTCCTGGAAGTCACGGAGGAACATTTCGACCGGATCACAGCGGTCGACTGGCGCGGCGTTTTCTTCTGCGCCCAGCTGGCGGCACGGCGCATGATCGCGGCCGGGAAAAAGGGCGTTATCGTCAATATTTCCTCAAACCATGTCGAAGGCTGCTGGCCGAATTCGACCGTTTACGCCGGCGCGAAATCCGCCGTCTCGAAATTCACGAAAAACGCCGCGATGGAGTTAGCGCGGAAAGGAATCCGCGTCGTCGCGATCGAACCCGGCTATACGGCGGTCGAGCGCCTCTCGACCGATGAATTCGCCGACGCGAAAGCGAAGCTGCCGCTGCGCCGGTTCGCGGACGCGAAAGAAATCGCGCATGCCGTCCTGTACGTCGTTTCCGATAACGCCGCCTACATGACCGGAAATATCCTGCGGATCGATGGAGCGGCGACGCTCCCCGTCGTCGCCGAAAACGATTTCGTCGACTGAACGCATGCCCGGGCACGTTTATTCATCCAAGCGAATCGGGAACGAGAAATTCCGGCTCGCCGAGGGTCCGGTTTGGATCGCCGCGCGGGATTCGTTCGTTTTCGTCGATATCGAAGGAAAAGCCGTCTGCGAATGGCGCCCCGACGGGACGGACGATGGAAACGGCGTCCGCCGGATCCCGATGCCCGACCGCGTCGGCTTTATCGTCCCGATCGACGGTTACTGCGTCCTCGCCGGCGTCCGCGATACGCTGACAATCGTCGACCTGGATTCCGGCGACTGCGCGCCGTATTTTTCGCTGCGCCTCGACCCGCGGCTGCGTTTCAACGATGGGAAAGCCGGGCCGGACGGAACGCTTTACGCCGGCGTCATGGCGATCGATCAAAGCGACCCCAACGCACGGGGAATGGGCGCGCTGTACGTCCTCCGCGACCATACGATCCTCCAGATCCTGCCCGGAATGACGATTCCGAACGGGATGGCGTGGAACCCCGACCGCGGGACCCTGTATCATGCCGACACGCCAACACAAACGGTCTCCGCCTATCCGATCCGTCCGGACGGAACGCTCGGAGAAGGGACCGCCATGATCCGGATCCCGGAAGCTGACGGCGCTCCGGACGGCCTCTGCGCCGACGACGCCGGGAACCTTTGGATCGCGCTCTGGGGCGGGAAGAAGGTCGCCTGCTTCAATCCGAAAAGCGGCGAACGACTGGCTGAAATCGAAGTCGCCGGCCTGCATGTCAGCTGTCCCTCGTTCGGCGGCGGGACACGGGATCTGATGATGATCACGACGGGCGAAGCGGAAAACGAAGCAGGCGCGATCTTCCGCGCCGAGCTTTCCGTAACCGGCCCGTCGCCATTCTCCTTTCGGCTCAATCCTTAAAATTCAAAAATCCGTTCCTGAAGCTGTCCTCAAAGCCGGAATTCCGAAATTTTTCCGAAAATCCTGTCAAAGCATATTTTTCGATTGAAGTCAGGCCGCGCCCTTGCTCACGGCATAGAAATAGATAAATTTTTATCATAGAATCCGGTTTTGAGACATGATCATCTTATTTCCAGGCGCGCGAACGTCAGGACATTCGTCATATTTTTTCACGCCGATCGTCACGTTCCGCGACATTTTTTCAGTTCTGAGCCGATTTTTTTCAATCGAGCTGTTTTCCGGATTGCAAGAATCAGGACGATTCAATATAATAACAGCAGGCGGCAGGCAACCGGGGCGCGGCTCAGGAATTCGAAAATGCGTTTGATTCGAAACGAACGGCTTTTCTTCGTAAACGCCGAAAACGTCATGCCTCGATCGGGCCGTACACAGCCAGGAAGAGAATATTATAGAACCGACATGGACCGAAATTCAGACTGTTACCAGAAATACGTCAGCGTCTTAAAAGAAGAACTTCTACCGGCGATGGGCTGTACGGAGCCGATCGCCGTCGCTTACGTCGCCGCGAAAGCGCGCGAACTCCTTGGGAAAATCCCGGAAAAAGTCCTCCTTCAGGCCAGCGGCAATATCATTAAGAACGTCAAGTCCGTCGTCGTCCCGAATACCGACGAGCTCAAAGGCCTCGAAGCCGCCGCCGCGGCCGGAATTATCGCCGGCGATTCCGCGAAGCGTCTCGAAGTCATCAGCGACGTCACTCCCGAAGAAAAACGCGAAATCGCGGAATATCTCGCGCGGAAGGTGATCACGACCGAATTTCTCGACAGTGGGATCGTCTTCGATCTCATCGTCACCGAAACCGCCGGAGACGATTCGGTTCGCGTCCGGATCGTCAACGAACATACGAATATCGTCCTGATCGAGAAAAACGGCGAAATCCTGATGGAAAAACCGATCGCCTGCGGCTACACCGAATCGCAGGACGCAGGGAAAATGTGCGTCGACGAAATCCTCGACTTCGCGCGAAGCTGCGAAATCGGCGATGTCCGCGACGTAATCGCCCGCCAGATCGAATATAACACGGCAATCGCCGAAGAAGGGCTGAAAGGCGAATGGGGCGCGAATATCGGGAAAGTCCTCCTGCGCGAAAATGAAAACGACGTCCGCGTCCGCGCGAAAGCGAAAGCCGCCGCCGGCTCTGACGCAAGGATGAGCGGCTGCGAGCTGCCGGTCGTTATCAACTCCGGAAGCGGGAACCAGGGCATCACGATTTCCGTTCCGATTATCGAGCACGCGAAAACGCTCAACAGTTCCGAAGAAGAACTGTACCGCGCCCTGATTCTGGCGAACCTTCTGGGGCTGCATCAAAAAGCCGGGCTCGGGCGTTTATCCGCCTACTGTGGCGCGGTATCCGCCGCCTGCGCCTCCGGCGCAGGGATCGCGTACCTGATGGGCGAGAGCGACGAGTTTATCAAGAACGAAGTCATCAACTGTCTGGCGATTACGTCGGGAATCGTCTGCGATGGGGCAAAGCCCTCCTGCGCCGCGAAGATCGCGATCTCGATTGACGGCGCCTACCTCGCGATTGACATGACCCGCAACCGTCAGCGGTTCGCCGGCGGCGACGGAATCGTCAAAGATGGAATTGAAAATACGATTTCGAGCGTCTCGAAGCTTGGGCGCGACGGCATGAGGGAAACCGATAAAGAGATCTTAAAGATCATGATCGGCGCCGACCCGGAAACGAAAGAACCCCTCGCTGAAAATCGATAATTTCCTCCTCCTTGCAACGGGAGTCCTCAGGATCACTCTGGGGGCTCCCCTTTTTAGAATCGATCCTGAGCCCGGGAAACCGCGGCGTTCCCCCTTCGTCATCCTTTTTTTCGCGAAAAACGCGTTCGTTGATACTAATTCCGCCAATCTGCCGTTATAATTTTTTTCGAGATAAAAAAAATTCAACGAAACACGCTTTCTTTGACCATGCTTTTTCAAAGGAAGAATATGGGGAAACGTGATCAAACCGCTTTTTTTCTACCTCATCTCTATCCTCGTTCTCAGCCTGAACGGCGCGCGCGTTATCAACGCCCTTCTTCCGCTCCGCGTTTATCACCCGGAAGAGTTCCCTTTCCGCGGCGGCGATTTTGAAGCCAGATTCTTCAGGTCCATTCGAATCCATCGATGGAAAGATTACCTTCCGCAGAATAACCGCGGATTCAATAAAGGAAAAATCAGCAGCTTCGAAGACCCCGACTATATCCATCGCTTCGTTTTGCATACCTGCCGCGGCGAAACGGTTCATTTCCTCCTCGGCGCAATCAGTTTCGTCTTCGTTCTCTACGGCTTCCTCGCGCCCGACCGGACGCAGGGGGTCAGGCTCTTCCTGATCCTGTCGACGATTTACGCCTGCTGCCAGCTGCCGTTTATCTGGGTCCAGCGATACAACCGTCCGCGCCTGATCCAGCTGGAAAAAGCGGTCCGCAGGAAGCTCGCGCGCCAGACAGCGGCCCGGAAGCAGGGCGCTTCCTGATACGAAACCCGGCCGGCGGAACGGGAAGATGAAGCTCGCGCGGCGCGGAAGCTCCGAAGCCGTTGCCGCCTCTTTTTTAATTGGGGATCCCGTTCGGGACTAAGACAATCCTCATGACGGTCATGTGACTTTATTCCTTACTTTTTTTCTTTCGTGAAAACCCGGATTCTGAGACAAAACGCCAATGGTATACTAAACGGACTGACTAACGCAGCGGATGATTTAGTAAACAAAAGCCGTTTGTTTAGTCGGAAGTTATAAAAAACAGAAAGGCAATAAAGATGAAAAAGGGTTTTGTTATAGTTTTACTGGCGCTCGTTTTGACCGTCTTCGCGATCGTTCCCGTCTTCGCTGACGGCGATTACACAATCGCGGTCGTCCCGAAGCTTACCAGTATCGCATGGTTCCAGCGGATGGAAGTCGGCGTTAAAGAATACGCCGAGGAAACCGGCGTCGACGCTTTCTATACCGGCCCGTCTGAAGGCGACGGCGCGCTTCAGGCGCAGTTCATTGAAGACCTGATTGCTCAGGGTGTCGACGCGATCTGCGTCGTTCCGTTCTCGACCGAAGCGCTCGAGCCGGTCCTGAAAAAGGCCCGCGAAGCGGGAATTCTCGTCATTTCGCACGAAGCTTCCGGGATGGAAAATATTGATTATGATATCGAAGCTTTCGATAACGAAGCCTACGGGGAACATTTCATGGCGCGACTGGGCGAACTCATGGACGGCAAAGGCGAATATCTCCTCGAAGTCGGCGGGCTCACCTCCGAATCGCATATGCAGTGGACCGAGGCGGCGATCCAGTACCAGAAAGCCAACTTCCCGGAAATGAAACTCGCGGCCGATCGGATTGAAACCAAGGACGACCAGACGATCTCTTACGAAAAAGTCAAAGAAGCTTTGACCGCCAATCCGAATATCATGGGGGTCCAGGGATCCGCGATGCCGGACATCGCCGGCGCAGCGCTCGCCGTCCAGGAATTAGGCCTTTCCGGAAAAGTCCAGATCGTCGGGACCTCGCTCGTCTCCGTCTCCGGCAAGTACATCAGAGAGGGAACGATCGATACGATCGGTTTCTGGGATCCCGCCCTCGCGGGGAAAGCCATGGTTCAGCTCGCCGTCAATATCCTTGACGGGAAGGACGTCACCGACGGCTTAGACCTCGGAATCGAAGGCTACGATAATCTCGCGCTGGACGGGAAAGTCCTCTACGGGCAGGCTTGGATCGACGTCAACAAGGACAACGTCGACGATCCGGCGTACGACTTCTAAGCCGCGGAGTTTTTCTCCCAGACAAGTTGATGGTTATATGCTGGTGGAACCGACTTATCCGGTCGGTTTCACCCTTTATCCGAAATTCAACGAATTGAAGAGGAGCGTCCCCGGTGTCCCATGTTTTCCTGACGATCAAAGACGTCTATAAAACGTTCGGCGGCGTACACGCGCTGAACGGCGTTGATTTAGAAATTCGCAGCGGCGAGATCCACTGCCTGGCGGGCGAGAACGGCTCTGGGAAATCGACGCTGATCAAAATTATTTCAGGGATTTATCAGCCCGACAAAGGCCAAATCCGGATCGAAGGCAGCGAGGTTCAGAAGCTGACGCCGCGCGATTCGATTAACGCTGGGATCCAGGTTATCTATCAGGATTTCGCGATCTTCCCGAATCTCTCCGTCGCCGAAAATATCTCGATCAACCATTCCGTCATGACCGCGGCCAGGCGGATGAATTGGAGAGAAGCGCGCGCGTTAGCGATCGAAGCGATGAACAGAATCGGCGCGAAGCTCGACCCGGAGGTTCTCGTCGAAAGCCTCTCGGTCGCCAATAAGCAGATGGTCGCGATCTGCCGCGCGATTATCAACGACGCAAAGCTGCTGATCCTGGACGAGCCGACCGCGTCGCTGACCGCGAAAGAAGTCGACGCGCTGAACGAAATTATCCGAAACCTGCGCGATAAGGATATGGCGATCATGATCGTCAATCATAAAATCGACGAAATCTTCAATATCGCCGAAAGAATTACCGTCCTCCGGAACGGCGAAAAAATTTCCAGCGGTCCAGCGGAAAATTACACGCGCCAAAGCTTCATCCACGACCTGACCGGCCGGGATATCAGCGAGTCGACCTACGCGCCCGCGCCTTCCGAGGAAGAAATCTTCCGCGTAGAAAACCTCTCGCGGACCGGCGAATTCGCCGACGTTTCTTTCGAACTCCGAAAGGGCGACGTTTTAGGAATAACCGGACTTCTCGGTTCAGGTCGGGGCCAGATCGGCGACGCGCTTTTCGGCGTAGCGCCCACGACCAGCGGGAAAATCTTCCTGAACGGGGAAGAAATTAAAATCCGCTCGATCGACGACGCGATCCAATACCGGATCGGCTACGTTCCCGAAGACCGCCTGACGCAGGGACTTTTCCTGAACCGCTCGATCCAGGAGAATACGACCGCGGCCTCGATCCGGAAATACTTCGTCAACGGAAGAGTCGACCAGAAAATGATGCTGAACGATACGATCGACTGGATCCGGAAAATCGGCTGCAACGCGAAAAGCGCCGAACCGCCGATCCGTACCCTTTCCGGCGGCAACGCGCAGAAGATGGTCATCGCCAAATGGCTGAATACCCAACCACGCCTGCTGATCCTGAACGGGCCGACGGTCGGCGTCGATATCGGCGCGAAAGCGGATATTCATCATTATCTTCATACGTTAGCCGCGGACGGCGTCGGCGTGATCGTTATCTCCGACGATTTAGCCGAACTGATTCAGAACTGCAACCGGATTATCGTCATGAAAGACGGGAAAGCTGTTTCGACGGTCTGCGCGAAAGACGTCGACGAAACAGCGTTGTCCCGGACGCTGAGCGATTAGGAAAAGGATCCGCCGATGAACGAAAAACTGAAACAAAAATTTTTCAGCAACGAAGCGATCGTCGTCTACCTGATCGTCCTGCTCTCCGCCGTCATCGGATTCGCGAACCCGACGTTCCTTTCGCCCGCGACCGGAATCAACCTGCTGCGCACAATGCTGGTTACGCTGATCTTTGCGCTATGCGAAATGATCGTCATCGTTTCGGGCGGAATCGACGTCTCGTTTCCCGCCGTCTCCTGTCTGACGATGATCGCGACGATCCGCTTCCTTCTCGAAACCGGGATCGATTCGATTCCGCTGACGTACGCGCTCGGAATCCTGATCGGGGCCGGATTCGGCGCGTTGAACGCGTTCCTGATTACGATTCTTCGAATCCCGCCGCTGATCGCGACGCTCGCGGTCAGCTCGATTACCAGCGGCGCGACGCTCGCGTTTCTCGGAACGAAAATTTATACCGATCTCCCTGAAAAAATCGACACGATGCATAAGATCTCGCTTTTCACCTATACGAACGAAGCGGGGAACGAATACGCGATGACCGCGCTGATCCTCGTTCCTGTGTTCCTCTGCGCCCTGATTTACTTCCTGTTGCGGCATACGATGCTCGGGCGCGGCATGTACGCGATCGGCGGAGACGTTCAGGCCGCCCATATCGTCGGCTTCAACGTTACGAAGACGCGCTTCTTCGTCTATATTCTCTCCGGCGCGATCGCCGGGATCGGCGCGATTACGTACATGATCCTCATGCGCGTCGCCGATCCGAAAGTCCTGATGGGCGAGGAAATGATGGTCATCGCCGCTGTCGTTATCGGGGGGACCCGGATTACCGGCGGACATGGAACCGTCGCCGGAACGATTCTCGGCGTCGCGCTGCTTTCGCTGGTTAAGAACAACCTGATTATCCTCGGCGTCCCGACTCACTTTCAAACCTTCGTCGTCGGCATGATTATCGTTTTCGGTACGTCGATTACCTCGATTCGCGCCAAACGGATCGCGGAACGGGCTAAAATTTAATCGAACAGGAGGACCTATGCAACAAAAGAAATCCTGGACAAAATCATTCGATCAGCATACGCTGCTCCTGTTCCTGCTGTCCGTTCTGATTATCGCGTTCATGGGGTTTTATAAACCGAAATTTTTAGGAAACGCCAACCTTCAAAGCATGCTCGTCCAGCTTCCCGAATACGGGATCCTGGCGTTCGGCATGATGATCGCGATGGTTTCCGGCGGAATCGACCTGTCGCTCGTCGGAATCGCGAATCTTTCCGGGATCGTCGCCGCCGTCGTCATGCTCAGGTTCGGCGGGACGCCTGCCGCGATTACCGCCGGGATCTGCTGCGCGCTGGCGGTCGGCGTCCTCTGCGGCATGTTCAACGGTTTCCTGATCGGTTATTTGAAAATTCCGGCCATGCTGGTAACGCTGAGCGGGCTTCAGGTTTTCTCCGGGCTCTGCCTGATTATTACCAAAGGGCCGGCGATCACCGGACTTCCCGAATCCTTTGCGAAAATCGCGAACGCGACCTTTTTCGGCGTTATTCCGTATTCGGCGCTCGTTTTTATCCTGATCGTCGCCGCGCTGAGCTACTTAATGAACCAGACGGTTTTCGGAAGGCAGCTGTACCTGATGGGGACGAATACCGTCGCCGCGTCGTTTACCGGAATCAATATCCTGCGGACGACAGTCCGCGCCTACGTCCTCTCCGGGATCCTCGGGGCCATTGCCGGAATCCTGATGGCTTCGCATTATAATTCGGCGAAATCCGATTACGGCTCCTCTTATACGCTGCTGACGCTGCTGATCGTCGTTCTGGGCGGGATCGATCCGAACGGCGGCGACGGGAAAACGCAGGGCGTCGTCTTTTCGATCATCCTGCTGCAGCTTGTATCTTCCGCTTTTAACATTCTGCGAATCAACGCCTTTATCAAAACGTTCGCATGGGGATTGATCCTGATCTTCGTCCTCGCCGTTTTGAACATCCCGAAAATCATCCGTGAACAAAAGAAAGGATAACTTCATGAAAACCATCCTCGCGAAACCGCTGTCGAAAGAAGCGTTCGAACCGTTCGGTACCTATTCAGACTTTTTCGAGCCGAGCGGATCAGGACTGGGCGATTTTTATCCGGACAGGCTGCAAATTCCGGTCGCGCGCGGCGTCCCGTTCGGGTTTTCGCCGCTCGTCGTCCGAAAGCCGGAAAAATATCTCGTCGACACCGCGGAATATCATAATTTCAGCGGAGAGATCCTCGTCCCGATCGACGGCGATATCATAATCCATGTCGCGCCCGCCTCGAACGAAAAGGTTCCGGAACGGACCGAAGCGTATATCGTCCCGATGGGAACCGTTGTGCATCTTCTTCCCGGCGTTTGGCACTATTGCCCGTTCTCGATCGAACGCCCGATTGTGCACTGCCTGATCGGGCTGCCGGTCCGAACGTACATGACGGACGTCGTTGTCGTTCACTACGACGAGTCCGAACAAATCGAAATCAAACGAAACTAACAGTTATAAGGAGTATCCCGCCATGAAAAAGATTATTAACGATCCGAAAAATTTTGTTCCTGAAATGCTCGAAGGAATTTACGCAGCTCACCCGAACGAAGTCACGTACGTCAACGGCGACCTGCATTGTCTCGTCAACGCTCGGAAACACGCGGGCAAGGTCGGAATCGCGACCGGCGGCGGCTCGGGGCATCTTCCGCTTTTCTTAGGGTTTGTCGGCGACGGAATGCTCGACGGATGCTCGATTGGCGACGTCTTCCAGTCGCCCAGCGCGGAGCAGATGTTCGCTGTAACGAAAGAGATCGATCAGGGCGCGGGCGTTCTCTATATCTATGGGAATTACGGCGGCGATATCCTGAACTTCGATATGGCGGCTGAGATGGCCGATTTCGAAGCGGATATCCGCGTCGAATCCGTCGTCGCCGGCGACGACGTCGCTTCGGGCGAACGGCTCGCGGAAGGCAAAAAGAATACGCGCCGCGGCGTCGCCGGGATCTTTTTCGTCTATAAATGCGCCGGAGCAGCGGCGGCAAAGCTGAAATCGCTCGACGAGGTTAAAGCGGTCGCCGAAAAAGTCTGCGCAAACGTCCGAACGATGGGCGTCGCGCTCTCGCCCTGTATCGTTCCGCGCGTCGGTCATCCATCGTTCGAATTAGCCGAAGACGAACTTGAAATCGGAATGGGGATCCATGGCGAACCCGGAACGCGTCGGGGGAAGATGATCGCCGCGGACGAAATCGCCGCCGAAATGATGAGTAAGATTCTTCCCGACCTTCCGTACGCGCAGGGCGACGAAGTCGCCGTCCTCGTCAACGGCCTCGGCGGGACGCCGCTCGAAGAGCAGTACGTCGTATACCGCCAGATCGATAAAATCCTCAAGGAAAAAGGGATCAAAGTCTTCCACTCGTATATCGGCGAATACGCGACGTCGATGGAAATGGCCGGGTTCTCGATTTCGCTGCTGAAAGTCGACGCCGAGCTGAAAGAGCTGCTTTCCGCTCCGGCCGACACCCCGTTCTTCAAACAGAATCAGTTCTGAGACGGCGAGAAGAGCCATGTTTACGACTTCTGATCTGAAAAAACTGCTGCAAATCTGGGCGGATACGATGAGCGCGAATTCCGATTACCTGATCAAGCTGGACGGCGTCGTCGGCGACAGCGATTTAGGCTTGACAATGTCGGACGGGTTCAAGGCCGCCGCGGCAGCGGTCCAGACTTCCGAGGAAACCGATCTCGGGAAAACCGCCTATACTGCCGGAAAAGCGATGTCGAACGCTGTGCCGTCGACAATGGGGACGCTGATGGCGTCCGGGCTGATGGCGATCGGGAAGGCGTTTAAAGGCGCCGAATCGATCGACGACACGAACTTTCCCGATTTCTTTCAGGCCTACTTCGACGGCGTCCGCACGCGCGGAAAAGCCGAAGTCGGCGATAAAACCTTCCTCGACGGGCTGGCTCCGGCGATCGCGGCCCTCCGCGCTTCCGTTTCCGAAGGGAAACCGCCGCGGATCAGCGCGGCCAACGCGGCAAGCGCTGCCCACGAAGGCTTCCTGTCGACCCAGGGCATGCTCGCGAAACATGGGCGCGCAGGCGGACGCGGCGAACAGTCCCGCGATATTTTAGACCCCGGCGCCGCCGTCGCCGATCTCCTTCTTCAGGGATTCAAAGCTTTTATCGACATGAAAGAGACCGATCATTGAAAAGCATAACGCTCAGAGAAATCGCAGAGCATTTAGGCGTGTCCGCCGCTACCGTTTCAATCGTCCTCAACGATAAAGACGGTGTCAGCGCCGAGACGCGAAAACGCGTCAAGGAATACCTGATCGAAGCGAATTACCCGATTCGGACAGAGCGGAAAATGAAGCCTTTCGGGAATGTCTTTCTTCTGAAGTACGCTGAACATGGCATGATCGTCGAAGAAAACCAGGGGTTCATCGCCGCAATCATTGATCAGATCCAAAAGGATTTCCTTATGCAGCGTACCAATCTGACGATTGTCAACTGCAACCGCGGGACGATCAGAACTGAACTCGACCGTGTCTCCAGTCAGAAACCGATCGGGATGATCCTGATCGCCTCGGAACTCGACGATTCGTTCCTCGATGCTCTCGAAACGATTAAAGGACCTCTCGCGGTCGTCGATCATTCCATGCGCTTTCGCGATATCGACAGCGTCGTCATGGCGAACGAAGCGATCGCGTTCAACGCTGTCCGCTACCTCTTCAGCATCGGGCACCGGGAAATTGGGCACCTCCGTTCAGCGGTCGCGATCTCGAACTTCAACGAACGGCGAGCGGGCTTCGAAGAGGCCATGAGCGCGCTGCAGCTCAAGGAGACGCGCACGATCGCGCTGACGCCGACACTCGAAGGAGCTTACAGCGACATGCGCGAGTACCTCAACGGTCGCGCCGATTCCGTCCGCGCGACCGCGTTTTTCGCTGACAACGATGCGATTGCGATCGGCGCAATCCGCGCGCTTCAGGAGCATGGGTTCCATGTTCCTGATGACGTTTCGGTTATCGGCGTCGACGATATCCCGTTCAGCGCGATCAACACCCCCCCGCTGACGACGATGCGCGTGTCCAGGTCGCAGCTGGGTCATCTGACGGTCGACATCCTGACGCGCCGGATTAAAAACCCGACCAAACCCGCCTGCCATTATCTCCACGGCGGAACGCTGATCGTCCGGAACAGTACCCGTCCCCGATAAATACGGAGATGTCGCCATGCGGGAAGGACTGGATGAAACGCTGATCTACGAAATCCTTGCAGTCGTTGAAGAAATTCCGGCTGGTTCCGTCGCCTCCTATGGCCAGATCGCGAAACTGATCGGACGCGCGAAAAATTCGCGCCTTGTCGGAAACGTTCTGAAACTGGCGGGATATTACGGCGACTACCCCTGCCATCGCGTCGTGAACCATGCCGGAAGATTGGCCCCGGGCTTCCCGGAACAAAGGACACGCCTACTTGAAGAGGGCGTCGGATTTAAGGATAACGGCTGCGTGGACATGATAAAATACCGGTGGAACTGCTGATATTCGGGGCAGCTGATAAAAATATGAAAGGTCCTGAAGAGGTTCGTCATGCGCTACACGCATCATTATTTATCGCCGCTTGGCGGAATAACGATCGCCAGCGACGGTTCAGCGCTGACCGGGCTATGGTTCGACGGTCAGAAATATTTCGGCGCTGGACTCGCGAAAACCCATGAAGAAAAAAGCCTCCCGATCTTCGATCAGGCGGATCGGTGGCTCGATCTTTATTTCAGCGGCCGCGCCCCGGATTTTACGCCAGCGCTCGTCCTGACGGCGACTGAATTCCGGAAAGACATCTGGGGAATCCTGATGACGATTCCGTTCGGACGGACGAGAACCTACGGCGATATCGCGGCTCAGCTCGCCGCGCAAAAAGGGCTTCCCAGTATGTCGGCGCAGGCGGTCGGCGGCGCCGTCGGGCACAACCCTATCTCGCTGATCGTCCCCTGCCACCGCGTCGTCGGGGCGAGCGGAAGCCTGACCGGATATGCGGGCGGGGTCGACCGGAAAGCGAAACTCCTTGCGTTGGAAAACGCGGACACGCGGAAATTCTTCATGTCGAAAAAAGGGACCGCGCTTTAAAAATTCATCAGAGATCCGCGCCCATCCCTGCGCCGCGGGAAACAGACAACATTATTCCATATTTAACTTAAATCTGACCATAGAATTCTCCGGGGCTATGCTATCATACCTAATCATAAATACATTTTCGACGACAAGGAGATAGATATGCTTAGAAAAACATGGTTGTTTGTTTCCATCGCGCTCATCCTTTTTATCAGTGCCAGCTTCTCATCCGCCATCGCCGCGGAGAAACTGATCGTCGGAATCTGGGACTCGAATCAGCAGTCCGGAATACAGAAGATTCTCGACGAATGGACCGCTGTCAGCGGGATTGAAGCCGAGACCCAGGTAACGACCTGGAACGAGTACTGGACCGTTCTCGAAGCCGGAGCTTCCGGCGGAACGCTGCCGGATGTTTTCTGGATGCATTCAAACGTATCCCAGAAATACATGGAAAACGGGATCCTTCTCGACCTGACCGACCAGATCGCGAAAAGCGAAGTCATCAAGCTGGAAAATTATTACGCCGATATCGTCAACCTTTATAGCTATGACGGGAAGCACTACGCAATTCCGAAGGATATCGATACGATCGGTCTCTGGTACAACAAGACGTATTTCGACGAAGCCGGCCTTGACTACCCCGATGAAAGCTGGACCTGGGAAACGCTGCGTGAAGCTGCGAAAAAGCTGACGCGAGAAGACGGGAGCGTATACGGCTACGCCATCAACACGTCCAATAATCAGGACAGCTACTACAATCTCATCTACAGCTACGGCGGGTCGGTCATCAGCGACGACAAGAAAACGTCGAAAATGGACGATCCGAAGACAATCGAAGCCATGGAAGTTGTCGAGGGCATGATTCAGGACGGTTCCGTCCCGGATCTTCAGACACTTTCCGAAAACGGGACGCAGGTTCTCTTCGAATCGGGAAAAGCCGCAATGGTGACCCAAGGCTCCTGGATGGTTCCGGCGTTCCGCGACAACGAATATACCGCCGCAAACTGCGATGTCGCGGTTTTGCCGAGCGGTCCCGAATCCCGCGTTTCGATTTATAACGGGCTCGGGTGGGCGGCTGACGCGAACGGAAAAAACCCCGACGCGGCCTGGAGTCTGATTGAATATCTCGGATCAAAAGAGGCGCAGCTGCGCCAGGCGGAGCTTGGCGTAACGATGTCAGCGTATAAAGGGACCTCCGACGCATGGAAAAACAGCGTTCCGGGTTTCGACCTGCATGCCTATTTAGACATGCTGGACGCGAAGCTCGTCATCCGTCCCTACTCGCGAAACACGACCGTCTGGGAAACCATGATCCAGCAGGACCTTGGCCCAGTCTGGACCGGAAATAAAACGATGGCCGACGCATTGAAAGATATCGCTGCAAAAATGAACGCGATTCTGGCCGAAGAATAAGCGCACCCGGCTCCGTCGATTCGAGATTCGACTTCGGCCGGAACGACCATCATATCCCCGCAGGCTCCCGCTCGCAGGCGGAAGCCTGCGAGCGGGAGCCTTTTTATCCAGATCAAAAAGGAGGAATCTATGGCGGCGATCCGTAAAGCGACCCGTCAGCAGCGGGAAGAATTTTTCTGGGGATGGCTGTTTATCCTGCCGACAATGGTCGGGCTTACCGTCCTCAATATTATTCCGATTTTTCAAACAATTTATCAGAGCTTCTTCAAAACCGGCGATTTCGGACGCGGAAATATATTCGTCGGATTATCGAACTATCAACGGCTTTTAGCCGACGCGGACGTTTGGCAGGCGCTCATCAATACGCTCAAATACGCGGTTGTCGAAGTCGTTTTTTCGGTTTCGCTCTCGCTCGTTCTCGCGGTCTTCCTGAATAAAAAAATCCGATTCCGCGCCGGATACCGGACGATCTTCTTCCTTCCGATGATCGCCGCACCGGCCGCTGTCGCGATGGTCTGGCGCTGGCTGTATAATTCAGATTTCGGACTGCTGAACAACCTGTTCAGAACGCATATCAACTGGATTTCGAACCCAGGCTACGCAATCTTCTTCATCGCCGTAATCGGGATCTGGTCAATTCTTGGATATAATATTGTCCTTTTCCTCGCCGGGCTTCAGGAAATCCCCAAAGATTTCTACGAAGCCTCATCGATCGACGGCGCAACCGGGATCAGTCAGTTCTTCCATATCACGCTCCCGCTTCTCTCGCCGACGATCTTCTTCGTCGTTATCACGCGCGTCATCGGCGCGCTCCAGGTTTTCGACCTGATCTTCATGGTCATCGATATCACCAATCCCGCACTGACAAAAACGCAGTCGCTCGTGTATCTTTTTTACCGTTATTCCTTTACGCAGGCGAATCGCGGGTATGGCTCGACAATCGTCGTTTTATTGCTGCTCGTGATCATGGTCGTCACGGTTTTCCAAATGATCGGGCAGAAAAAATGGGTATTCTATAACTGATTTCCGTTATAAAAAGAAAGGAGTTCGCCAGCTATGGTCAAGAAACACGTCCGTCAGTCCGTCGGGATTCATGTCATCCTGATTGTCTTCTCGATCGTCATGCTCGTTCCATTTCTCTGGATGATCCTGACGTCGTTTAAAACCGTCTCCGAATCGACAAGCGTCGACCCGTTCGTGATCTTCCCGACGGTCTGGCGCCTCGATGCTTTTAAAGCCGTTATCGAGAATATGAACTTCCTGCTTCTATATAAGAATACGATCCTGCTGATTTTCTGGCGCGTCGCCGCCGCTGTTGCGACCGCGACGATGGCGGGATATGCGTTCGGGCGGCTGCGCTTCCGAGGCCGGGATTTTGCTTTCTCGCTCGTCCTGCTGCAGATGATGGTCCCATCGCAAATCTTTGTCATTCCGCAGTACATCATGATCAGCAAGCTGAACGCGCTGAACTCGATGTTCGGGCTGGTCTTCCCCGGCCTGGTCACAGCGTTCGGAACCTTCCTGCTGCGTCAGGCTTTCATGGGACTGCCGCGCGATCTTGAAGAGGCGGCGAAACTGGACGGCTGCAACATTGGACAGACCTTCCTGTATATCATGCTCCCGCTGGTCCGGTCGAACATGGTCGCGTTAGGAATCTTCACTTCCGTTTTCGCGTATAAAGACCTGCTCTGGCCGATGATCGCCGCGCCGCGGAACGCGTCGACGACGCTCGCCGCCGCTCTGGCGAAAATGCAGGGACAATACGGCGCCAACTTTCCGCAGCTGATGGCTGCGTCGCTGCTTGCCTGCCTGCCGATGATCGTTTTGTACCTGCTCTTCCAGAAGCAATTCATCGAAGGTATCGCCACCACCGGCGGGAAACTCTGAGCCTGGCTGCAATGGATGAACGAGAATGGACGGGCAAGAGGTCCGGTTTACCGGGAATCAGGTAAAATCGTCCGGGTCAGTTCGGAAGAAGATACCCGAAACAGCGGACAGCGATACCGGATACGTCGGGATTGATAAATATCATGTCAATTACTGCGGACGGGAAGACTGCCGTTCGGGACACGCGTACGGACCTGCCGTTCGTTCCGCTTACCTGCTGCATCTCATCAGAAATGGCAAGGGTCTCTACACGGTCAAAGGAGCAACCTATCCCGTCCACAAGGATCAGGCGTTCCTGATCTACCCCGGCGACCGGGTTTACTATGAGGCCGACTGGGACGACCCATGGCACTACGACTGGATCGCCTTCAGCGGAAATGGGATCGAAGAATGCGTGACGCAGATGGGCTTCAACGAGAAACGATACGTTATAACCGTGAAGCGAACGCATGAGTTGTCAGACTGCGTCACGAAAATTCTTAACACCCGCCGCCAGACGCTTACAAACGAGCTCCTCAGGACGGCCGAGCTTCTCCGTTTTTTCGCGATTATCATCGGGGATCAGCAGCCCGAGCCAAACCGGCCCACAGATCAGGATTGGGGCCCGTCCACGATCAGGCCGATCGCTAAAAACGGGGCATCCTACGTCCAGCAGGCGGTTGAATACATGGTCGCGAATTACAACCAGCCGTTTCGAATCGGCGAGCTCGCAGACCTGATCGGGATCAACCGCTCCCATCTGACGACTCGATTCCGCAAGGAAGCGAACATGCCGCCGGCGGAATTCCTGATGCAGCTGCGAATGGATAAAGCGGAATCGCTCCTGCGTGAGACTGAATTTTCGATAACAGAGATCGCCAATATGATCGGTTATACCGACGCGCTGGCCTTTTCCAAGATGTTCCGGAAGCGGCATGGCGTCTCCCCTCGCCAGTATCGTTCCGAAGCGAAAGCGACGAGACAGACAAATCGCTGAGCCTGAGCCATACAATTTAAGCTGGACCGCCCCAGAGATACCTTTAGCTCGTTCCCGTATTTCTTTGAGAATCTCACCTCCCTCATTGACCAGAGCACAGCGGAGATTGGTCGCCGCCGCGTTAACGCCTGACGCATAGAGGGTCATGATTTCTTAGCCTTTCCCTGCGGGCTGAACTGGACAAAGCGTTCGGTGATCATCCATGGGCGGGTAATGGCAGAACCAATGACAATGGCGTGAACACCGATCTCAAACCCGCGTGTAACGCAGGCCGGCTCCCAGAAATGACCTTCCGCAATAACCGGACGGGACTGTTCCTTCACCATCCGTTCCAAGAGCGCCCACGGGGGCATATAATCTTCTTCACCACCAACACAGGAAAGGGTCGGGGCAATGATATCGGCATTAGTCCGCAAGGCATCCTCCATGTCATGACAGTCCGCCATAACCGGAACGTTCAATTCATTGCGAACACGGTCGACAAGCTCTTTTACATCCTCATTATTCGGGCGTTTGCGTCCGGTGGTTTCAATAGCGATGATATCCGCGCCGGCATCCTCGAGTTCGCGGCAGTCGGCAAATGTCGGGGTGATCATAATGTTCCACCAGTCATCTTCCCAATGGCGCTTCCAGATGCCAATTACCGGCAGATCCGTAATCTTCTTGATCGCTTCGATATCAACCACGGAGTTCGCGCGGATCCCGGCAGCTCCGCCAATCTCAGCGGATTTGGCAAAGGCTGCCATGAATTCCGGGCAATGGGTCGGGTCCCCCTCTTTGGATTGGCAGGAGACGATGATCCCGCCCGCCAGCTTCTGCATAATTTTATTATAAACATTAATATTATACATATGGATTTCATCAATCAGCCAATACCTTGACTACAGCTTTTTTTACATGACAGGACTCGGATCCGCAAATACGTTTTGGACTGTGAGCATCCTCCGGAAAACAGATCAGCACATCTCCCGGCCGGAGTATGTTCAGGCTCTGAAGTTCTCCCTGAAAACCGATGTAATCCTCATCTTCTTTCCTCTCGATCTCAGTCAACATGGTTGTATCCGAGACCGCCACCACTTCCTCGCCATCTAAAACAACATGGATATCGATATAGCGTAGATGTCCTTCAGTGATCGGCACAGCAACCGTGTCATAATCAAAACGGTTTACATAGACCGCATCGCCATCGATAACATTTCTGCCCATTGCGAGCATGTTAAGATCTGCCTCCATCAGGAAATGAAGAGCGGTATCAAGATTGTGTGAAAGGCCCTGATAACGATCCAGGGCCTTAAGTTTACAAAAAATCATAAATCCTCTTTCTGATCAGAGTATCGGAGCGCCTTCATAATAACGCGAGGTCTGCGGCGTAATTTCACCTTTCATCGCAAAAAGCTTCGTGCCGGAGAAGTGAAAAACAATTGAAAAACCGGTGTTTTCAAGAGCGGTCAGCGGTTTTTTCCAGCGAAGGGTCAGATATCCATCATCCCGTGGGGTCAACACACAGTCCGCAAAGCCATAGCCTTCAAAAGGTTCCGACCGCCAGTTTGTGCAGAGCGCGGCGGATATTTTCCCGCCCTCGGCGACATCCGCAAGAATCGCCAGATCATCACCGTAAGCGTAGAAGGTTTGTGTCGGGAGAGTCGCTTCCCGTCTGGAATCCCGCGGTTCATAGCAGGCAAATCGGTCTTTTGGCAGAAATGCACGGGCAAAGGAAGTCTCCCGGAAATTAGTATGCTGACCGTTGCCGCCCATGTAATAAAACACCAGCCGGTTATCCATTTCAAGCGGCGGTGCGGCGAATATGCAGCCGCAGTCGAAATCTCCGTTCGGATAATGTCCATCCCCGCGCGGAATCAGGTACTGATCCGTTGCAATGCGGTCAAATCGTTCAGCCGTTGTCCCCAGCGTCAGCTCCAGATCCACGGTGTCGAAGTTCGCTGCGGAGCGGTCGCCTTCATGGAACATGGATGCAAGACCAAGATAAATACCGTCATACCAGAAGACCGGCATGGAATAAACCTGACTCTCAAAACCACTGCCGCGGATGATCTCATGCGGTGCGCTCCAATTGATGAAATCCGGACTGGAGCAGATCGCCTCAATGCGCACTCCGTCTTTCCAGATTCGGGTAACGACTTTAAACAGGCCATCCTGCTTATCCCGGAAGGGTAAGTTGTGTGAATCCGCCGGAGGATTCCATCGCGGCCATTTGATCATCTCACCCCAATGGACACCGTCTTCCGAGAAGTTGACTGCCATGTAATTCTTCTTTCCCGGGTATTCGACTTTGGTCACCATCTTATAACGTTTCCGCGGATCGGTCTCATCTTCATCCAAAAATACGCCAGTCCCGTGAGCAAAACGGAAAAGCATATTATTATCCCGGCTGCCCTCAAATTCCACGAATCCGAGGTTTGGCTTTACCCAATTGATACCGTCATCGCTCTCCGCGTAAGCCAGTGATGCGATGCGGGTCGGCGAGGGGCAGTAATCCCGCCGGGCCCGTTCTTCCTTGTCAGCCCCTGCTGAATCGTTATCCTTTGAACACAGCGTGTAATAACAGCGGTATTTTCCGTATTTCGAGTCGTAGATCACATTCGGATAGGAATTATCATATCGAGCTTCCCATCCGCGCGGCGGATCGGAGAAGAAATCTTCATGAAACAACGGGTTGTTTTGCGTGTCCTTTTCGGCCTGCGTTAAAACCAGACGCACGTTATCCATTCCCTGCGGCTGAAAATAGCTGCGATTGAGCATCAAATATTTATCCAAACTTTCCCCTTTCCGACTGCCTGCAGCCGGTCTCTGTCTACAAAAACTTAGCTTCCAGTTCCTTAATGCGCCTTGCAGCTTCTTCCACGATCGCCATATCTTCAGGCACAAGAGCCATCAACGGCGGACGAACGCTTCCAGCATCGATCCCTTCATTGATGCGAATTACAGCCTTCAGTACGGCATAGAGATTCCCCCTTGCCGAACACATCAAATTAATAACGCTTCTGCAGCCATCCATGATTGGCAGAGCCTCAACCGCCTTGCCTTCCTTCACCAGATTGAAGATCTTCAGATACAGGCAGGGCATTGAACCATAAGTGCCGCCGATTCCGCCGACGGCGCCCGCAGTCAGACCGGGCAGCAGCTGTTCATCCGGACCGTTGAAGACGATTACTCCTTCATCCCGCCAGTCTTCGATATCCTGAACCGGCATGGAGGAATTCTTGACGCCGATCACGTTGGGATTCTGCAGCATTGTCCGCAGCAGGGCTTTATTCAGTGACACACCGGCAAGCTGGGGAATGTTATAGATAATGAAATCCGTATGCGGAGCTGCAGAGGAAATGTCATTCCAGTATTTAGCGATGGCACGGTCGGGCAGTTTAAAGTAGATCGGCGGGATCGCCGCAATCGCATCTACATCGAGACTTTCCGCGTGAGCGGCCAGTTCCATGGAATCCGCGGTGTTGTTGCATGCAACATGGGCAATGATCACGATCCGTCCGGCTGCCTGAGACGCTACATTTTCCAGGACCAGTTTACGTTCCGCTACGGAATGGTAAATACATTCACCGGAAGATCCGCCGACATAAAGCCCGGTAACGCCTTTGTTTACAAAATATTCGGTAAGAGCTCGCACTCGTTCGGGAGAAATATTACCCTGCTCGTCATAACAGGCATAGAATGCAGGAAAAATTCCCTGATATTTTGTAAGGTCTTTCATAAAGGACACTCCTTTAGTATTCTGTTTTTCCCGATTCATCCGTATTGTAATGGAACGAGCAATTTATGTCAATGTCGTCCCTGTGGAATTATGAACGCATAATTGTCACATTTTCCCTTAAGCGGCCATTTTTCATGCTAAAATCATCGTCCTTTTCTGAACAAAACAGTTGAAAGGAACAGAAAACTAATGAAATACAAACTGATCGCTTTTGACGTCGACGGTACGCTTTGGGATTATCATGATAATTGCATTCAGCCTTCCTCCCTGGGGGCGATCCATGAAATGAAAGAAAAAGGCATGTATATCGCTCTTGCGACCGCGCGGACCTATGCAGAACTGAATACTCCCTGCCAGAAGGAAGTGCAGGCGGATTATTTTATCACCGCCAGCGGACAGAGCATTCTCGATTCCGAGACCCGTTCGATCTATACGGAACGCTTCACCTTTGAGCAGACACAGCGCGTTCTGGATCTTTGCGTAAAATATGATGCCGGGTTGATCCTGAAATTCAACAATGTAAAGTGTATTTACCGGCGTATGGAGACAATGCGGGGGGTTTTCAGCAACATCGGCATCAGTGCCTGCCCGACAGTTGAATGTGAGATGATGGATTACCACCTGAAGAAAATGCCGATCGGCTTTACCTTCCAGGCAGATCACAATGTGCGGGAAAAAATGATCAAAGAATTGTCCGTCTGGCCCACGGATTACCGCGTGGAACCTTATGACAACGGCGTGACCGCCGACATTTTTCTTCCGAATGTAAGCAAACTCTCCGCGCTGCAGAACCTCTGCATCCGTCTCGGGATCAAAGCTGAAGAAGTGATGACCTTCGGGGACAGCGCCAATGATATCGTCATGACGAAATGGGCTGGATTTGGTGTTGCCATGGGTAACGGCAGGGACGTGCTGAAAGCCGTCGCCGATTACGTCTGCGAACCCGGATACGAGGATGGTATTGCGAAAACGATCCGCAAATTCGCCTGACCCAACGGGAAATGAGTCAAAGAGACCTGTTCTGCTGACTCGGAATTATGTCAGGCAAAACAGGTCTCTTTGACTCCAAATGTAACAAAATATATTATATTGACACCCACAAAAGACCTTGATATAATCCTTTATATAGCCCAATTCGGGTGGACTCGGTCAACCGTATTTTTTTCTTTATAACCCAATAATGGAGGAAACTGTATGAAGAAACTTATCGTTTTATTTGTTGTTCTCACAATTGCGATGGTCAGCGTCTTACCATCCTTTGCTGAGGATGAAAAAGCTTTCCATTTAATCAGCACCGCAAACGATGGTCTTGGCGACAAGATCGATTATCCCTGGATGAACATGCAAATGCTGGGCGGCCTGACGTGGCGGACGCTGTTCTTCGTTGAACCGGACATGGCCACGATCGGTCCGGATCTTGCCAGCGGTTATGAAGTCTCCGATGATGGCCTGACCTATACCATCGATTTCATCGGCGGCGCCAAATGGTCCGATGGTGAAGAGATCACACTCGACGATGTAGTCTTTTCGATCAAAGCAAACCTGAAAGCAGCTGCCTCCAATGGTATCTATACCAGCACGTTCACAAAGATCGAAGGCGCGGATGCATGGCGTGAAGGCGCCGCTGATGATCTTGCCGGCCTGAGCGTTGACGGAAACAAGCTGACCATCAAGCTGACCAGCCCGCATAACACGCTGCCGAATGTCTTCTGTCAGTTCACTATCCTGCCGGAACATATTCTGAAAGATGCGGATTTGCTTGAAATCGCCAATAATGAATTCTGGAGCCACCCGGTCATGAGCGGTATGTACAGAATGGATGAATTCGTTGCCGGCTCCTACTACACCTTGGTTCCGAACGAATATTGGGATGGGCCGAAGCCGAAGATCGAAAAGATCGTTATCAACTTCGTCGCCGATCCGGTCACGGCTGCACAGGCAGGTTTGGTCGACATGACCAACACCAATAATAATGCAGTCATCGCCGAGCTGAACAAACTCCCCGGCATGACCATGTTCCCGGTTGACATCCTGTTCTACCGCTACTTCCTCGCCAACATTGAAGGCGTTGACGGCAACACTAACCCGGTGATGTCTGACATCCGCGTCCGTCAGGCAATCATGCACGCAATCGATCGCGAAACCCTTGCCGAATCCCTCTTCCCGGGCCTTGCCCATGTTTCCAACAGCGGTGTGGCTGCTGAGAATCCGGCTTCCATTGGCACTGAATATGCCTATGATCCGGATCTGGCGCATCAGCTGTTGGTCGATGCCGGCTGGGACTTCGACTACACCCTTCGCATCCTGCTGTATTACAGCGACCAGACTTCTCTGGACTTCATGGATGCCATCGTCTATTACCTTGGCGAGGTCGGCATGAAGGCTGAATACACCGTCACTTCCAACGGTACGCAGGACCTGTTTCAGACCCGCAACCACGATATCGGCTATAAAGGCCTGTCCGCCTTCGATATCAGCGAATGGTACGGCGAATACAACTCCGCGAATGCAAACTTCCGCATGGTCTTCGGCGGCGATACCGCATTCGATGAGTACATCGACGCCTATGCCGCAGCGACCACTCAGGAAGAAAAGGATGCCGCTCTTGTTGAACTCCAGAAAGTGGAAGAAGAAAAGCTCTACAAACTTCCGCTTTATACCATCGGCAACAACGTCTTCATCAACACAGATGCCGTCAAGCTGCCGGAAGGCATTGTCTTTGGGAATCCGTGGTACAAGACCAATGTCCACTTTGAGGACTGGGAATTGAAATAAAGTAAAGCTTATCTGATCTAAACGGGGGTGTGTCGCGCATCCCCGTTCTTTTTAGAAAAAGGAAAGGGGGCACCCCTTGCTTAAATTTATTCTCAAAAAAATCCTTCAGATGATCCCGATGTTGCTGTTTATCAGCTTTTTGGTATATGGCGCGCTGCAGCTGACCGGTATCGACCCTGTGAGTTATAGTGTGACCCCGGACATGGCAGGCAATCAGGAAAATCTGGACCTTCTCCGTGAACGGTATGGTTTGAATAAACCTTTCCTGATACGGTATGTCAATTGGACGGAAGATATTTTACGCGGGAACTTCGGTTACAGTATTACCAACGGCAACTCCATTGGCTCCATACTGGAACAGCGTCTCCCTGCAACCATTCAGTTAGCGCTTGTTTCCATGGTGGTATCCGCTTTCCTCGGAGTAACGATCGGGATCATATCCGCAATCTATCAAAACAGTATTATTGACTACCTCGGGCGCTTTTTCGCCGTGCTCGGGCAGGCAATCCCGCAATTCTTCTTCGGAATCTGTTTGATTCAGCTCTTTTCCATCAAAATGGGCTGGCTCCCGTCCTCGGGACGCTATTCGACTTACGCAACACCGCTTCAGCATTTTATTTTGCCTTGCCTGACGCTGACGCTGTCCCTGACCTCCGTCTTAATGCGTTACTCCCGGAATAATATGTTGGGCGTGCTGAACAGCGATTACATCAAGACAGCGCGTATGAAGGGGATCTCCGAAACCAAGGTTTACGTGAAGCACGCTTTCCGCAACGCTTTGCGTCCTGTACTGGTGATCCTGTGCTTCCGTCTGCCGATGCTGATCAGCGGTTCCGTGGTAATCGAATCGGTTTATAACTGGCCCGGCATCGGTTCCGTAATCACCGACGCCGTCATTGCCGGAGACTATCCGGTCGTTATGGTGACGACGCTGATGGTCGCTGCCGCGATCCTGACCGCAAGCTTCCTCGTTGACGTACTGACGGCGCTGCTCGATCCGCGCGTACGGCTGGGCAGCGGATAAGAAAGGGGGCAGAAAGATGAAACTCGATAAATCGCATGCCTCCAGCATGTTCAAGAAAAATGTAAGAAAGTTTTTACGGAATAAACTCGCAATGATTGGCATGATCGTCATGCTTGTCATTTTGCTGATGTGTGTATTCGCTCCGATCTTTACGTCCTATCGTCCGGATCAACCGGACTTCTCCGCGAGAACCATACCGCCGAGCGCAGGTCATATTTTCGGCACGGATAAACTGGGGCGAGACGTGTTTTCCCGGATCTTGTATGGCGGACGTTATTCGATCCTCATCGGTGTAACCGGCGCTTTCTTCGGTTCTCTGATCGGGGTTGTCTTAGGCGCTATTGCCGGGTATTTTGGCAGGTGGATCGACACCCTGATCGTCCGCACGTCTGAGATCTTCCAGACGGTCCCGAACATGATCCTGATCCTGATCCTCGGGGCGGTATTCGGGCGAAGCATCGGCAACCTGTTGTTCATATTTGCTGTCACCGGCTGGATGACGACCTTCCGTATGGTACGAAACGAATTCATCGCGCTGAAGGGTGAGACCTATGTCCAGGTCTGCGAAGCTTTCGGTATGTCCAAATCGGACATCATGTTCAAGCAAATCCTGCCGAACGTCATGTCGCCGGTGATCGTTGCGACGACAGTCAATGTGGCGCATTTCATCCTGTCCGAAGCCGGACTGAGCTTTATCGGCGTCGGCGTTCCTTCCGCGACACCAACCTGGGGCAATATCCTGAACGCGGCAAAGTCGCTGGACGTGATCTCCAACTACTGGTGGCTATGGGTCGTCCCAGGCGTAACCATCACGATCTTCGTGCTGGCCGTCAACTTCTTCGGCGACGGGCTGCGCGATGTTCTTGACCCGAAACAGCAATAAGGAGGCAGAAAATGGAACAGAAAGATATCGTATTAGATGTCCGGAAACTGAACACCTCCTTTGTTTCTGACGGTCAGACCATCCGCATCGTCAAAGATGTCTCTTTCCAACTGAAACGAGGGAAAACGCTGGCGATCGTCGGTGAATCCGGCTGCGGTAAATCGGTGACCGTACATTCGATTGTGAAGCTCCTTCCGCAAAATGCCCGCTTCAATGCGGACGCGGTCGTTTACCGGCGTCTGGATGAAAAGGCCGGAAAGATCACGGAATTTGATCTCTCCAAGATCGATCCGAAGAGCAGGGAAATGCGTTCTCTCCGTGGCGCGGATCTGGGCATGGTCTTCCAGGATCCAATGTCATCCCTGAATCCTGTCTATAAAGTCGGCGATCAGGTTGCTGAAGCTTTGCAGGAACATAACAAGGGCATGAAAAAGTCCGAAGCCATGGCGAAAGTCCTGGAAATGTTCAAAAAGCTGGGTATCCCCGATCCGGAAGGACGTCTGAATGACTATCCGCATCAGTTTTCCGGCGGCATGAAACAGCGCGTGGTGATTGCTATCGCCATGATTAACAATCCGGAAATCATCATTGCCGACGAACCGACGACCGCGCTGGATGTGACGATCCAGGCGCAGATTATGGAACTGATGAAAGACCTGCAGCTGAACATGGGCAAGTCCATCATCCTGATCACCCATAACATGGGTCTGGTCGCCGAGCAGGCGGATGACGTCTGTGTGATGTATATGGGGCGCATCGTTGAATTCGGCTCTCTGGATCAGGTCTTTGAAAACCCCTCCCATCCTTACACCAAAGCGCTGCTGCGCAGCGTGCCGGTGCTTGGGCTTGCGGATGACCAGAAACTGGAAACGATCCCCGGCGCAACGCCGAGTCCGGCATCGCTGAAGATTGGCTGTGAATTTGCCGATCGCTGCCCAGAGTGCAAGGAATACTGCCGCACAAAGGATGTTCCTGCCTACGAAGTCGAACCTGGGCATCGAGTTCGCTGTACAAAGTTCAGCCAGTACAAGGAGGCTAACTAACCATGCCAAACGAAAAAGAATTGATCTTTAAAGTCCGGGGACTCCAGCAGTGGTTCCCGATCAAAAAGGGCATGTTCAAACGTACGGTCGGACATGTGAAAGCGGTCGATAACGTAAGTCTGGACGTTTACAAAGGCGAGACGCTTGGTATCGTGGGAGAATCCGGGTGCGGCAAGTCCACGCTGGGAAAGACGATGATGATGCTCCAGAAGCCTACCGGCGGTTCAGTTGAATACAACTACGGAAACGGAAACTTCAGGGATATCACAAAATTCAATGGGAAGGAAATGCTGGACTTCCGCAAACAGGTGCAAATGGTCTTCCAGGATCCCTACTCCGCACTAAATCCGCTGAAGAAGATCTATACCTCCTTCGAAGAACCGCTGAAGGTGCATGGGATTCATTCCAAAGCCGAACGGGAGAAAATGATGGATTCCGTGCTGAAGATGGTCAACATCCAGCCGGATTACCTGCTTCGCTTCCCGCATGAATTTTCCGGCGGTCAGCGTCAGCGTCTCTGCATTGCCCGAGCGTTGGAAGTAAACCCGAGAGTCCTCATCTGCGATGAGCCGGTGAGTGCGCTGGATGTTTCCATTCAGGCCCAGGTGCTGAACCTGATGAAGGAGATCCAGAAGGAACTGAACCTGACCTATTTGTTCATCGCACATGACCTTTCCGTCGTGCAGTATATGAGTGACCGTATCGTGGTCATGTACCTGGGAAAGATTGTCGAGATCGCCGGGAAGCGCTCGTTATATGACAAGCCGATGCATCCGTACACCCAGGCGCTGCTCTCCGCGATCCCGGTACCGGTGATCCATCAGGAAAAGAAGCGTCAGGTGCTGCAAGGTGAAGTGCCAAGTCCGATCAACAAACCGCCTGGCTGCGCCTTCCACACACGCTGCCTGCACTGCATGGACATCTGCAAACAGGAAGAACCGCAGCTTTCGCCGGACAAGATTGATCCGGAGCATCTGTGTGCCTGCCATCTTTATAAATAGCAGGGCAGGTGAAGAGTAAAGTTGTTACATCACTTTTCATCTTTATTAAGTTTATAAACAAAGTGCGCATGCCTTTTATCATGGGTTTTTGAATGGAGTATTCGCGGTTTACCGCAGATACTCTATTCTATTTATCAGGGGAAAAACGCGGTTTATTGATTTAATCGGAAATTTTCATAAAAAACATATTTTGGTCGGCGGACACCGCGGACATTTGTCTGAAACGCGTGAAAATACAATTCCGAATTTTACTGGACTGCTGAATTCAGGTATCGAATATATCAAGATTGATATTCAGCACACCAGAGATGATGAAGCTGTGATTTTCCATGACAGAGAATTATCCGCTGTAACAAACAGTCAAAAACCGATTCCCATGCAATGCGGCGTGTCAGCAGATGATCCGGTTCCGGAGGAAAGTTGTAGACGACGGATGCGGAGACGGTTCAGACAGCTGCCCAGATCCGCTTCCGTTCCGGCACAGTAAGCAAGAAGGACGGCGTTATCCATCGGCAGGATCGCTGTATAACAATATCCTGCATCCGGATCATCCTCAATTGGCATCGGATCGCTCCAGGTTATTCCGTTATCTTTGCTGAGAGAATAAACGAGCGGTGTGCGTCCGCCGGTCGCCTTGTTTTCTTTCATGATATTGTTCAGCGGGATCGGGTTCCATATCGCCATGATCTCCCCGCCCTGAAGACGTTTCATTGACATCGGGGATAATGGGGATGTGAATCGTGACGGTATAGCTTCTGACCATGTAACACCGTTATCTTCCGAAATAAATTCATATTGACGCCCGAGATCTGTCCGGGCCCAGCCATAAAGATATCCAGGCTTTAATTCTATAACACCGGGCTCTTGCAGACCTGATCGACAAACAGGAATATTCTCGAAAGACAGTTCCGTTTGCGATTCATTCCAGGTTTTTCCATCGTCATCTGAATAAAAGAAGGTCGTCACTGCCGGGGCAAAAATCACTTTACCATCCGTATTGATTTGATTCCGATGTTCTGCGGAAGGAATAATGATCCTGCCCGATGAAAGACGAATTGCCCGGTCATTGTTGATGACAAAATATCCGTCTCTCACTGAACAGCGAATGGTTTCTCCCCAAGTCCGACCACTATCAGCAGAGTAGCGCATAACGATCCGCATGTCCAGCCAGTTCATGCGGATCAGATAGATCATCCCGATATCACCGTTCTGCATGCGCAGGAGTGAGACGCTCATTACGTTCATTGCGTCGTAATCATTAGCATGGATCACAGTCACAGGAGTATCCCATGTACGCCCACCATCGTGTGAGCGAGTGATTTTTATATCTGCTTTGGTAAAGTCACGTGCCTTTTCTCCGACAAAAGATGTATAAGCAAACAGGATCTCATCCTTTCCATCCACAGACAGAAAAGATCCTTCGCTGTTGCGCGGATTTCCATTTCCGATCGGAAAATCCATAAAATGGGCAGACTCAGAAATATATTTCATATGCTCAATATTATACCCGTCTTTGGTAGTTCACGCCAGAAGCTTCAGGCGCAAGCGGGTGAAAAAATAGCCTGAGCGCCGGTTCCCGACCAGCAGCAGCCTCGGGATTGCATACGCAGGGCAATCAGTTTACCGACATTTGCTTCAATGCAGCCCATTTCAAAAGGTTCGCCAATCTACACAGAAATTTCACCGGCATCCTTTCTGGGGCTGCGGCGTGGTAAGGTTCTGGGACTAAAGCGGGGCAGTGTCGATTCCAAACACAAAAAGATCAAAAGTAAAACCACTCAATTTTCCAGTAGGCGAGACAGGGCTCGAACCTGCGACCCCATCCTTGTAAGGGATGTGCTCTGACCAACTGAGCTACCCGCCCGAACCATCAAAGTATATCATGAAATCAACGATTCAGCGAACGTAGCCGATTCCGTCGCCAATCCGCTCAGCCATCTCTTTCCTCATCGCGTCAGTAATTCCGCCGCGAATCGTATACTCGACCTCGAATCTCGGCCCATCCGCAAGCCGCGCCGCTTCCTTCGCGAAATATTCTTCCCGCGTCATGATTACGCGCGCGGGAACGCCAGCCGCAACAACGCCCGGCGGAATCGAACCGGTCACAACCGAACCCGCGCCGATAATCGACCCATCGCCGACCGACGATCCGGGAAGCAGGATCGATCGAATACCGATAAACACGTCCGATCCAATCCGAATCTGTCCGACCTTCACGTAACCCAACGCACGCTGCGTCGACGCGTCATGCGCCAACAGAATCGCGCCTTCCGCAATTCTGGAACGGTCGCCAATCTCGATCAGCCAGCAATGCGACGGATCGATCACGGCTCCCGGCATGATCGTCACGTCCTTCCCCAACCGTAATCCCCGCTGTTTCAGCAGCGACAAGTCCGGCGTCGATAAGCTCAATTTCAGTTTTATCCAATACAGCGCGCGTTTCAAACAACTCATCCGCAATTTCACGATTCCTTCCGATGGACGCTGGCTTCGGTCGAGAAACCGTTCGGATAACGGCGCGCAACCTTCGCAAGATTCCGTTCGGCGACCTCGGAAAGAGGAACCCCAAGCGCGTCGGCATAAACGGCGATATACCAGAGAATATCGCCCAGCTCATCGACGACGCGATCCTGATCATAGGCGTGTCCATGGACAAAGACCTTCTTCGTCAGATTCGCCAGCTCTCCGGCCTCGCCCGCGATCGCCAACGACCAGCTCATATGCGTATCGCGCTGACTCATCTGATCCTTCGCGGTCCAGATACATCGCGCCTGATACTCGTCTAACCCCCGAATCTCGTCGCTCATCCGCTCTTCTCGATCGCTCCTTCCCAATTTTTTAACACCTCTATTTTACAGCAATTCCCCAGGGGGCAACAAAAAGAAAAGAAGCAAAAAGGCCGTTTTACGTCAGACGCCAGTTTTTAATCGCGCGTTCGTCGACAGCCTCCCGCGAATCACCGGGCTTCCCGCCCGTCAAGCGCAACCGACGACGAAATATAGACGCCGAACCCATTGTCGCGGCAGTACCGTTGAATCTCGCGGATCAGCGCCGGATCCGTCGTATACTCCAACAGGTAAACGACCAGCCCCGCGCGTCGGACCCTTTCGAGATAATCGGTAAAATAGGCACGGTCCGCGAGCGGCTGCGCCTCAAAAAGATCGCGTTCGTAATCTTCAATCCGCGAAAAAACGCCCTCCTGGTTCACGCCGGAAATCAGGCCTCCCTGGCCTTCGTCGATCAGCCATTCAACAAAATCATCCCCACCGTTAATCAGGATCGGGAGGTCGTACGCTTTCAGCCCGGTCAGGATCCGCGTCAGCCCCTGAGCTGTTCTTTCGCCCGGATACAGCGCGTAAACGTCGAAATTGTCCAGGAAAAAGCCGTCGACGCCCTTTTCAGCCAGACTTTTCGCGAGCTCGTCTACAACGAACACGCCCCAGCCTGGATCCGAGACGTCCACCCAGTATTCATTGGGCCAGTTCTCATATCGCGCCAGCTTCAACACCTCAAACCGCGCGAAATAATCGCGGTAGGTTTCTAAAGCGCCGACGCTGATATACGAATAAACAAACTGCCCCCGGGCTTTCAGCGCCCGGATCGTCTCCGCCGAAAAGCTTAGCCCGTCGACAACGATCGTCCGGTACCCAGCCGAAACGTCCAGAATTTCCGCTTCCTCAACGCCGATAAAAACGCCGTAGTCCGCCGCGGCTTCAACGCGCCCGACAAACGGACGCCCCGCAAAAAGCGCCAGAAATACAAAGAAGATCAGCTTACGAATCATTGCCTTCCGCTATTTCGTCCCAATCAACAGCGTCGACCCGCCCAGCAGCAGCCATTGCGCCTGGCTTCGGGACATGAACATTCCCCTCGTCGTATCGATCAACTCGACTTTTTCGTACCCCTGCGCCTTCAAAGAATCCACAAACTTTTGCATATCGCCGTATCGAACCGGCGACATCAGATCATGAATCGCGAAGGTTCCACCCTTTTTCAGGACGCGCAGCGTCTCGCGCAGCAGCTGCTGCTTATCGACGAGGCCAATATTATGATACACGTAATTGCTCGTCACCGCGTCAAACGTCTCATCCGGGAAATCAAGCTTTATCGCGTCTCCCTTGGCAAAACGCGCATTTTTGACGCCCTCCGCCGCTGAATTTCGATAACAAAGATCATAGCTATACGAAACATATTCCGCTTCCCAGCGATCGATCCCCAACATTTCCGCCCCCGGATTCGCCTTAGCGCAGGCGATCGTCAGCGCGCCGCTTCCACAACCCACGTCCAATCCTTTTCCGCCGTCAGGCAGCTTCACGCAGCTCGCAACGCCGCTGATAATTTTTCGCGCCAGGCTGTCCTCATCTCTGAATAAAAACGCCCGGTACGCCGCGACGGACCAGACCGCGGCCGCGGCAATCGCCAGAAACGCGACTCCAAGGATGATCGTCAGGATCGTCCGCGTCAGGCCCTGAACGCCGAGCCCCATTCCGCCAAACAGAATCAACAAAACCAATAACGCGGCCGCGCCAGCGACCAGCCCAATCATCATCCCCTTCGGGACCCAATTCTTATAATCCGGGTTCATTACAAATCGTCCTTTATCTGCTTGCCTCATGCTTCCGCGCTTTCTCGACCCAAATCGCAAAAAGCACAGTCGCGCAAGTTAGCGCATACTAATTCTAAATTATATCTGATGATCAACGCTTCCGCAAATATGGGATATCCAAAGAGCATCGACCGAATCCAATCGTGCAAATGGGCCTGTTTATGGACGCGGATGAGATACCGTTGTCCTTTTCCATCTTCAACGGGATGAAAATGAACAGCAGTCGCTGAAGCCGCTGGAACGGAAAATCATATTTGAATATGGATTGGACGAATTCGCCGTCTGTACAGACGGCAGGCTGGGGTCGCCGGGAAATAGGAGTTTCAACGATCGATTTGGACAAAAATTTATCACAACACAATCGCTGAAAAAACTGAAGGAATTCCTGAAAGAATTTGCCTTGGGGAGAGACGGCTGGCAGTTAGTTGGATGCGATAAGACTTATCATCTGGATGAAATTGACGAGGAAATCTTCAAAGATACGGCCTTTTATAAGGATCGCATCATGGCCCATTTTCAAACCTGCTTCCTTGCGTTGATTGTGTTTAAGATCCTTCAGCAGAAGCTGAATCATCGGTTTATTTCTGAAGAAATCATCGCCACGCTTCGAGATATGAATATGAAAATTGTGCCCGGGCAGGGATTTGTCCCGCTATACACGCGGACGGATTTGACGAATGCGCTGCATGACGCCTTTGGGGTCCGAACTGACCGCCAGATTGTTCCCACGGCGCAGATGAAATCGATCTGCACGAAGACAAAGAGGGATTCCGCTGGGAATATTACTACCGCCTTGCGATTAGAAAAACAGCCCTTTTCTGGCTTTTTTACGCCTGAATCGGGCTGTTTCTTTCTTTCCAACTGTCAATTTTACGATTATATCATGTTATGATTGGCGCATGAAGGAACGATGGTCGCTGTATCTGCATGTCCCATTCTGCCGGACCCGGTGCAATTACTGCGATTTCGTGACTTCTTCGAAACATGGCGACCTGATCGCGCCGTACATCGACGCGCTCTGCGCCGAGATAACGATCACGGCTGACCGGCTCATTGTTCGGGAGCCGGTGCATTCGGTTTACTTCGGCGGCGGGACGCCGTCGCTTCTGCCGGCAGCGCAGGCGGCAAAAATTTTAGCCACGATCCGTTCGGCGTTTGAGCTCACCGACGACGCAGAAATTACGCTTGAAACGAATCCGGGCGATCTGACCGCGGAACGGGCGGCCGTGCTGCGGGAGATGGGCGTGAACCGGCTCAGTATCGGGATGCAGTCCGGCCATGATGACGAGCTTCGGCTGATGGGGCGCAGACATACCCTCGCTGATACGGTCTGCGCCGTCAAAACCGCGCGCGACGCCGGCTTTGAGAATCTGAGTTTGGACCTGATTTTCGGATATCCGAATCAAAGCGCCGCCGCGTGGTGCGAGTCGCTTGAACTCGCTTGCGCGCTTCGCCCGGATCATTTATCCCTTTATGCGATGTCGATCGAATCCAGAACGCCGTTGGCCAGGACGATCCGAAGCGGCAAGCTCGCCGAACTGAGTGACGATCTCCTCGCCGACCGATACGATTTCGCCGTCGATTTCCTCGAACGGCGCGGCTGGAACCGCTACGAAATTTCGAACTGGAGCCAGGATCCGGAATTTGAAAGCCGGCATAATAAGCAGTACTGGAAACTCGATCCGTATCTGGGCTTTGGCGCCGCAGCTCATGGCTTTATCGCTCATACCCGAACGCGAAACGTACTGAACACGGCCGCATATCTCCGCAGGATCAACCGCGCTGGCCAATCCCGCTCAGCGTTTCCCGCCGCCGCTGAGATCCAGCGGCAGTCGCAGGAGGACGAGATGCGCGACACGATGATTTTCGGGCTGCGCCTGCTCCGCGAAGGGGTAGATCTGAACCGCTTTGCTGATCGTTTTGGCGTACGCGCCGAAGCAGTCTTCGCCGATTTTATCAGGGAACATGCCGCCGCGAATCGGATCATCGTCGCGGATGGAAGAGCGCGGCTGAATCCGCGTTGCGCGTTCGTCAGCAATCAGATTTTCGTTGACCTGATCTGAGAATTTATCATGAAACGATAACCTGCGTGCCAAGTCCGATCGTGTCGATTGCCAGCGTCGGCGTCCGCGGAGTGCACCAGCGGTATAGCCATTTCGCTTCTTCGTTCCGCATATTCACACAGCCGCGGCTCATCGTCAGTCCCCAATTCCGATGCCAGTAGGTTCCATGGAGCGCGACGCCGGTCACAGGCTCAAAAAACGAGACCCATGGAACGCCGGGAAGCTCGTACGCGTCGGGATCATCGGTCAGGTTCCCGTCGCCCATATGCTTCGACGGCATTTTATTTTGAATATTAAACGTTCCTGTCGGCGTCGCCGTCGGAATCTGCCCGTCCGGAACGTCCTTGATAATTCCGGTCGAAACCGTCGTCCGGAAGATTTCCCGATCGTATTCGAACGCGGTAAGCTGCTGAAGCCCGATCTTGATTTCGATCCGCTTCTGGGTCCAGGGAACGTCGACCGATACCGGCGTCAGTTCGGAAGTCGGGATAATCCGCATGTGATCGGCCGCTATGAAATAATCAAGCGAGTCCACGTCAAAGAATTCGTCTTTCAGCCGGTACCAGGCTCGACCGTCCGGTCCGGTTTCGACGCCGACGACCCAATGGACCGATTCATAATATAAGCGATAAACGTTTCGCCAGCTTCCGTCCCGGTTATGGAGCTTCGCCTGCGTAAATGGGACGGTGACTTCGCCGAGGACGCCCGGCGCCGGCGCGCTGTTCACCGAGTAATCGACCTGATTCAGCCGCGTATCGACGAGCTGAACGTGACCTGAATGAATATATCCGCCCCAGACCCGATACCAGTACGGATTATAGCCGGGCCCATGATCCGATTCGACCTCATAGTAAACGTTCATCAGGTCGTCCCGGAACGCCTGATAAATGATCCGCGCCTCGTCCCATGGCTGGGAATAGACGCTGAGGCTGGGGATTGCTACGCGAGCCTGCTTTCCGGCCGTACCGATCGGCGACGCGTCCGCGAACGCGGGATTCAAATTAACCGTCGATAAAAACACGCCCGCCCCGACGGCGGCGATACCGGTCTTCAGGAATTGTCGTCGCGATGCATCGAACCGATTCTTCATTTTTCAATCTGCAAGCGCCGATCAGATAACCCACCTGATCCGTGGATTCTTCGTCAGTGCGATATAAATCGCGTCGACTTGCTCGCGCGACTGCGCGGTAAACGTATAGTTCACTGAAATATATTTTTTCTCTCGGCTGGGAACCGTTTTGAGGTCGGCTTCATTGACCTCGACGCCGTTAGCGGCGAACGCTTTCAAGACATCCGCGATCATCTCCGGATCGTTTTCGCCAATAATCCTCATCGGCATTTCGCATGGAAACGTCAGGATTGGCTCCGGCTCGGCTGCGTCCGGACCCAGTGGGATCACCTCGTCCGCATCGCTGCGTTCGCCTTCGAATTGATTCGTTCCGTCCTCTTTCATCTTTCCCTGCCTCCTTGCGCACGACCGCTGTCAAGCGCATGCGTATATTTTACCAGCTATTCTTTTCAGCCCTTACCTCGGTGAAAACCCTACGCATTGTTCCGCTTCCCTGAGATAGCGTGGCAATGCGCAGTTGAAAGGCGATTCCACGTTGAAAATCGGCTGCTTTTTACATGCCTCGCAAATACGCTTAGAATACGGTCCCGAACTGGCGGTCGCCAGCGTCGCCGAGGCCGGGAAGGATATACCCTCGTTCGTTCAGGCGCTCGTCCACGGCGGCCAGATGAATATCGACGTCGGGATGAGCCCGGGTCAGGGCGTCGATGCCTTCCGGCGCGCCGATCAGCCCGATGAATTTAATCCGGCAGGCGCCCCATTTTTTTACAATATGGATAGCAGCGATCGCGGAACCGCCGGTCGCAAGCATCGGATCCAAAATGAACGCTAAGTTGAACGGATGATCTTTTGGCAGTTTATTATAGTATTCGACCGGCTGAAGCGTTTCTTCGTTTCGGTAGAAACCGATATGAAAAACATGGGCGTTGGGGATCAGCGTCCAAATTCCTTCGACCATTCCTAATCCGGCGCGGAGAATCGGGATCAGCGCGATATGCTCGCGCATGACCTGCCCGCTGGTTTTCATCAGCGGGGTTTCAACGTCGATCGGGCGAATCGGCAGATCGAACGTTGATTCGTAACAGAGCAGCATGCCAAGCTCATTGACGACCTGGCGGAAAATGGTCGGGTTGGTGTCGACGGATCGAAGGATGGACAGCTTATGCTGAATGAGCGGATGATTGCTGATGGTGAGTTTTGACATGAAAGATCCTTCCAGCAGACAGACTCGTCTTTGATGAATTTTTCTTATTATATCGCGTTAAATTTAAGTCGGTATAATTTGGATAGCTTGAAATTGCAGGAGGCTGCGGTTTGACCCATGAATGATTCAGGTTTTTCGAATATTCCGCGAAGCGTGCCCAAGCCGCGAGTCTGGGCGCATCGCGGCGCGTCGGTGTCGTTTCCGGAGAATACGCTCTCCGCGTTTCAGGGCGCAATCGACGCGGGGGCGGATGGCGTCGAGTTGGATGTACATCTCAGTTCGGACGGACGCCTGGTCGTGACGCATGACGAAGATACGGTTCGGGTTACGGGAAAGCATGGCCGGATCGCGGCGATGACGCTGGCGGAGCTTCGCGCGCTGAATTTCGCGGCCTTTCGCCCGGATGCGCCGTTTGAAACGGCTCCGACGTTGGACGAGGTTTTTGAACTGATCGCGCCGTCACGACTGACGATTAATATTGAATTGAAGAATTCGATCGAGGCATACCCGGGGATGGAGGAGAAAATTCTGGCGCTGGTCGACGAGCGGAGCTTTTCGGAACGGGTTCTCTATTCGTCTTTTAATCATGATTCGATGGCGAAAATGAAACGGCTCGACCCACGCGCGAAGGTTGGACTACTCTTTCAGTTTTTCAGTTGGGGTGTTTTCCGCCGCGCGGCGGAAATTGGCGCGGCCGCGCTGCATCCGCATTGGCGCCTGGCGCGGTTCGGCCCGTTCGTCGGCATGGCGCACCGGCGTGGGATCGCGGTTCACGGATGGACGGTTAATTCTGTCTCCGGTTTTGAAGCCTGCCGCAGGGCGGGAGCGGACGCCGTGATTACGAATGATCCCGCGGCGGCGGTTCGAGCGTTCTCTGACGGAACCGCTTTATGGAAGGGTAAACAGGCCAGCGCCGGGTAGAATTAAGGGGTTCCTTCCGGTGAAAACCCGTTGAACGATTTATTCTTGATGATAAAGAAAAGAGGTCGATACATGAGCGCAGATAAGTCCGGAAATCGTTTGGATATGCGGAAGACGTTTCTGATTGGGTTAGGGTTCTTTTCGTCTTCGCTGCTTTGGTCCGTGTATAACAGTTTCGTTCCGCTGATTTTGCGCGGGTTTATATCGTCAACGACGCTGATTGGGTCGATCATGACGATCGATAATATATTCGGCGTGATTTTCCAGCCATTGTTCGGGATGTTGAGCGACCGGACGCGAACGCCAATCGGAAAACGCATGCCTTACATTATAATTGGCGCGCCGGTTTGCGGAATTTTATTCGCACTGATTCCGCAGATGCGCTCGCTGTTCGCGCTGATGGCGATCGTTATCTTGTTTAATTTTGTCATGTCGATCTGGCGTTCGCCGATGATCGCGCTGATGCCGGATCTGACGCCGGAAAAACAGCGGTCGCAGGCCAATGGGATTATCAACCTGATGGGGGGATTGGCGGCGATTCTGGCGTTCCTGGTCGGCGGAAAATTAGCCGACGCGTATGGACGTGCCGCAACGTTCCAGATGGCTTCCGGAACGCTGCTGGTCGCGGTCATTCTTCTTTTCGTCTTTGTCAAAGAAAAGAAATCTCCTGATTCGGCGGTTTCGGGCGCGGGCGGATCGGAGCTGGATTCGCTTCGGAGCGGGGGCTTCGGCGCGTTTCGACGGCTGGACCGAACACGTCGGCGCGGGTTGGGGTTGATTCTGTTCGCAATTTTCTTCTGGTTCTGCGCTTTTAACGCGGTTGAGACGTTCTTTACGCTGTACGCGACGACGACGTTTGGCCTGACCGATGGGCAGGCGGCGATGACGCTGGCGTTCTTCTCGGTCTCGTTCGTTGCGTTCGCGATTCCGGCAGGGTTTATCGGCGCGAGGATTGGCCGGCGTCAGACGATCCTGCTGGGACTGATTGGAATGATCGCTGTATTTTTGCCGATGAATTTTATTACGAATCTGACGGTTGTCCGCGTGCTGCTGCTGTTGGCGGGGCTCGGCTGGGCCTGCGTCAACATTAATTCGCTGCCGATGGTGCTGAATTTTGCGGACGAGGCTGAGCTGGGGACGTTCACCGGGTATTACTATTTCTTCTCGTTCGCGGCCGCGATTTTCAGCCCGATCCTGTTCGGCGTACTGCGCGATTCGAGCGGAACGTATGCGACGCTGTTCGTTTATGCGCCGATCTGCTTTGCGCTGGCGTGCGTTTGCGTCTTCCTGTTCAGGCAGGACGCGGCGGCTGACGGGGAGCAGGCGTAGGCATTCGTGGAACGGGAGTTGGATATTCGACGAGATTTTTTTCAGGCGTATTTTTCAGATACGCCTGAAAAAAGTTATGCGAAGAACGAGGAAACGGTAAGGACGCTGGCCTTGGTTATTCTATATTCCTGTGGCGTTTTTCCATTAATTCGTGGGAAAGGTTCAAATCCTTTTCTGACAGCATGATGATCATATCAAATAGTAAAAAGAGATGCTGCTCAAATAAATTTCCCATGGGTTGAATTGATTCGATACACCGCGTGTCTGTTCCATTGAATACGGCAGCGGGGACGAATAGCGTTTTATCAGCAAGCAATGGCGTTTTTTCATTTGGGTTCCCTGTAACGACGAGGATTCTGGCTCCTGTGTTTTTTGCCTGCTCCACCACATAATGAATATGGCCTATTTTTCCAGAACCGTTTACCGCAATAAATAAATCGTTCTCCCCCATACCTGGGGTCGTATCATCCCAGATCCAGTGTGTTTCCTTTCCTAAATGCATCAGACGCATTGCGAAACCCCTCGCCGCGATTCCTTCACGTCCAACACCCATGATGAAAACTCGATCAGCTTTGATGATTTCTTCGATCGTTTCCCGGAGCTCGTCTAAGTTCTGATTTTGAAAAACTTGTTCGTGCTCGGCCAAAACGGTCTCGTACAATTTTATATAGTCGTCTTTAAACGTATTTATATCCATTTATAGTTATTTCCTTTCAGTTTTTGCGTTTATATTTCCGATCAGATGATTTAATCCCAATACTAAGATTAATACGGAACCCCAGATTAATTTCTTTGTATATGGAGAAAGGGAGAGCATTGTGAACGCGCTGGACATGATCTGCATGAGGATAATAGCTAAAAAGACCCCTCGTACTCGTCCGCTTCCTCCATTCGGATTAATACCCCCGACGACACAGACGATCATCGTTTGGAGTAGATAAGACGATCCATAGCCGACTTTCGCCGAATTAACTCTGCTGAGGATGATCAATCCTGATATTCCGGACAATATTGCGGAGAGAATAAATGTCCATGCACAAACTTTCCCGGTATTGATACCGCTGAATCTCGCGGCCACTTTATTCTCTCCATATAAATAAATCTCGCGGCCAAATTTAGTCTTTTCCAGGAATATCGTTAATAAAATTGAAACCACCGCAAAAACGATAAAAATAACCGGCACGCCGTAAAACTCGGCTTTCCCGAATTCTGTAAAAGAGAAAACGATATTGCCGACGCTTACGCCGCTCGTTAGCGCCATCCCGATCCCCTGGAACAAGATCATCGTTCCTAACGTCGAAATTAATGAAGGGGCGGAAGTCTTTGAAATCAGGATCCCATTAAATATTCCGAAGAGAACGCTTGACAGAATTGCGATAAGAAGGGCCGCAGGAATTCTGAATGATTCGGGAAGCAAGGGCAGCCAGGTTCCATTGAGCGTGAAGGCTGAAAAAATTGAAACCGTATTCGCAATATTGATGATGGATAAATCGATTCCACCGCTGAGATTCGATAGCATCATGGCCAACGCGAGGAATCCGAATTCAGGAATCTGAAATGCCATCGATTTGATATTTGCTTCGGAAAACATCAGATTCGGGAAAAGGATTGCGGATAAAACGCAGACAGTTATTACCAACCCAAGCAAGATTGAAAAATTTATATCTTCAAATAGCTTTTCTCTGAATGATTTCATGTCGCTCTCTAATTCGTAAATATAAGGTTGTTTTGATTCCGAAGCCGCTCTTGATAAGAACTGATCGCGATGGCGACAACTAAGATTGAACCGGTGAAAAGGTCGTTCCATGATGAGGACAGCCCGATCAGGATCAACGTCGAGTTCAGGATATAGATGATGAGAATCCCCAATATTGCTCCGAAGATATTGCCTTCCCCGCCCGTAATTTTTGTGCCGCCGATGACGACTGCCGCAACGATGGGCAACTCGCCTCCTATCATTTTATTGGGGTATAGAGCATTGATTTGCGCGACGTATATAATTCCGGCTAACCCGGCTAAAATGCCAGACCAGATATACACAAAGAATCGAATTTTATTTGGATCGAAACCAATGCGGCGTGCCGATTCTTCGTCGTTTCCTACGGCGATAACCCCTCTTCCTATCATTGTTCTATTGAGAAAAAACCAGGTTATAGACATTGCCAGAATAACGGGAACGATTGACAGCGTCAAGCCGACAATCCCATCCTCAGTTTGAATTTTGAAGAGCGTTCCGCTTCCAAATTTGTGAAGTCCCGTTGGTAAAACCCCAGCCCCAAAAGATTTATCGCTGATGAATGTTGTCATGATCCCGTGGAAGAGGTTCTGCGTTCCCAGCGTAATAATGAACGGCGGGAGTTTTAACCAATTAATCAGGGCGGCATTAATTGCCCCTAATACAATTCCGAAAGCCATTGAGCAGATTGCGGCGAAGAGAAAATTATTAATGCCTGACGAAATCATGATATTTATCGTGGTATAGCTTCCGAAAAGCGCGATCGCCATGAAGGAAACGTCAATCCCGCCGGAAATCATCACGACTAACAATCCAATTGCAAGAATTACCGAAGTCGAAGCGGTTCGAACGATATCGAAAATGGTGGTAACCTGTAAAAAAGCAGGATTAACAGCGCCTACGAAAACGCAGTAGAGCGCGATGATGGCTATCAAAACTTTTTGGTACTGGTCTGATTTTCGTTTCATGTTTTATACCCGTTCGATGTTTTTTTCCTCTTTGCTGCCTACAATATCTAAAATTGTTTCTCTTGCGTCTGGCTTTTCCAAATCCTCCTCGTCTAAAACCGTCTTTATCGAACCATCCTGTAAAATCAGCACCTTGTTACAGTTTGCGAGGATTTCTTCCGCTTCATCGGATATAAGTATGAATGCCATTCCGTCCGTAGCAAGGCTGTGAATTTGTTGGTATATCTCAGCTTTCGATCCGATATCAATTCCTACCGTAGGGCTATCCATGATAAAAATTGAGGGTTTTGTTTCCATCCATTTTCCAATGACTGTTTTTTGTTGATTCCCGCCGGAGAGCGTGTTGATAATCGTTTCTTTTGATGGCGTGCGAATTTTCAGAGTTGCGATACAGTCCTCTGCAATTTCATCCTCTTCCTTTTTATCTATGATATATCTTTTTGAAATGCGGTCTAAAATTGTCGCGGATACGTTTTCGGTTATTTTTCGCCCCATAAAGAGACCTTGTGAAAAACGATCTTCAGGCAGGAGCGCTATCTTGTTTGCCTTCGCTGCTTGCGGGGATGTAATTTTCAGATTTTTTCCTTCAACCCTGATCGTTCCAGAATTTGTTGGATTCAGTCCGAAAAGCGATAGCGCGATTTCGGTGCGCCCGGAACCAAGCAATCCAATTAATCCGAGAATATCTCCTTTTCGAAGGTCGAAAGATATGTTTGTAAATTGATTATTTCTTGATAATTGGTTGACTTCAAGGATTGGCGTATCGTTTTTGATTGTTCTTTTGTATCTTGGGTAGTCAATTTCTCTTCCTGTTATATGTTTAGATAAGGATTTTTCATCAAGCTCGTTTCGATCAAAGTCGCCGATTTTTTCGCCATTTCGAAGAACCGTGATAACGTCGGCAATAGAGAATACCTCGTTTAACTTGTGACTCACGAAAATAATCGATATCCCGTTTGATTGCAGGTTGCGAACGATTTTGAGAAGAAGGGTTACTTCCTTTTTCGTCAAAGTAGTCGTAGGCTCATCCATAATCAGGATTTTTGCGTCATGCGCTAACGCTCTGCAGATTGCGGTCAGTTGCCGTGTGGCCATTGAGGACTCGCTGATCTTTTTGTCTAAATCGAGCTCAACGCCGATTTTTTGCAGTTGTTCGGTTGCGATCCGATAGACTTCGTTCCAATTAACAATTTTTCTGTTTTCCGCGCGTAATCTTTCAATCGCGATATTTTCAGCTACGCTCATTTGAAGAAAGAGTGAAAGATCTTGATAAATTACCTGCACGCCTTCTCGAATTGCCTGCCCTGTTGTTAGCTTTTGGTAACGATTGTTATTCAGGATGATATACCCTGAATCTTGCGTATATACGCCTGAAATACATTTTATCAGCGTCGATTTTCCACACCCATTTTCTCCAACTAAACAGTGGATTTCTCCTCGATTGACTTTCAGATCGATATTTTTCAATGCCTGGACGCCGGCAAAGGTCTTCGTAATTTTTTCCGCAATCAGGATTGGTTCCATTTATTCTCCGTGTTGGATGAAACGTATTTAAAAGACCTGCCCGCTATGATAAGCCGGGCAGATCTTTTATAAGGTCAATTCTTAGAAATTATAATCGTCTATATTGTCTGCCGTAAATTCAAGCGGCGCGAATCCATAGGCAATATTGTCAACCACGTTGATATTATCGTATCCTGTGGCTTTAAGATCTGAGCCGGTTTCAACGCCTTGGCCTGACGCGATTAAATATGCCGCGTAGCAGGTTGCGTAACCCGCATCGGCTGGGCGCCAAGCCTGGCCATGCTGCATGGAACCATCTTTCAGATAGGTCGCGGACATGGACGGCAGCGCAAGCGAAACGACTTTAATATCATTGGCTTTCCCTTTTTCCGATAGCGCCTGACTGATTCCGCCGCCATGAGCGGAGCAATCAAAGAATCCATTGATTTCCGGGTAAGCTTTCAGGATTTCGAGCGTTTTGTTATACGCGCCTTCAACACTGTTCTTATCTTCAAAGGGTTCGTCGGCGAGATTTTTCATTTCCGGATATTTCCCGGCAATATAGTTAACGGCGGCGTTATACCACGCCATATGGGTTTCCATCGTAAGTCCGCCGACGAAACCAACGTACGCGCCTTTTCCGCCCATTGCTGCGGCAAGGTTTTCACCAAACAATTCACCAAAATCTTCATTGACGAACGCTTCAATGTCAAGGTCGACGCTGTCGGCGATGCCTGGAGCTTCATGCGTTACAACGACAATTCCAGCATCTCTCGCTTTTTGAATCGTCGGAAGGAGCGCTTCCGGATCATTTGGAACGATACAGATCGCATCGACACCTTGCGCGATCAGGTTTTCCATGATTGCGATCTGGCTCGCGGCATCACCTGTTTCGGGGACCTGTACCGATACGTTCAGGCCTGTATCTTTTTTCAGCTGCTCAATTCCCGTGGCCATATCGTCGAACCACGAATCGCTTTGTTTCACGATCATGACGATCTTGAAATCGCCGGGCGCGATTTGCTGTTGTTCTGACGCATTGGCCAAAACCGGCGCGGTGCCGACTGCGACTTGAAAACAGGCAACGACAATGAGGATCAATGCGATATAAAATTTTTTCATCTTCTTCTCCTTTAGGGTATGAAATTGCTTATGACTTTATTTTATGAATCAGCGTCGAAGTGTTCAATATATTTTCCCGACTTTGGGGTATAAAAAACCGTTCTCCTGCCGTTGTTCGCCCGCAAACGAATATCTGATCTCGAATAAAATAAGTCAGGCGCGATTTTACAGCGTACTGAGGTGAATTTAAGTATGATAAATGCATATGAAAAAATTAAAAACCTGTTCGCTATATACAAAAATAAATCAATATGCATTAAAATAATCATATTGACTATGATCATCAGCGCGTTATTTGCAATGAGCTATTTCGTGGGATATCGTATCATCTCTCAATCTTATAATAAACTCTTGTATCAGTCTATTGCGGGTTCCTTACGTTATGAGGCTCATTTTGTCGCAGAAAAGCTTTCCGCGGTTGAATCGATGTCAGGTGCGATAAATTCGATAAGGAGATAAAGAAGAATTTAATTGTCCTCTCGGATGAGAAAAATGACGTCAAGCTGAAAAATGCAAGGAACATGATATCGTATCTGATAACAGATTATCATCATAACCTGCGGAATAGCCATGTCGTCAACGTATCTTACTTTATAGATGAAAAGAATATCATATCAAGTTATCCAGGCCGCGAGGAGCGGATCCCGATGCCCGTTTATCATGAAGTGTTGCGAGCGGCTGCGTCTGGCGATGGGTATCCTGTTTGGATAACGGATTATTGCAATGAATTCGGACTTTTTATCGCAAGGGATAACAGGCGAGTAAACAATCACAATTATGAAAATATTGGAACCCTGATTATCCAAATGGATTTCAGAAAGCTGATCAGTTCTTCGGCACAGTTGTTTTTATTCCCTGAAGACCCGAAATTTATCGTCAGCCATGAAAACAACGTCTTTTTTCATTCTGACGGACTTCCCGAAAATATTCTCCTGGATTCAAAGGCTTTTACCGTTTCGACGTATGGTCTTACAGGCAGTTCTGGAAATCATTATTTTTATGTGAACGGTATATTTGAAATGATCCCATGGGAATATAAATGTCTGATTCCTTACCGATCGATCGCGACGGCGATTAGATATATGACAAAAATTTATATAATTGTTGTGTGCCTGGCGATTGTCATCGCAATTCTTTTTTCAGTCTTCCTCAGCAAGTCGCTTGCCAAACAATTCGACCTTCTTGTTAAGAAAATGATATTATTTGAGCGGAATACTTTGACTTACCTGTCAAAACCGGAATCGGAAATAAATTCCAGCATGGATGAAATTGATAAGTTGCAGCATCATTTCGAAATTATGGCGGGTCAGATACAGCAGCTGATCCGGGAAAACTATTTAAAAGAAATCCTGAATAAAGACGCGAAGCTGAAAGCTTTGGAGAACCAGATTAATCCTCATTTTCTATATAATACGCTTGAATCGGTTAATTGGCGCGCCAAAGTAATAAACGCGATAGAAATTTCAAGAATGGCTGAATCGTTAGGCGCGTTGTTGCGAATTACACTTCAATCTTCGGAAGCGAATTTTCAGCTGAAAGATGAACTCGAAATCGTGAATCATTATATGACGATACAGAAGCTCAGATTTGAAGATCGCCTGATTTATCGATTTTCTGTCGAGCCTGATCTTTTCAGGGTATCTTTTCCAAAACTGACGATTCAGCCGTTATTAGAAAACGCGATTACGTATGCGATGGAACATATGATAGATTCATGTACTGTTGAAGTTTGCGGTTATCGAGATGGGAAGGATATTATTGTTGAGGTGATTAATGATGGGTCGCAATTTCCAGCCGATATCCTGATAAGACTGGAAGAGGGAAAAATCGTTCCGCATGGGTTTGGTATCGGCTTGCTAAATATTCAACACCGATTGCGCCTGATTTATGGCGGCGAATACGGACTGACGTTGTTCAATAGCGACGCTGAACACGCCGTAGCGCGAATCCGGATTCCAGGATGAGAATCTGAAGTATGTATAAATTGTTGATAGCGGATGATGAACGCGTTATACGCGAATCGATATCTACTCTGATCGATTGGAAGTCCCTCGGAATAGAGCTGATCGGGTTGGCGAAAGATGGCTCTGATGCCTATAACATGATTATCGATGAATGCCCTGATATCGTTTTGACGGATATAAAAATGCCTGGCTTCACGGGTATAGAGCTGATAGAAAAAATCCGTAAAATAAATACGCTGACTCAATTTGTTATTTTGTCTGGATATGGGGAATTTGAATTCGCGAAAGCTGCGATGCGATTTGGCGTCAGGCATTATCTGCTGAAACCATGCAGCGAACAGCAGATTATTGACGCCATGCAGGCAGTCGTTGCAGATTTTGAAAGGGCGCGATTGCACGATTTTGGCGGCAAGAGGCGTAAGATTGAAAGAATAATATATCATCATACTTTTTTAAACATGCTGCGAGATTGTTTGTTAGGCGACTGTAAAGGAAATCGTTTGATGCGGATTCTTGCTCGTTATGAGCATTTGCTTGATTTATATCGATATCCATGCGAATTGATTTTTGTCAAGGGTATTAAGGAAACAGATTCTCGTAATATATTCAATCTTGCGATGGGTTTCTACGGAGAAGGCAATGAATTAACCGTTGTATATGCTGATCAGAATATCTATTTTCTTGTAAGGTCAGGGGATATAGAGAAAATCTATTCCAGTCTGGCTGAATCAATAAGGATCTGTGACTGTTTTTGTGAAGTGTGTACTGCAAAATTTCAAAATCTGTCTGAATTAATGAACGCTTTTGTGGCTGAGATCCGGGAAGCCAGCCGAATTGTGTACTATAGCGCAGACGTGATATTCCCGATTGATAAAGATGAAAATTTGCATAGTGGTATTCAAAAGGAAATGGCCATTCTTTTTGATGATCATGTGGGAATTGCGAGCTTGCAACCAGATAGTATACGCAATAGCTTGGCAGGAATTAATGATTTGTTGTCTGCGAAGCATTTTACAATTTCTTTGATTATTTCAGCTTTCTCAAGAATTGACGTTATTTCAATCATAGCGGCAACTGAATGGATTGAATTCGTTAATCATGCGTCTTCGGTTGATGAGATTTTGATGGTATTAGAAATGGTATTTAAGAGCCTTGGAAGGCAGAGAGCAAGCTCACAACGAAATAAAGCGATAAGCTATAAGATCAGGGCTTATGTAATGAATCATCTTGCCGATTCCCGCCTGTCTCTGAAATGGATTGCGGATAATGTGTTGTATATGAATGAAGACTACATAAGCAGACGATTTATTAAAGAATCGGGCTCAAAATTTTCAGATTTTTTGACCGAAATGCGAATAACCAAAGCCAAGACTCTTTTGTTGGAGATTGAAGCCGATCGAATCGCTGACGTTGCGGCACGCGTTGGGTTTGAGAATAATCCGAAGTATTTCAGCCAAATTTTTAAAAAATATACCGGTTTTTCTCCCTCAGCATATCGTGAGCGATATGGCCGACTTTAATTTGGGGATGCTTTGATCGAGGGCTTTTTGAACCGCAACGTTGAGGACGCGGCGGCTGACAGGGAATTGGGATAAACAGGCTCAGGGGAGATCTTGCGCTGATCTCCCCTGATATCTTTTTACAAATTATCCCTGCTACCCGTCCGTTTTCTTCCCGGAAAGTCCGAACGTTTTTATCCGGCGGGCGACGCAGTTTTTCGGAAGGTAATCCCCGCCGTATCATCGCCGGCGTTCTCGTCATAATCGGCAAGGATCGTATCGCCGTCCTTGAACTCACCGCTCAGGAGCCGGATCGCCAGCGGATCCTGAAGCTCGCGCTGGATTGCGCGCTTGATCGGGCGCGCGCCGAATTCAATATTGGTCCCGGCCCTGACGAGGAACGCTTCGGCTTCCGGCGTCAATATCAGTTCGATCTTCCGTTCGGCCAGGTGTTTTTTAAGGCTGCGAAGCTGGATCGCCAGTATTTTCTTCAGGTCGTCGACGTTCAGCGCGTTAAAGACGATAATTTCGTCAATCCGGTTCAGGAATTCCGGCTTGAACGTCTTCTGCAGCACCTGATTGAGCAAATCTCGTCCGATTTTGACTTCCGGATTATTTGCCCAGAGTTCCGACCCGGCGTTCGAAGTCATAATGACAACTGTGTTGCGGAAGTCGACCGTTCGTCCCTGCCCATCGGTCAGCCGCCCGTCGTCCAATAGCTGGAGGAGAACGTTGAAAACTTCGGCATGCGCTTTTTCGATTTCGTCGAAAAGAACGATACTATACGGTCGGCGGCGAACCGCCTCGGTCAGCTGACCGCCTTCCTCATATCCGACGTATCCCGGAGGCGCGCCGATCAGCCGGGAAACAGTATGCTTCTCCTGATATTCGCTCATGTCGATCCGGACCATCGCGCGGTCGTCGTCGAAGAGAAACTCTGCCAGCGAGCGCGCCAGTTCGGTTTTTCCGACGCCGGTTGGACCGAGAAAGATAAACGATCCGATCGGACGGTTCTGGTCCTGAAGTCCGGCGCGGGAGCGGCGAACGGCGTTGCTGACGGCGATGACCGCCTGATCCTGGCCAATGACGCGTTCGTGGAGCCGGTTTTCCATCTGGACCAGCTTCTGCATTTCGCTTTCGATCAGCCGCGAAACCGGGATCCCGGTCCATTTCCCGACGACTTCGGCGATCTCTTCCGCGTTAACTTCTTCGCGGAGAAGCGCGCCGTCTTTTTGAATGTCTTTCAGTTTTTCCTCTGCCGCGGCGCGTCTCTTTTCCAGCTCCGGAAGTTCGCCGTAGCGAAGACGGGCGGCGTTTTCTAAGTTGTTGTCGCGTTCCGCCTGCTCGATCCGAGTGCGCGTTGCGTCGAGGCTTTCTTTAATCGATTTCAATTCCTCGATTGCGTCCTTTTCGCTTTTCCAGCGCAGCGTTAATCGTTTTGATTCTTCGTTCAGGTTGCTCAGCGACGCTTCAATTTTCGTCAGGCGCTCTTTCGACGCGTCGTCGTCTTCCTTCTGAAGCGCCTGCCTCTCGATTTCGAGCTGCATGATATCGCGGTCAAGATCGTCCAGAACGGACGGCTTCGAGTCGATTTCAGTCCGAAGGCGCGCCGCCGCCTCGTCGATCAGGTCGATAGCCTTGTCCGGAAGCTGCCGATCGGTAATATAACGGTTCGACAGAACGGCGGCGGAAATAACCGCGTTGTCGGTAATTCGAACGCCGTGATGAATCTCGTAGCGTTCTTTCAACCCGCGCAGGATACTGATCGTGTCTTCGACCGACGGTTCGTCGACGAAAACGGTCTGGAATCGGCGTTCAAGCGCCGGGTCTTTTTCGATATACTTTCGATATTCATCAAGCGTCGTCGCCCCGATCAGGTGCAGCTCGCCGCGAGCGAGCATGGGTTTGATCATGTTCCCCGCGTCCATCGATCCGTCTCCGCCGCCCGCGCCGACAATCGTATGCATTTCGTCGACGAAGAGGATAATTTCGCCTTCCGCTTCCGCGACTTCTTTCAGGACCGCTTTTAATCGTTCTTCAAATTCGCCGCGGTATTTCGCGCCGGCGACGAGCGCGCTCATGTCGAGAACGACGAGCCGCTTCTGTTTCAGTCCTTCCGGAACGTCGCCTTTGACGATCCGCTGCGCTAAGCCTTCGACGACGGCGGTTTTCCCGACGCCCGGTTCCCCGATCAGCGCCGGATTATTCTTCGTCCGGCGGGAAAGGATCTGGATCGTTCGACGAATTTCGTCGTCTCGCCCGATAACCGGATCGAGTTTCCCCTGACGGGCGGCGGCGGTCAGGTCGCGTCCATATTTTTCGAGCGTCTGATAGGTGTCTTCCGGATTTCGGCCGGTGACGCGCTGCGACCCGCGGATCGATTTCAGCGCTTTCAGGATCGCGGGTTTATCGATTCCGAACCGGCTGAGCCGTTGGCCTTCGACGCTGTCGCAGAGCGCTAACAGGAGATGTTCCGTGGAGACGTATTCATCCCGCATATTTTTCGCAATCGATTCGGCGTCAGTGAAAACGCGCGCCGTGGACTGGGTCGCGGACAGGCTGGCGTTTCCGCCATAGACTTTCGGCTGCGCCTGAAGCGATTTTTCGACGTCGGCGGTCAGCCCGGCGTCTGATCCAGCGACGCGCGTCAGGATCGCCGGAACGAGCCCATCGCTCTGGCGAAGGAGCGCGAGGAGCAAGTGACCCGGTTCGACCGCCTGATGTGAGAATTCGAGCGCGATTTGCTGCGATTGGTTGACGGCTTCGATTGCTTTCTGAGTGTATTGTTCAAAGTTCATGGATGGACCTCCTTCAAAGCGCGGCGAGTCGCCGCGCTGTACGATTCTTATGATCTGTCAGCTAAGTATAGTGTAGGCGGTCGCTGTTAACGGCGTATTAGAGATCAGTTAGACGAAGATCAGAGGATTTCTGCCCGCGCTGTCCCTGGGCGTTGGATGGACGCGATCGATATTTCCGTAAAGAAAATCTCAGGTTGAAAATTCAGGGCTTTCGGTTTCCGAAGATATGCTACCGGTCAGATCGGGCAGAGCCTCTGCGAAAGCACACATAACACTGCCCGATCAATATTTATCAGGCCAAATATTGTGACCTATCTGGGACTCGAACCCAGAACACGCTGATTAAGAGTCAGCTGCTCTGCCAATTGAGCTAATAGGCCTGTCTTACCGAGCCAAAATTATACCACCTTTCCACAGAACGCAACCCCGCCTCCTGAAACTCATTATCCTGACCGCACATGACATTTATCCTGAACAAAAAGTGCCATTCATCCTGCGCCGATCTTGACAACCAATCAGTCATAGTGAGCTATAATACAGAAACAATAAACTGCCTCTATTCGAAAAGAACTATCTCTTTAGGAGCATTCATGCGAATCATTCCTGCAAAAGAAATAGAAAATACAATCCACGACCTTTGTATCCACGCCAATACGCATATTCCAACGGACGTCATCAACGCGCTCACCGCGGCGAAGGAACTTGAAACCGGCGACGTTGCGCGCGGGATCCTCGAAGACATCCTGGAAAACGACCGTCTGGCCGCGGCTGAGAACCTTCCTTCCTGTCAGGATACCGGGATGGCGGTCGTTTTCGTCGACATCGGACAGGAGGTTCACGTCGACGGCGATCTCACCGAAGCGATCCAGGCCGGCGTCCGCAGCGGATATCAGGATGGCTACCTCCGAAAATCGATCGTCAGCGATCCGCTCGATCGCATCAATACCGGCGACAACACCCCCGCTATGATCACGCTCCGAATCGTTCCCGGCGACCGACTGAAAATTACCGTCGCGCCCAAAGGTTTCGGCTGCGAGAATATGAGCCGACTGGCGATGCTGAAACCCGCGGAAGGAGAAAACGCTGTCCGGAATTTTATCCTCGACACGATTCTCAGCGCCGGACCGAACGCCTGTCCGCCGATGGTCGTCGGCGTCGGGATCGGCGGCTCGTTCGATAAAGTCGCCGAATCTGCGAAACGCGCGCTCCTCCGGACGATCGGCTCGCGCCATCCGGACCCCAAAATCGCGCAAATGGAAAAAGACCTGGAAGACGCCGCTAATCGAAGCGGAATCGGGCCGCAGGGATTCGGCGGACGCACGACCGTTTTAGCGATCTTCATTGAAACCCTCCCGACCCATATTGCCGCGCTGCCCGTCGCGGTCAATATCAACTGCCACGCCGCGCGACACGAATCAAGGACTCTGTAACAATGAATCCCATACGACTTACCGCCCCTTTTACCGACGCCGATACGCTATCGGAACTGACGCGCCTGAACGCGGGCGACCGCGTCCTGATCAGCGGAACGGTTTTCACGGCCCGAGACGCCGCGCATAAAAAGATGATCGAGCTCCTCGACGGCGGGGGAACGCTTCCTTTTGATCCCGCCGGCGCCGTAATCTATTACGTTGGGCCGACCCCGGCGCCGCCCGGACTCGTTATCGGCTCCGCAGGGCCGACAACCGCTTCGCGAATGGACGCGTATACGCCGAAGCTCCTCAGTTTGGGCGTTAAAGGCGTGATCGGCAAAGGCTACCGCAGCGAAGCTGTCCGAAAAAGCCTGACCGAGAACCGGGCTGTCTATTTCGCGGCGACCGGCGGAGCCGGCATCCTCCTCTCAAAAAGGATCCTCGCCGCGGAAGTCATCGCGTTTCCGGAGCTTGGGACCGAAGCCGTTCAGAAACTGATCTTCAGCGATTTTCCGGCGACCGTGATTACCGATTTTTCAGGCAATTACCTATACGAAACCGGCCCTAAGGCCTGGAGAAAAATAACAGCATAAGGAATCTGCAAACATGATTGAAACCCACAGCAAAATCAGTCTCTACGCGCAATACGCCGCCTCGATTCGCGAAAAAATCGAGCGCGGAGAAATAAAACCTGGCGACCGGTTACCGTCGATCCTGAACGCGGCCGAGGAGGCAGCGCTCAGCCCGGGAACGATCAAGCAGGCATACAAGGTCCTGACCGAAGAAGGCTATGTCACGATGATCCAGGGGCGGGGAACGATCGTCTTAGATACGAAGCGCGCCGCCCAGCAACGCGAACCTTCGGGGACCCTCGTCACCAGCAATCAGGCGCGTGCCGAAAAAGCGATCGACCGCCTTTTTCAGGATCTCGGCCGGATGGGCTTTTCGTTCTCCGATATCCGGATCCTGCTGGACCTGAAATACCGGAAGCTGGCGCATGAAACCGCCAGCCTGACGATTGGGATTATCGACTGCAACCCCGAGGCCCGGCACATGATCGCTGATCAGATCGCCGAATTCAACGAATCCGATATTTTTGAATATGGCCTCGAAACGATCCTGAGCTTCCCCGACCGCCTTCCGGACGATCTCAATCTCGTTTTCACAACGACGACGCATGAATCGTCGATCAACGAGGCCATCGAAGGCCGCGTCAAAGTTTACGCGCTCGCGCTTTCGCCGACCGCCGAAACGATTTCAGCGATCGCAAAGCTCAACCCGACCGATAAAATCGCTCTCGTCGCACTGAGCCATGAATTCATCGGGATCATGCTCAAGGCCATGCACAAATACAGCGATATCCAGTCCAAGCCGGACGTTATTCATCTCAGCGCCGAAACCAATTTACCAATTTCCGGTTCCGAAACCTACGACGCAATTATCGTCCCAAGCAACTACGAACGCTTCAGCTCCAAAGCTGAAAAGGAGAAAATCAGGGAATTCGAACAAGCCGGAGGAAAAGTCATCCGCTTCGAATATCAGATGGACCACGGTTCAATGCTGTTCGCGAAAAATCTGATCGAATCAACCGAAATCCAGTTACAAAAAGCCGCTGTCGGCTGAAAGGAAGAAAGGAAGTCTCCCTTGGAACGTAAGAAAAAACTCGTCATAGGCGTCATTGGCGCGGATGTTCATGCCGTCGGGATTCGGATCCTCGATTTCGCTTTTACGCAGGCCGGATTCGAAGTCATCAACTTAGGCGTCATGGTCAGTCAGGATGAATTCATTAACGCGGCGATCGAAACCAACGCCGACGCGATTATCGTCTCCTCGCTCTACGGCCATGGCGAATTGGACTGCCGCGGAATGCGCGATAAATGCATCGAAGCGGGAATCGGCGATATCCTCCTCTATATCGGCGGAAATATCGTCGTTGGGAAACAGAAGTTCGAAGACGTCGAAAAACGCTTCCTTGACATGGGGTTCAACCGCGTCTTTCCGCCCGGGACCGATCCGGAAGACGGCGTTCGCCTCCTGAAACAGGACCTCGGCGTCGAGGTCGCCGAGGAAAGCGCCTGACGCCGGACGGGTTCTGAGGAGCTGCGAATGAGAGACGCGACGCTGTTAATTGACTTTGGGAGCACCTATACAAAGCTTGTCGCGGTCGACGAAGCCGCGGAAGAAATCCTGGGCACGGCGCAAAGTCCGACGACCGTCGAAACCGATATCAGCGAAGGGCTCCGCAGCGCGCGCGCCCTCCTTGAACGGACGGCCGGCCCGCTCGCCTTTCCGACAATCCGCGCCTGTTCGAGCGCAGCGGGCGGGCTTCGGATTATCGTCTCAGGGCTCGTTCTCGAGCTGACCGCGAAAGCGGCGCGCTTAGCCGCGTTGGGCGGCGGCGGAAAAATCCTGAAGGTCTTCGCCGGAAAATTAACCGGCAGCGATATCGATTTTATCCTCAACTCACGCCCGGACCTGTTCCTGCTGACAGGCGGGACCGACGGGGGCGATGAAAAATGCATTCTGACCAACGCTGAACGTCTGGCACGATCCGGGATCGACTGTCCGATCCTGATCGCCGGGAACCGGAACGCGGCGGACGAATGCTGTAAAATCCTGAGCGCGGCCGGGAAACCGGCGATGATAACGCCGAACGTCCTCCCCAGGCTCGACCAGCTGAATATCCGGCCGGTTCAGGATCAGATCCGGAAAACCTTCCTCTCGCAAATTATTCACGCCAAAGGGCTGAGCCGAATGGAAACCATCATGGGAGAAATTACCATGCCGACGCCGGTATCCGTCCTGAAAGCGCTGACGCTCCTGTCAAAGGGCGTCAATCAAAACCCCGGCCTCGGCCCGCTCATGGCGGTCGATCTGGGCGGAGCGACGACCGACGTTTACTCGATCGCGGACGGCGCTCCCGAGAACTCGAATACATACCTGAAGGGCCTGATCGATCCATATGAAAAGCGATCTGTCGAAGGCGATATCGGCATGAGGATCAGTATCCATGGCATCCTCGAAGCCGCCGGCGCGGAGCGGATCGCGCGGATCGCGGATACCAGCGTCGACGAAGTCAACGCCTGGGCGGACAAGGTTCAGGCCAATCACGGACTCCTCCCACGGAACGAACGGGAAGCCCGCCTGGATCACGCGTTCGCCTGCGCGGCGGTTCAGGCGGCGACGATCCGCCACGCAGGAACGATCGAAGAATCGTACACGCCGGCAGGACAAATCTTTATTCAGGAAGGAAAAGACCTTCGCTCAATCGAAACCGTCGTCCTGATCGGCGGCGCGCTGATCCATGCCGCCGCGCCGCGGGAAATCGCCGCCTTCGCTTCCTATTCGAAGGAATTCCCCAGCTCGCTCCGGCCGAACCGGGTCGACGTCCTGTTGGATAAAAAATATATTCTCTCCGCGATGGGCGTCCTATCCGAAATCAATCCCGAATCAGCGCTCTCCATCATGAAAAAGGAAATCATCCATGCCTGAGACAACCCCTTCTCATCAGCTGTCGGATAACCGGCTGCCATTAGATCCGTTCATGGTCGAACGGCGCGAAGTCCTGAGCGGCTGGAAAACCGGCGCCGACGTCGATCTCGACGACGCCTTCGAATATCATCAGCAGCTTCCTGAATCGAAAAAATTTCCGGAAAAGCTGAAACTCGCCGACGATCAGCATATCACCTTAATCCAGCCGCGCGCCGGCGTCCCACTCATCGCCGAACATATCAAGCTTCTGACCTATTTGCAGAACGAAGGCGAAGCCGACCTGCTTCCGACGACGATCGACAGCTACACCCGCCAAAACCGCTACCGCGAAGCGGAAAACGGGATCCAGGAATCGCTGAGCTCCGGGCGCGCAATGCTGAACGGATATCCCGCCGTCAATCACGGCGTCGAAACCAACCGCCAAATCGTCGAGCTCCTCGATATCCCGGTCCAGATCCGTCACGGGACCCCCGACGCACGGCTGCTGGCGGAAATCTGCTACGCCTCCGGGTTCACGTCTTTCGAAGGCGGCGGAATTTCCTATAATATCCCCTACGCGAAAAGCGTATCTCTCGAAAAAACGATCCGCGACTGGCAGTACGTCGATCGTCTCACCGGGCTGTATCAGGAAGCGGGCATCAAGATCAATCGCGAGCCCTACGGACCGCTGACCGGAACGCTCGTTCCCCCCTGCATCTCGCATTCCGTCGCGATCCTCGAATCGCTCCTCGCCGCCGAACAGGGCGTCCGGAATCTGACCGTCGGCTATGGGCAATGCGGGAACCTGGTTCAGGATGTCGCGGCGATGATCGTGCTTCGCGAACTGACGAAAGAGTACATGGAAAAATTCGGCTACGCCGACGCGGAAATTACCACCGTGCTGCATCAATGGATGGGCGGCTTCCCGCAGGACGAAGCCAAAGCTTACGCCGTTATCTGCTGGGGGTCAGCCGTCGCCGCCCTCTCGAAAGCAACCAAGGTCATCGTCAAAACGCCGCAGGAAGCGATCGGCGTTCCCACGATGGAAGCCAACGCCGCCGGCCTGCGCGCTACTAAACAGATGATCACCATGCTGCGCGACCAGATGCCCGACAGGGCGTCGCTCAGCGAGGAGCAGGCGCTGATCGAGGAAGAAACCCGCTGCATCGTCGATAAAGTCATCGAGATCGGAGAAGGCAGCATCGCCGCCGGCGTCGTCCGCGCGTTCCAGGCCGGATTCCTCGATATCCCGTTCGCACCCAGCAAGTATAACGCCGGGAAGCTTCTTCCCGCGCGCGATAACCGCGGCGCGGTCCGGATCTTCCATCCCGGCGCGCTCCCGCTGACGCCCGCACTTCTCGATTTCCATAAACAGAAAATCAACGAACGCGCGGCCTATGAAAAACGTCAGGCGTCATTCCAGATGGTCATTGACGACGTCTACGCGATCAGCAAGGGCCGCCTCGTCGGTCGTCCGCGCTGACCCATCCCAACAAGGAGCCAGAAATCCCATGAAAATTCAACGTACTTTTTTATCGCCGGGACGGACCGGATTCTACTTCGACGACCAGAAAGCGATCAAACAAGGCGCGGCGCATGACGGAATGAGCTACGCCGGCGCGCCGGTCACGCCCGGATTCGAACGCATCCGCATCCCCGGCGAAGCGATCAGCGTCCAATTCCTCCTCGCCGACGGACAAATCGCATATGGCGACTGCGCCGCGGTTCAATACTCCGGCGCAGGAGGGCGCGACCCGGTTTTCCTCGCCAGAACGTTCCTCCCGCTCATCGAACGCGAAGTCCTGCCCAGAATCGAAGGGCGCGACTGGACCTCGTTCGACGCCGCGATGCGCGAAATAGAAGCAATCCGCGTTGACGGGAAGCCGCTCCATACCGCGATCCGTTACGGCCTGAGCCAGGCGGTCCTCGACGCGATCGCGAAATCCAACCATGAGCTGATGTGCGAAACGTTAGCGCGGGAATACGGGACGACCGTCTCCGACAGGCCGATCCCCATCTTCGCGCAGTCCGGCGACGAACGCGACCTCAACGCAGACAAAATGATCCTGAAGTCGGCGGACGTCCTGCCGCATGCGCTGATCAACAACGTTAAAGAAAAACTGGGCGAAAAAGGCGAAATTCTCGCCGCCTACGTCCGGCGGCTCTCGAACCGGATCCGTGAGCTCCGCGTCTCGCCGTCCTATAACCCTGTCCTTCATATCGACGTTTACGGGACGATCGGCGAAATCTTCCCGAAAAACGACTGGGCGGCGATCAGCGGCTACCTCGCCTCCCTCGCGGAACTCGCCGCTCCGTTCAGGCTCCGGATCGAAGGACCGGTCGATTACGGCGCGCATGACGCCCAGCGCGACGCGCTGACCGCGCTCACCGCAGCGCTCGACGAACGCGGTATCCCGGTCGAACTCGTCGCCGACGAATGGTGCAACACGCTGGAAGACGTCCGCGAATTCGCCGACGCCAAAGCCGGCCACATGATCCAGATTAAGACCCCCGATCTCGGTTCCATGCATAATTCCGCCGAGGCCGTCCTGTACTGCCGCGAAAAAGGCGTCGGCGCGTATCTGGGAGGAAGCTGCAACGAGACCGATCGTTCCGCTCAGATTACGGCCCACGTCGCCATGGCGACCTCCCCGGCGCAGATGCTCGCCAAACCGGGGATGGGATTTGACGAAGGCTTCATGATCGTTTATAACGAAATGCAGCGGATCCTCGCTTACCGCGCCGCCCGGAAATAGAAGGGAAGAAGGATTTACAATGAAACCCGAATTTAAAATCCTGTCCGCGACCGCGATTCTCGGTTACGGCTTTCCGATCGCCTCCTTCGAAGCCGGGATCGCGAAAGGACCCGACCTGATCGCGGCGGACGCCGGTTCGACCGACCCGGGGCCGTACTATCTCGGGTCCGGAATCTCGTTTACAGACCGCCAGGCGGTCAAACGCGACTTAAGAATCATGATCAAAGCCGGCGTCGAACGGAAAATCCCGGTCGTCGTCGGAACCGCCGGCGGAAGCGGCGCAGAGCCGCATCTGGCATGGTGTTTCGAGATTATCCGCGAAATCGCGCGCGAAGAAGCGCTGAATTTCAGAATCGCGGTTATCCACGCTGAATTTGAAAAAAGCTTTGTCGCCGACGCGCTCAAAAAAGGAAAAATCCGGCCGCTTGACCGCGCGCCGGAGCTGACCGAAGAACGCGTCCTCAACTCGGAACATATCGTCGGCCAGATGGGCGTCGAGCCGTATATCCGCGCCTTTGAAGAGATTCCGGACGTTGTCCTCGCCGGCCGTTCCTACGATCCGAGCGTCTTCGCCGCGCTGCCGATCCGCGACGGCTTCGACCGCGCCCTCGCGCTGCATCTGGGGAAAATCCTTGAGTGCGCCGCGATCTGCGCCTCGCCGGGAAGCGGGTCGGACTGCATGTTCGGGAAGCTGACGAACGATTGGTTCGAGCTCGAAGCGCTGAACCCGGTCCGGAAATGCACGACGGTATCCGTCGCGGCGCATACGCTCTACGAAAAAACCAACCCGTATATTCTCCCCGGGCCCGGCGGTCATCTTGACTTACGAGACTGTTCCTTCACCGATCAGGGCAGCGGAAGAATCCGCGTCTCCGGATCGAAGTTCATCGCTGACAAGCCCTACACGATCAAGCTCGAAGGCGCGCAGTCCGTCGGCTTCCGAACCGTCTCGATCGCCGGGACGCGCGACCCGATCATGATCCGCGAAATCGACCGGACGATCGCCGCCGTCCGCGCCAACGTCGCCGATATCTATAAAGATCAGCCCTGGGACTATCGGCTGAATTTTACCGTTTACGGAAAAGACGGCGTCATGGGGCCGCTCGAACCCACCCCCGGAACCGAATCGGCGCATGAACTGGGGATCATTATTGAAGCCGTCGCCGAATCGCAGGAACGCGCCGACGCCGTCTGCGCGACCGCGCGATCAACCATGCTCCATTACGGCTACCCGGGACGGATCGCGACCGCCGGGAATCTCGCGTTCCCGTTCTCGCCGAGCGATTTTCACGCGGGAAAGGTCTATGAATTCAGCGTGTATCACCTGCTGGAAGTCGAAGACCCGGCCGCGCCGTTCCGGATCGACGTCTACGAACTATAACGCGGCGAAAGGAAAACCGAATGAAACGAAAACTTACCGAAATGGCGGACGTTATCCGCTCGAAAAACTCCGGTCCATACGAGCTGACGCTCGACGTCCTTTTCAAAACTGCGGACGATTTCGAAACGGCGCGGAAGTATCGCCTCCTCTCGCCGGAAAAAATCTGCGAACTGTATAAAATCGCGCCGGAAAAAATAATCGGGATCGTCGAATTCCCGCCGGCGAAAGCGATAAAGGTCACGATCCAGCGGCCGACCTGTTCCGGGGATACAGGCGAAACCGACGTCTACGGGGCTCAGCAGCACGCCCCGCTCCTCAGTATCGAACTCGATACTGATTCGCCGCAGCCCGCCTGAGCCAACGAAGGAGACGGTCAAGATGAGCTATTCAGCTCGAATGCAGAAAAATCACCTGTTCAGCGTTTACCTCGCGCCGCGCGGGAACCCGCGCATGGCCGACGTCGGCAACCAGATCGCCCAGCTGTACATGAGCCCGTTCGACTCGCTGATCGGGTTCGTCGGCGAATCCGGATCCGGGAAAAGCGTCCTGATCCGCGGGATGTTCCCTGGATTGGAGATGACGAACGACGACGAAGGCGTAAACGTCCGCCCCCTGCCCCTGCTTCAGCTCCACGATCAGAGCTTTTTCTCCGCGCATACCTATCATATCGATATCCGCTTCGAATCGGCGTTTACCCAAATGACCGATATCGTGCAGGCGATCAACGACGCGACCGCGATGGGGAAACGGGTCATCGTTGAGCATTTCGACCTTCTTTACCCGGCAATCAAGCGCAACGCGCATCTTCTCGTCGGCGTCGGCGAAGAAATTATTATCACGCGCCCGACCATGTTCGGGCCGGACCCGCGCGACCTCCAGAAAATCGTCTCCAAGTCGGTCATCTACCGGCGCATGGCCCATACCGCCGAAGACCTTTGCGAATTCTGCCTCCTCGGTTACGGGATCGGGTCGTTCGAGCATTCCGACGTCCGTCACGGCTTTATCCTCAGCTACATGGACAAACGCGCGATCAATATCCTCGATCTGGAACATCAGGTCAACGAGATGATCAAAAAGGACATCCCGATCTCCTATCTCGACCGGACGCATATCCTGATCGGAGACCAACGCCACTACTGCACCGGACCGCGCATGCACGTCCGCACGACCGGCGAAATCGTCAATTTCCGCCTCCATCCGGAAATCCTCGTCGACGAAATGACCGGCCGGAACATGCTCGTCGGGCTGGTCGGGACGCCGCCGTCCTACGCGATCGGCGATATTAACCAGATTTTCGTCTGAGCCAAACGGATACGAAGCTCTGAAAAGTTCCTGAAAAATATCGGGAACTTTTTTCGCTTAAGAATCGTTTTCTATTATATAGATAGCGATGAATATCGCGCGAATAAGAATCGGTTAGAAAAAAAGGAGGCCAAAATGAACCGATCTAAGAAACTCAAGCTTTTTATCCTCATGCTCGCGCTGATCTGCGCGAGCGCCGTTGGCGCTCACGCGCAGGAGCCCAACCAGCTCTACCGGGTCGACGAGATCCCGATTGAGGACCTGTCCGAAATCCTCCCGGCGCGTGACGTTCAGGATCCGCTCGTCTACGAATTCCTTCCCGGGAACCGCCTCTTCGCGGTCACCGACCGGCTGAACCTGATCGACCTGAACGCGATGAAGCGGATCGCCGAAGCGCCCCTGCCGGACTCCGCACCGTCGCTCGACAGCGAAAAACTCATCCGATTCGATCGGGTTGAAGCGCTCGAAAACGGTTTCGCCTGGATCGTTTCCATAGCGACCCCGGCCGAACCGCATTTGAAAGGAACCTATTACCAGTTTGACAACCAATTGAACGTCATTCGGGAAGTCAATCTGAACGATTATATGCCGTCTCCAGACATGGTTTATCTGGATATTTCACGAGATGGCTCCGAAATCTACACAGTTGAACATTCATTGATGCGCCGAATAAATCTGGACAGCAGCGATGAAAAAATCCTGCTCGAAACAAAGATGGGCTTCGATATGGATCTCAATTCAATAGGATCGCTCCGCCTGATCGATAATGGTAAAACCGTACTGTTTTCCGGGGATAAATTCTTATCGGTTGAAGAAGGCGGAAGCCATATCAATACCGTCCGCGTATACGGTTCCATGTCCCCAGACGGGGAAAACCGCGTTCTGACCGACGCGCCGGACTTCAATGTGGAGATCATAACAGACGCGTACAGCCCGCTCCATCTTCATACGCCGCAGACGTCCCCCATCGCGCTCATCGTTCCATATTTTACAGGAGAATATGACAGCGAGACAAAAATGATCAAAACCGTTTATGCGCTGGACGTCGCGGCGAAGCACGTCGTCGAAATCCCGCTTCAGGCCCCGACGGAAGAAGAACGGGCGAAGCTGTCCGAAAACGGGAAGTACCTCGCGACGGCCGTCTGCGAAAGCCGCGACGACGGGACCTTCGCGCTCGTGCCCCGGCTTTACGGCGCCGCGAAAGGCTCGCTCCTCGCGACCTACGAATTCCCGGCGCTGAGCGAATGCACGAACGCTGCCATCGGCATCAGCGAAGAAGACGGGCTGATCTCCGTCCTGTATCAGGACGGCCAGGCCGTCCGCCTCGTCCGGATCCCGATCGAAAAATAAGATCATCAGAAAAGGAACGACAAAATGAAAAAACATGCACTCTGGTTCGGACGGATCGTATTCGGATTCGCGGGACTGCTTGCACTGATTTGCGGCCTGACCGTGCTCCCGATTCAAAGCCAAGCCGATCCGGACGAGGCCCTGACCCGGAGCTTAGCCGAATTTACGCCTGAGACGATTTCTCCTGAAGGAAATCCACTCTCGTTCACGTTCCTGTCCGGAGGCCGGCTGCTGGTGATCCATGACCAGCTGACGATCGTCGACCTGAAAACGATGAAAGCGGCCGCGGAAGCCGAAATGCCGGAATCGATATCCGAAAAGCTTTCCGACGAATACGCGCTGTTCGCCCGCGTTCAGCCGCTCAACAGCGGGTTTGCCTGGCTGGTGGATATGACGCCGCGAGCAGGCGGCGAAACGCGCCCGGTATCTTTCTACTTTCAATATGATAACGATCTGAATCTCGTTCAGGAAGCGAACCTGAGCGAAGCGCTTCCGTCCGCCTTTGGCTTTGGACTCGGAAATATCGCGCCGGATCCCGACGGGTCAAAGGTGTATTACGTAGCTTATTCGCCGGAAGACAAAGGTGAAAAACTTCTGGCGGGGAAGATTCCGCTCGATCCGGATTCGGACCGCCTGATCTATCAGACAGATCGATCGCCGGACTCGGAATTCCATGTCATCTCCGATCTGCGGCTGCTGCGCGGCGGGAAAAGACTTTATTTCGTCGGAGGAAAGTTAGATATAACCGGCGAGGTCGGAGATACGATTTGCGCTTACGGATCGATGTCCACGGACGGAAGCGACCTGACAATTCTGGATCCAACGACGCTTCAGGACCCGTACGAATTTTATCAGGTAGGCGTCGGAGAGCAGAACGTCCCGCAGTCGTCGCCGATCATGCTGCTGACCCCGAACGATCCGAAACCGACCTGGTTCGACGATCCGGAAAACTACGTCTTTACGCCCCCGCCGGTGAAGAGCTTTTACGCCTGGAACGTCGAAACGGGCGATATTACCGAAATCCCGCTGCGGATCAGCATGGAAGACCATAAGGCCGCGCTCTCAGAAAACGGGAAATACCTGGCTACGGCAGCGGCCGACGATCCGATGACCGAGGTCACATCCTTAACCGTCCGGCTCTACGACACGTCGAACGGCGAACTCCTCATGGAGAAAAACTATTCGGGCCTTACGGCAGGCTTTGTACCCGAGATCAGCGTCTCCGAGTCGGATAAGCTGATCCGCGCGGTACTCCTGGATAAGCTGGCTTATTCCTATGTCGAGATCCCGATCGAATAACCCAATCAGGCAGCCATGAAAAAATTTAAAACGCTGATAAGAATGATGATGACGCTCGTCCTCGCGGCGGGCGTCATCCCGCCATGCCCCGCCTCCGCCGCCGAAAGCGCTCCGGCGATCCGCGTGCAGTCCCTGAACGAATTCGTCCCTGAAGAAGCGTCGCCCGCGACTCGCGCCAGCTTCAGCTTCTTGTCGGGCGACCGGCTGCTGATCCTGAGCGACCGGCTGACGCTGCTCGGGCTCGACCCGCTGGAACTAATCGGCGAAGCGCCGTTTCCGGAATCGCTGAACGATCCGGAGATGGTCCTCCGATCGGACCGCGTTCAGGAGCTTGAAACGGGGTTCGGCTGGTTCGTCGAAAAAGTCCGGGAAAGCTTCATCGAGACCAGAATCGCGCTCTACGAATATGACGATAATCTGAAGCTGATCCGGGACGTCGACCTGAACGAAATCTGCGACATTCCGACAACGATCCTGTTCGGACTGGCGCGAAACGGCGCCGATCTCTTTTATAAATCGGACTCATGGAACCTTTATCGAAGAAATTTAGATACAGGGGACGAAACGATGATCTTCGAAATGACGCGCGACCTGACGCCCGGGACCTTCTCGATCAACAGCTTCAACCTGATCCGGAACGGAGAAACAATCTTCTTCACAGGAAGCCAGTACGTCCCGGAGGACGCCGACCATACGACGCACGCCATTTACGGGATGATGAGCGCGGACGGAGAGGAGATAACGATACGGGACACGGAAGAATTCGCGGAGATCGACGAAAACGCTTCGGCCGTCCAGCCGTACCGCGACCACACGCCGGTCACGTCCCCCGCCGCGCTGATTTCGCCGCCGGAGCCGATCCCGGACGACCCGGACGATCTTCAAAGTCTCCCCGCGAAAATGTTATACGTCTGGAACGCCGAAACGGACGCGGTCTCGAAAATCCCGCTGCGGGAGTTCATGGAGGACCGGAACATGGCGCTGTCCGCGAACGGGAAATACCTCGCAACGGCCGTCCGGGAAAACCTGAACGATCTCGCTTCGGCGATCGTCGTCCGCGTCTACGACGCCGGGACCGGCGCTGAACGGTTGCGCCAGCCATTTCCGGATGACGATCGCTACGACGTTCAAACGATCGCCGTGTCCGAAGAAACGGAATCGGTCCGGCTGATCTACCGTCAGCGGGAGGAAGTCGTTTACGCCGAGATCCCGTTCGGAAAGTGACGTACGTCCTGTAAACTCAGGATACGATTCATTTACACGGTAAGTTTAGAAGAAATTAACCGGTATATAATTTGAGGAGCAGGTTTATCGAGCGATCTATACTCCCGAGAACGGGGGATCAACTGAAGAGAAGAAAAATGCAAAGAAAAATGTTTTCGGTGGAAAATGACGGATTTTATGGAGCCTGGTACCCGAATCCCAGGGTAAAAACTTCCCGTGCCATGATCATCACGTTGGACGGTTCTTCGGATAACCGCATGATCGTTTCCGGAGCGAAATGGCTGCACCGGCAGAATATTCACGCGCTGGCGATTTCCCCCTGCAAAAAGGACCGCGGCTGGCATAACTTTCCGTTGGAGCGGATCGGAAAAGCGATCGAGTTTCTACGCACGCAGGGCTGTGATAAAATCGGGATTTTTGGGGCGTCGGCGACCGGCACGGTGGCGCTTGCCGCCGCTTCCTGTTACCCAGACATCCGGCTTACCATCGCCCTCACGCCCCCGGACTTTATCATGGAAGGATTCTATCGGGACGGGAAAGACGGCGTCCGTGAGCGGCCGGGAGACCATGAATCCGCCGTATCGTGGCAGGGCATTCCGCTGCCCTATCTGCCATATGCCTATCGCCATCCGGAATATTGGCAAAAAATGCAGGAAGAATCCAAAGCCAGCGGCAACCTGATAGCCGCGCGGGAAATGTTTGATGAATCAGAGCGCCGCCATCTCCTGAATGAAGAAGAAAAAATCAAGGTGGAGCGCATTCGTGGGAAAGTTATCTGTATCGGCGCTGAGGACGACGCTCTATGGGACACCTGCAAATACATACGCAGAATGCGTCAACGGCTGGAAACTCTGCCGCATGACTGCGATTTTGAAGCCTGGATCTATGAACATGGCACACACTTTATCTTTCCGGAATCCATGCTGAAGCTGATGCTCCCCATTGGTTCGGGGCTGTTAGTCGGCCTGATGTTTAAAGCGGGAAAAGAACACCCGCGGGAATGCAAAGAAACCAGGCTCGATATCGACAGGAGACTCGCCGCGCTGATGAGAGATTGGTAAAGGACGCAAGCGCCTTTTTTATACGGCTGCGTCCTTCTCCGATCGGGACCTCAGAACGCCCTGACGACCAGCGATCCGTCCCTTCCGCTGACACCCAAATAAGAACGATGATAATCGCCAGATTCGTCGGTATACGAAAAACCGTAGGACGGTAAATCGCCGAAGAAAGTCAGGCTGACAAGCAGCGGGCGCTCCGGCTGAATCGCGTCCTTCTCGTACACTGCGACGCTGTCAAAGACTAATTCACCCGCCTGCGTAACGTCCAGGAGCTCCAGGCTCAGGATCTGGAAATCGTAAATCGGGCGTTCAGCCGTAAACAGGATCTGTCCCTCAAAGCCTGTCTGGTCGATAATCGCATGATCATAAGATTCCGGCGCTCGCATTTCCGTATTCGCGAAAATTTCCGCCCGCAGCGGTTCACCAGACGCGTCGCCAACGACGGAGTCTTCATTGAGCGCCCTGAACGGCGCCAGCTCGATCAGAATCGCTTCATCCTGAAGGCGATCTGAAATCTGCCAGAAGGCGTCTTCCGAAATATCGAGACGCTGCGATCCCTGCGTCTCCGATTTTCCGGACGTATTATAGTAGTAGTCTATGATTTCATAATTTCCTTCACGCGGAATCGTAAAATAATAATCGCTCCAGATCAGGTCTTTTCCATCCCGCGACAGCCCGCACATCCCGAACATCGAACTGGCGGCCCCGCCTGCGCCCAGATACATGAACCGGCCATCACCAGCATAGCGGTAGGCGTTCCGGTACCAGCCTTCGAAAACGAGCCGCGCCTGATCATCCGCGTCGAGCGTGTACAGCGCGTAGATCAGATTGGAATCCGAGTCCGGCATATCCGGACGGGTGATTTCGCCGATGATCAGCTCCGGGACGCCGTCGCCGCTGAGATCCTGAACGGCGTATCCGACCTGATCCAGGAGCTCCGCCTGATTCAGATAAAAACCCAGCTCTGAAAGCGCGTAATACCCGTCCTCCACGCTCCCCCCGTCGTCTACGCCGTTCAGAATCATGGAATTCGCCCTTTGAATGATCTCGCGATACGGCGCGGGTGTTTCCGAAACGTCCACGTCGTCCCACGCCTGTCCCGCCGCGCCATAGCTGGAAAAACAGAATAAACACAGCCACACCGCCATCAGCCAGAAATACCGCTTCCTTTTTATCACGTCAAAATCCTGCCCTTTCTTTGGTTCGGTTCATGTTACGCCTGCTTCCATTCCGACTTACGCCGCGATCGCCGCCCTGCGATCGGGCCGCTCTGATCCGTAGAACGGGACACGCCGCCCGCGGCGTCATAAAATCCCGCTCAGCCGCGCCGTCCGCAGCGCCAATTCGCGGATCGAATTCCTTTCACGTCCCGGAAGATACGTTTCCAGAATATCGCCGATCGGCGCCGCCCATTTTTCCGGGACACCATTCATCACGCCCAAAACGTTCCCGACCAGCCCGGCGTTGCAGTCAACGTCATTCCCAGCCTTCGCCAGCAGCGACATCGAACGGGTGAAATCGCCTTCCCCGTACCAGAGCGCGAATAAATCCGCCGCCATATTCGGGTACGCGTGGATCCAGTTATATCGCTCGAAATAACTCGCGATCAGCTTCAGCGCCTCGCTTTCCGGATGCTTCGCGAGAACGGTCAGGACACGGCGGTACTTCGCCGCGTATTCGCTCTGCGCCGGAAGATAATTCAGCGTCTCGGTCAGAACCGCGCGCGGATCGTCCAGTTCAAACGCCAGCGACGTCATGACCGCCGCCGCGATCCCGCCGTAAACGCCGTTATTCGAATGCGAAACGATACCGTCGGTAAAAGCCAGCCGCGCCGCCTCGATCGGCTGACCCGGAGCCAGCATTCCGCAAACCATCGCCCTCATCTGCACGCCGATCCAATCTGAATAATAGTTGAAAAACTTTCCGGATTCAGGCGGATAAATTCCCATGTTCAAATTGCGGATCGCGATCCCTTCCGCCGACCAGCCGAACCGGAGCGACCGGATCCATTCCGCCGCGATCTGGCCCGCCGTGACGGCGCGCCCAAACTTCTCTACCGCGTCGAGCAGGACCAATTCATAAACAACGTCGTCGTTCACCGTTTCCGGCTCCGCGACATAGTCGGTAATCTCGCCGTAAACCTCGGCGATCCGCGTCCCGGTATACCCCTCGATCGCCGTCCCGAACGCCCCGCCGCTGAGCTGCCCGAGCCAGCCCTGATAAATCCGTTCGCTGTCGCCCTGCGCGTTCGGCTCGTGAACCGAATCGCATCCTTTTTCAGCAATCGGCATCGCCGCCCGAACCTCGTCCCAGGTCATCGGATGCGTATATGAATAGTACGGGTGCGTCCCAATCAGCGGCGCGTTATTCAACCGCCGCAGCAGCTCCGCCGTCAGGACGCGCAGCCGGTCCATATCCTCCGGCTTGCCGATCGCCCGGCTGAGTTCGATACCATGCGGAAGGAGCTCCTCCGCCGCGCTGACGTCGTAGCCCTGATTACTCCATGCCTGGACCATTTCCAGATACGGGATTTCCGGCGCGAACGAGCCGGGAACCTGCGATGACCAGAACTTCCGGATCAGCTCGTCGCCATGCGGGAACACTGTCTCCGACGTATACCAGTCCGACGCCTGCTTGCGCCGGTCGACGGGAATCGCGGCGTCGCGAAGCTCCCGCTCTAATTGCCATGCCTGCTTCATCAATTCCGAACCTCCTTCCTTCTCCGCGTCGAATACACGAATAGCGCGACCAACGTCGCAATATATGGAAGCATCGACGTAAACTGCGACGGGATCGATCGCTGTAAAAAGAGACCCAGCCCGTCCGCCAACCCAAACAGCAGCGAGACCAGCGCGATTCCAAGCGGGTTCCCCGATACGAGGATGACCGCCGCTAACGAAATCCATCCGCGTCCCGCGGACATATTTTCACTGAACAGCGTCACATACCCCAACGACAGGTACGCCCCCGCCAGTCCGCAAAGCACAGCGCACCAGATCAGCGACGCAACGCGAATCCGATTCGCCGAAACGCCGCTCGTATCCAGGCAGTCTCGATTGTACCCCGCCGCGCGCAGCCGCAGCCCGAATCGCGTCCGAAAAACGGCATATTGGCAGACCAGCGTTGCGGCGATCGCCAGCCAGACGATCAGGTTCTGACCGCTGACAATCCGCCCCACGAACGGGATCCCCTCGACGAGCGGAATCCGCACGTTCGGGACCGAGATAATCCCGGGATCGGTAAACGCGCCCTTAACCTTGAAAATCTGCCTGAGCAAGTATGTCGTCACCCCCAGCGAGAACATATTCAATCCGACGCCGGTCACAAATTCGTCGACCTTCAACACGATCGAGAACAGGATAAAGATTAACGCGATCACCATCGCGCCTGCAACCCCGCAAATCAACCCGGCTCCCCAGGAGCCGAAAGTATACGAGCCGAGGACCGCGAAAAAAGCCCCGCTCAGCATCATCCCTTCCATCGCGATATTAAAAATTCCAGCATAATACGTCAGCGCCCCTCCCAGCGACGAAAGCAGCAGCGGCGTCGCGGCGGAAATCATCCCATTCAATAACCCGACCAGAACCGTCATCCTTCCGCCCTCGCTTTCAATTTTCTCCGCGTCATCCCTTTCCGGATAAAGACCTCGATCGAACCGCGCCCTGCCATGACGACGAGTACGATGATCGCCTGAAGAACGGTCGTCATTTCGTTCGGGACCTTCGTGAACAGCTCCATCCCCAGCGAGCCGGTTTCCAGAATCGAGAAAAACAGGCCGTATGCCAACGTCGCGACAAGATGATTATTCGCGACCATCGATACCATAATCCCGTCCCAGGCGTAATTCGCGCCCAGACCCTTGATAAAACGATGCGGACCGGTCATGACGACCAGACCGCCGGCCAGCCCCGCCAACGCGCCAGTCAGGAGCATGACCGTCAGGTAATTTTTCTTCGTCGGGACCCCGCCCAGCCGCGCGAAAGTTGGATTCTGCCCCGTCATCCGCCATTCATACCCCGCCGTCGTCCGATAATACAGGAACCAGACGACCATAAACGCCAGCAGCATGACGATCACGCCGGTGCTGAACTTTCCCACGGTCGGCATCCAGCCGCTTCCGGCAATCCGCGGCGTCTGAGGAAAGTTCGCGCCCGTTTCAAAGAACGGACCTGAAATCGCCCAGTAAGTAAAAAAATCGGCGATCATGTTCAACATCAGCGTCGTAATATACTCGTCCATCTCAAACAGCTGCTTCATCAGCGCGGCAACGAACGACCAGACCGCTCCGCCGAGCATCGCCAACGCCAGAAGAAACGGGAGCATCAAAAACGCTGGAAGCTCAACGTACAGGCCGCCGACCGTCGCGAACAACGCGCCAATCAGAAACTGTCCCGGCTGACCGAGGTTGACCGGACCAGACGAAAAAGCAACCGACGCCGACAACCCGGTCAGAACCAGCGGGATCGAGTTTTTCAGGACCGTCAAAAAAGCGAACGAACTCCCGACCGACTGGTTGAAAAGAGCCGCGTAGCTTTCGATCGCGGGATACCCCTGGACCTGCATGACCACGCCGCAGATCAGGAACGCGAACGCAATTCCGATAAAATTAACGAATAAACTCCTACGCATCCAGCCCCGCCCCTTCCAGCATCCATGCGCCGACCTCCACGATATCCGTCCGCTCCGTCTCCAGATCAGCGACGATACGACCGCGATGAAGAACGAGGATCCGATCGGTAATCCGGAATAACTCCTCTAAATCCGCCGACAGGATCAGGATCGCCCGATTCGCATGGCTCAGCTCCAGAATCTGATGATGCACGTATTCGATCGAACCGACGTCCAGTCCGCGCGTCGGCTGGTCCAGTAATACGAACGGCGTATCCAACGACAGCTCCCGCCCCAAAATGACCTTCTGCTGATTGCCGCCCGAGAGCGAACGGAACGGCGACTGGATCGAGGCGTAGGCGACATCGAACCGAGCGCAGACAGTCTCCGTAAACACCGCGGCGCGCCGACCGTCGATCAGGAACCCGCCCGCGCTCGTGAACGCGCCGCTGAGCCTGTGATGCGTCATCAGCATATTCTCCTCGATCGACGCCGGTAAGCATCCGCCCATGCGCGAACGGTCCTGCGAAACGAACGACATGTACCGCCGACGGTCCAGAATCGCGGCGTCCAGAAGCTCGCGCCCTTCGATCCGGAGCGATCCCCGTTCCGGCTTGCGCAGTCCCATCAGAACCTGAACCAATTCGAGCTGCCCGTTGCCTTCGACGCCGGCGATCCCGACGACTTCGCTCGCGCGAACCTGAATCGAAAGATCGGAGAGGACTTCTTTCCCGTTCTCAGCTTTTAAATCGACGCCGGACAATTCAAAAACGACCTCGCCCGCCGGGATGTCGTCCTTGATCGGCTTGAATAAAACCTCCCTCCCGACCATCATCTCCGCCAACCGCGACTCGTTCGTCTCCTCCGTCGCGATCGTCGCGATCTTCTTTCCCTTTCGGAGGACGGTAATCCGATCGCTCAGCGCCAGAACTTCGTCAAGGTGATGCGAAATGAACGCAATCGTATGCCCGTTGCCCCGGAGCCGGCGAAGCTCGTCGAAAAGCTGCGGAATTTCCTGCGGCGTCAGGACCGCGGTCGGCTCGTCTAAAATCAGGAACGAAACGTCGCGATACAACAGCTTCAGGATTTCAACCTTCTGACGCGCGGCGACCGACAGCTCGGATACGCGCGTATCCGCGTCCAGGTTAAATCCGAACTCATGGATTTTCGCCCGGACGATTTCGCGCGCCCGCTTCCGGTCGATCCGCCCGAAAAGCCCTGTCGGCTCCTGCCCCAATACGACGTTTTCCCAGACCGTATACTCGTTGACCAGCAGGATCTCCTGATGGACCATGCCGATTCCCGCGCGGATCGCGTCGCCCGGCTCGGCGAATCGAACCGGCTCTCCCCGATACCGAACAGCGCCTCCATCGGCGCTGTACATTCCGTACAGAATTTTCATCAAAGTCGATTTTCCCGCGCCGTTCTCGCCCACAAGCGCGTGAATCTCGCCCTCGCGGAAATCAACGCTGACGTCGTCAAGCGCCGTCACGTTCGGCGGAAAAATCTTGACCAGACGGTCTATCTCAATCAAAGAATTCATAATCCTCCCCGGCGCTGAATCTCCGAGCCGTCTTTTATCGCGTCTCGATCGCGTTTCACCTCGGATTCATTGCGTCATGATCAGATTCACCGCGAATCCGGCGTATAGAAAACGGGCATAGAAAACGGGAAACGCCGTCGTTCCCCATCCGTCTTCAACTTTAAACTGATCCTTCGAAAAGCGCCGCCGTCGGCACGGCGCCTGAGGGTAAACGAGACAAACCGCCTTACCCTCAGACGCATACGCTCCCGCCGCCCTATTCGACCGAATACCGCTCGACGGCGAGTTCCCCGTTCATGATCATATCGCGTACTTCAGCGACCTTGTCAATAATTTCCTGCGGGAGGATGCCGCCGTTATCCTCAAAAACGACGTCAACCGTTCCGGACGCCAACCCGTAATCCAAAACCTCGCCGGGCTTGTACGTCCCGTCGACGATCGTCCGGTAGACGTTCTGAATCGACAGCCCAACGTCTTTGATATCCGACGCGACGACATGACCCGGGACGATCGCGTTCTGGTTCGAGTCGACGCCGATCGAATACAGATCGCGCTCGCCTGAAGCCTGAAGCACGCCCATCCCAGCGGCCGCCGCGACCTGAAAGACGATATCCGCGCCCTGATCGTAAAGCTGAAGCGCGGCCTGTTTCCCCTTGGAAGAATTTTCCCAGTCGCCTAAGAATTTGACTTCCGTCCTGACGTCCGGATCAATATATTCCGCGCCATTTTTGTAGGCAAAGATGAACGACTGGACCGTCGGATCGGTATCCCCGCCGACGACGCCGATAATTTTCTCCGCGTTAGCCTTCGGCATGTCCGACGACGTCACCAACGCGGCGACCACGCCGGCCAGATACGCGCTCTCTTCCTCGACGTAATCGACCGACGTAATCGTTCCGCCGGGATTCTGAACCGTCGTATCTAAATTCACGAAGATCTTATCCGGGAAATCGTCCGCATACTGCGTCAGGATATCTTCGTATCCGTAGGAAATAACAAATATAATATCCGCGAATTGGACCGCCGCGTTAAGCCCCGGTTCATACTGCGCCGAATCAAAGCCGCATTCGATCGTTCGGTAATCCAGACCGAATTCCTCCGCCAACGCCTTCATCCCGGCTTCGCCCGAATCGTAAAACGAGTTATCACCGAGCGATCCGTTGATCAGGAAAATCGCCTTCGTCGTATCGATCGCGAAAACCGCCGATGACAAGACCAGAACAGCCGCTAAAACCGCAACCAGCAGAAAACCCTTACTTCTAAGTAACTTTAACATGCGCCTGAATCTCCTTTACGTTATAAAAAAAGTGTCAATACATTTTACCATTTTCAATCCGCCGCGGCGTTTCATTGCCCGCCAAAACGCAAGGCTCGTTACCTTTTCCGCCTTTCGCAATGACATTCGTCCTGTTCCTCAAAAGCGTTCTTTCCGCCAATTTTCCAACTCGGAATTCCCATCGTTAAATCGAGTTATACTTTAAAGAAACGGCGTCCTCCGGACGAGAGAAAACGCCGCTGACGATCCGCAAGGGGAACCCGCATGAAAACACTCGAAGAACGACAGAACCTGATGGGCGAAACCGTTTACACGTTCACAGCCAAACCTGACGCAGACGCCGAAATCAAAGCCAGCCTCCTGCTCGTCCATGGACTGGGGGAATACTGCCGCCGGTACGATCACGTCATCCGGGCCATGACGGACTCCGGAATCGCCGTCACCGCCTTCGACCATATCGGCCACGGCCGAACGAGCGGAAAGCGCGGCGTCTACCGCTACGCGACCGCCTGGCAGCTCATCCGCCACTTCCAGGGGAAGCTCCTCATGTCCGAGCCCAGCCTGCCGTTCTTCCTCTATGGGCATTCGCTGGGCGGCGCGCTGGTCTTAACCTACGCGCAGCGGTTCCCCGCAGACATTCGCGGCGTCGTCGCCAGCTCGCCCGGACTGGGAACCGTTCCGCCATACCCAAACTGGTTGACCGCGGTCGTCGGTTCCCTCGGGCGGACGTTCCCGAAGCTGACAACGCCGAATTTCCTGCCGCCGGGGAATCTCTATCATGGCGCGGGTGAAGATAAAATCTATACGAATGACCCGCTGGTCCATGGCGTCCTGTCGCTCTCTCTGGCGCATGACCTGATCACCCTCGGCCGCGACATGGTCGAACGCGACGATCCGTTCCCGGTCCCTCTGCTCCTGCTGCAGGGCGATGCCGACCGGTGCGTCGATCCGGAAATGACCGCGCGGTTCGCGAAAAAGAAGGGAAACGAAAAAGTCGAATTCGTCGTTTATCCCAACGGCTATCACGAGCTGCATAACGAACCGTTTCTTAAAGAAGACGTTATCCGCAGGGTTACCGATTGGATCATCGAGAGAAGCGAACACCCCGCGGCGCGAAAATAAAAAAAAGCGTTCCCGTTTTTTTGGGGAACGCCCGGTTTTTTAAATTCCGGCTGCCTGATACGCGCGGACCAGTTTCCCCGCGGAATCCGTGTAATACGGGAGCCAGAGGATCCCAAAATAATCGACGAAAATATCCTTCTTCATCGGCGATAAACTGACCGTCGAATACTTTTCCGCCAGCGCGCTCCATTTCGCCTCGACCGCCGCAATCGCGTCTTTATACGATTCAGTCTCGCGTTCGAGACTTTCGGTAAGCTCTTCCAAAACGATCGTCGCCTTTTCGAGCGCGTTGCCGGCGTTCGTTGACTGACCGAACTTGTTAATCGACGACGAAACCGACCGGCGCCGCCCCTGCAGGAGGCTCAGCGCAAATTCGCCGACCGCGCCGATTTTCTCGATATTCTTCGACTTGACCTTGTCTTCCTTGTCGCTGACGTCGGCGGCCGCCTTGCGGATCTTCGTTTCGAGCCGATCGACCGTCGTCTGATACGCCTTGGTCAGCTTATCCTTCTCCGCCTTGGACGCCTCGTCAACCTTCGCCTTGCAGAGTTCAATAAACTCCTTCTCGGATAACTTCGAATCCCCGTACACGCCCAGCTCCTCGTTGCTGTAGACGACCGTCCGTCCATCGCGGTAAATCGAATCGATAAAATCCGATTCGCGGCTGCGGATCGAACTCGCGTTCAGCATCCAGCCCGGGACCGGCGCATAATAAACCGCGTCGCTTTCCGGCCGCTTCGAGAGCCGATCGTCTTCGATCGGGTCGGTCATATAATCCGACCAGCGGATCGTCGTCCCGCGAATATCTTCGTCCTCAATCAGCGCGGCCTTATAATCCGTCAGATCCAAATTGTATTTTCGCTGCGTGATCCGGTATTCCGCCTGCGCGAACCAGGCCGGCACGTAGGTAATCAGCGCGCCGTCCGAATCCAGCTCCTTCGGCGATTTCGCCGTTCGCAGGTAATACTCGCCGATCGTCGCCGCGATTTCCGGCTTCGTTCCGTCATTCTTCGTCTCGTTTGCCATCTCTTCTGTTTCCTCTTCGTTATCATCCTGGCGCCGGGGCCTGCCGACTTCGCCGGCCTCGCGACTTAATCCAAATTCAACCAACATCGGCAGGCGGTTCCTCGTTACCGGCCCCGCCAGATAATTCAACGCCCACCGCGTCGTAAATACCTTTAACCCCGGTTCATGTACGTTCATGTACAGGAACTCCCGCTTCCCCAACGAAGAAATCAGTCGGTTCGCCTGCGTCCGGTCGATCTGACCCTCTGTCGTCGTCAGCCCGTCGATCAGCCGGTTCTTGTCCTGCTCAGTCTGCAAATGACCAACGAACCACGTTCCCGCGTTCGAAAGCGCTTTGTAATCGAAATCGATCGGGTTCTGCGACGAGAGGATCAGGCTGACGCCGAACGCGCGCGCCTGCTTCAGCAGCCGCAGAATCACGCCATGGGACGCCGGACGTCCGGTCGCGGGAAGATAGCCGCTGATCTCGTCAAAATAAACGCCCAGCCGCAAGTTACCCGTCCCGGGCTGCGTCCGCATCCATGCTTCAACCTGAGAATACAGCATCGTCACAAAGAACATGCGCTCATGATCGCTCAGGTGCTGAATGTAAAAAATATTGAACCGCGCGCGGCCGTCCTCCGTATACAGCATCGAGCCAATGTCCAACGCCGGTCCCTTCTTCCAGTTCTGAAACGACGGCGACGCCAGAAAATTATTCAGCGCCATCGCCAGCCGGAAACGATCTTTCGGAGGGTACATCCGATCGATCGGCAGCGCGCCCAGCTTTTCGAACGGCGGCTGATCGATCGCGTTGATCATGTCCTCGATCTGGATCGATTTATTCTGGTTCCAGTAATGCTCGATGATATTCGCTAACAGGATATGTTCCCGGCTTTGAATCGGATCGATATTCGAATACCCGACCAGGTCCAGCAGCGCCGTTACCGACGTTGAAATCAGCTCGCGAATATTTTCGTCGCCTTCAGCCCAGTTCCCCTGCGGCGGGTCGTAGGTTGATAAAATATTAATCGGATTCGCGATCGTCGACCCCGGCGTAAATACCGTATAGTCGACCCGATTCAGCGCGTCGAGGTCCGGCCCCGCGTACCCCCATCGTTCCAAACCCTCCCGCCATTTTTCCGCCGTCTCGTCCGCCAGGACCGAAAGCCCCTTGTTTAAACGCGCCGGCGCCTCCGGATCGATCCAAGGCTCGAAATCCTCGCCGCGCAGCTCGGGAAAATGCAGACAGAGGTTAACCAGGTCGCCTTTGGGATCGATAATCACCGCCGGAATATTCTTCAGCGCGAATTCCTCGAGTAAGACGATCCCAAGGCCCGTCTTCCCTGAACCGGTCATTCCCGTAATCACGCAATGCGTATTCAGGTCTTCCGGTTTGTAAAGAAGACTTTCCCCCGTCTCTTTCCCATCCGCGCCGACCAGACGACCTAAAAAAAATTTATGAGGATCGACAGGCGACATGTTCTCTCCATCCGCAAAAAATAATTTCCGAGGATTCAGTCAGATACCGAAGCGCTTCAAACGACAGTTCGAACCATTTTAAAAGAATGAATCGCTCGATGAAATTATACATGAATTCTTTCAGCGACGGCGGAACGCACGCTGAAAAGAAGTTATAAATCACGAAAACGGACTTGCCAGAATACAATTTCCGCCGCAAACCGCGAAGCGGAGTAAAATCAGGAATACAAAAAGAATCGACAGAAAAAGATCGGGGGATCGTCATTATGTGGCTGCTTTTCGCTCTGTTATCCGCGCTCTTCGCGGCGCTGACTTCCATCCTCGCGAAAGTCGGGATCGAAGGCGTGAATTCTCATCTCGCAACCGCGATCCGAACGATCGTCGTCGTCGTGATGGCCTGGGGCATGGTTTTCATGACGCAATCGCAAAGCGGCATCGCCGGGATCAGCCGGAAAAGCTGGATCTTCCTGACGCTCTCCGGCCTCGCGACGGGCGCGTCATGGCTCTGCTACTACCGCGCGCTCCAGCTTGGAGACGCCTCAAAAGTCGTCCCAATCGATAAACTAAGCGTCGTTATAACGCTGGCGCTGGCGTTCGTCTTCCTGCGCGAAGAATTCACGGCGAAATCGCTGATCGGATGCCTGCTGATCGCCGCGGGAACGCTGATCATGGTTATCTGAGTTGAATTGATAACGTTATTTTACTTCGCCGGGACGACCCAATAATAGCGGTCGTCCGCCTCAACCGTCCACCCGGTCACGTTTTCGCCCGCGACATGAATTTTAATCCACATATACTTCCCGTCGCAGACCGGTTCAGCGTCCAGCGCCTGAAACGTCATCCCGGCGCGCAGGATAGTCAGCTGCTCCCCGTTCGTCCCCGGCTCGGATCGCACTTTGATCGACGAACCGCTTGACGTCCCGGACGCGCCCGCTTCGAACTGATGACGCATGTCCCCGCAGCGGAACGCCGTATCGGCCGTCGGCGTCATCGTCGGCGGATTTTCAACCGCCTCCGCCCCCAGCTCAGGCTGCGTCCCGGTCGCCATGATAGCCATCATGCCCAGCGCGTCCGGGACCGTCGTCGCCGGATCGGCTTCAGGCGTCGGCTCCGCAAAGCTTTCATCCGCCGCCAGCGCGGCCGCCGCGACCTCCGGAAGCGCGGTCGCCTCCTCCATAGCCTCCTCAAAAATAACGACAACTCCGTCAAAATCGCCGTAGACCGTCGGTGACGGAACCGCGTCCCGGTCTTCTTCCCACGCGGAAAGTCCGAAATCCAAGGGCGTAATGGACTCGCCGGTCGCCTGGATCGATTCCGCCAGCTTTCCCGGCGACGGTAAAAACGTCAACACGCCCAATTGCCACAACGCGAAAATCGAAAAAAGGAGCGCCCCCGCGACTCCCAAAACGAAGCCGCGAACGCTTCTTTTTTTCGCCGTCGGAACGTAACCGCATTTCTGGCATCCCGACGTCTCAGAATACAAGTAAGATAAACAATTCGGACAACGGGCAACGCCAGAAACCGGGACCGCCCCTTTCTCCACCTGGGGAGCGCCACAATAATGACAAACGGCAGCGTCGTTCGGGATTTTCCGGTAACAGTTCAAGCAATGCTTCATCTAAAATCAATGTTCTCCGATTTAAGTATACCGCCGAAAACGGCGGCAATCGACCCGCGCGCCAATTTAACCCATGCGGCGCGGGGAAACCTCTCATTCCGGTCGGCCGACGGAACGTTCGGGCCGCGCGATCAGGAGACCGTCAAATTCTCTGATCATTTCAGGGTATACTTTTTTACAGATCAAGGAAGGATCTCCGCCGTGAAGCAGGAAGCCGGCGGCAAACCTTCCTACCGGCAGCTTCACTATTTTTTTCATTGGAATCGGGATTGACGGAATCGAAACGACCTATCGCCCCAAACCGTTCCGACCATCTCATCAGCCAGAAAATCCCGAGACAACCGGACATTCAGTTCGTTTTAAGGATTTGAGAGGGAGTTTTATGCTTTATTATACGAACGAAATTGACGAAGTTATTGAAGACCTGAAAACGACTTCGGACGGGTTAACGCAGCAGGAAGCCGCCGCCCGCTTAGCGCGGAACGGTCCAAACGAGCTCATCCAACCGACGAAACCGACGCGCCTCCAACGATTCCTGAAAGAGCTCGCCGATCCGATGATCCTGATCCTGCTCGTCGCCGCCGCGATTTCCGGAATTACCGCCGTGATCGAAAATGAATCGTTCGCCGACGTCTTTATCATCCTGTTCGTCGTCGTCCTGAACTCGATTTTAGGCGTATATCAGGAGAGCAAAGCGGAAGAAGCGATCGAAGCGCTTCAGAAGATGACCGCCGCACGGTCAAAAGTCGTCCGCAACGGGCGGAAAACGTCCATTCCCAGCGCTGAACTCGTCAGCGGCGATTTAATCCTCCTCGAAACCGGAGACGCGGTTCCCGCCGACGCACGTGTGGTCGCGTCTGCGTCAATGAAAATCGAAGAGGCTTCGCTGACCGGAGAATCGGAACCGGTCTCGAAATTTATCGACCTTATCCAGCTCCGCGGCAGGAACGACGCCGTTCCACTCGGCGATCGAAAAAACATGTGCTACATGGGTTCAACCGTCGTTTATGGACATGGCGCCGCGATCGTCACCGCTACAGGAATGCAGACGGAGATGGGAAAAATCGCGGCGTCCATCACCGCCGCGGAAGAAGAAATGACGCCGCTCCAGCGCAGCATGAACGAATTGAGCACCGTCATGACCCGGCTCGTCATCGGCATCAGCGTCTTTATTTTCGCGTTCGCGATCATCCGGAACGGGGCGTTTACCGGAGACGCGATCCTCGATACGTTCATGATCGCGATTTCGCTCGCCGTCGCCGTAATTCCGGAAGGGCTGGTCGCGGTCGTGACGATCGTCCTCTCGATCGGGGTCACGAATATGTCCCGCCGGAACGCGATTATCCGAAAGCTGACCGCCGTCGAAACGCTCGGCTCGGCGCAGGTTATCTGCTCAGATAAGACCGGAACGCTGACGCAGAATAAAATGACCGTCGTCCGGACGTTTACTTCCGACGAAAACCTCCTCGCCCGGGTCATGGCGCTCTGTTCCGACGCAGAGCTCGCTCCCGGCGCGACGCCGGAAAACCCGGCGACGATCGGCGAACCGACCGAAGCCGCTCTCGTCGCTTACGCGTTCAGAAAGGGAATGAATAAAAACGAAACCACCGCGCTTCACCCACGTTCAGGCGAAGCTCCGTTTGACTCTATGCGAAAAATGATGTCGACCATTTATGAATTCGACGGAAAAATCGTCCAATTTACAAAAGGCGCGCCGGATGAAATTCTGAAAAAATGCCGCCGCGTTCTTCATAACGGCGAAATCGTCGAACTCGGCGACGAAATCCGCGATTCGATTCTCGCCGCCAATAACGAAATGGCGGGCGAGGCGCTCCGCGTTTTAGCCGGCGCAATACGCGAATATGACGCGCTCCCGGCCTCGTTCGAAGCCGCCGAGCTGGAAAACGACCTGATTTTCGTCGGACTGACGGGGATGATCGATCCGGTTCGGCCAGAGGTCGGCCCCGCGGTTACTGAATGCTACGAGTCGGGAATTACTCCGGTCATGATCACCGGCGATCATAAAGAAACCGCCGTCGCGATCGCCAGGCAGTTAGGAATCCTCAAAGCCGGAAAAACAGCGATAACCGGCGCGGAACTAAGCGAGCTATCGGACGAAGAATTCGAAAAGGAAATCGAAAGGATCGGCGTTTACGCCCGCGTTCAACCGGAACATAAAGTCCGGATCGTTAAAACCTGGCGGAAGCTCGGACGGGTCACGGCGATGACCGGCGACGGCGTCAACGACGCGCCCGCGATTAAACATGCCGATATCGGCGTCGGAATGGGATTGACCGGGACGGACGTTACAAAAAACGTCGCCGACATGGTCCTCGCGGACGACAACTTCGCAACCATCGTCGCAGCCGTCGAAGAAGGACGGCGCATCTTCGATAACATTCAAAAAGTCATCCAATTCCTCCTTTCCGCGAACCTCGCTGAAGTCATCGCGATTTTCGTCGCCACGCTGTTCGGGTTCACGATCCTCAAGCCGGTTCACCTGCTTTGGATCAACCTGATTACCGATTCGATCCCAGCGCTGGCGCTCGGCGTCGAAGATCCCGAAGGCGACCTGATGAAGCGGAAACCGCGCGACCCGAAAACGCATGTCCTCGGCAACCGCATGGGTATCGACATTCTATACCAGGGCGTCGCCATCTCGATCCTGACCCTGGTTTCATATATCATAGGGCATTATATGGAAGCGGGCGTCTGGGAAATCGCTCAAAGCCCAGACGGAATGACGATGGCGTTTACGACGCTGTCGCTGGCGGAAATCGTCCATTCATTTAACATGCGCTCGCGGAAAAATTCAATCTTCACAATCAGGACCGTTAATTGGGGCCTGATCGGCGCGGCAGGGATCGCAATTGTCCTGACGGCCGGCGTCCTGTATACTCCGGTTCTCGCGAACATGTTCGAATTTGAAATGGTCAGCCTGACCGAGTTCGCGGCCGCGATCGGGCTGGCGCTGCTGACGATACCGGTCGTCGAAATCGTAAAATTTATCCAGCGGAAAGAAAATCAATAACCTAAAGTTCGTTTTACAGCCCCGGGCCGTGATTGCGCCCGGGGCTTTTCGTCTTCTCCGTCCGATCCTCACCCGACCGCCTCGAACGGATATACGACATGATAATACCAACCCGCCCCCGCCATCGAGCCGATCCGGGCGAGAACGGCGACCCGACCGTCCGATTCCAGATAAATCATCAGGTTTTCAAACGAAATATTTTCGTCTGAAATCGTAAACGCATATCGGTCGTCATACATTTCGCCGCGGTATTCCGCCGGAACGCCCTCGTTCGCCAAAATATATTCCCACCCCGCGGCATCGCGAACGGACGCTAAAAAATCGTCTTCTGAATAACCGAAAAGCTCGATCAAATCGAAATTGTCAAGCCGAAGATCACGATTTATATCGTAGACATAAACGAAATATTTCGGTTTCCACCAGATATCCCGATATTCCACGATTAACGAAAGGATTCCATCCGTCAACGACGCATTCCAGTCAATCAGATACGTCATGGGGTCCTCGTCGCCTCCGTCGTGAATAAGCTGGAGCTGATCCCGCGCCAGCGTTCCGATCGTTTCGTCGATTTCAACGTTGATACTCCGCGCCGCAGGCGAATCGATTTTCAGCTCCGGAACGCGATAACCGTACGGGAAAATATCTCCATATTCGTTCTGATATTCGCCTTCGGCATGGATCAAATCCTGAACCAGCTCCGTTAAGTCCTCCGGATCGGCATCGGGATCTTCCGGATCATCGCGCTGAGCGGTCCCGACCGGCTGAACCGAGGACCTCGAGGGGACCGTCGAAGAATTTTCCCGGGCCAGCGCCCCCGCGCCGACGCCTATCGCGAATATCCATAGAATCAAAAGAATCGGTAGAATTTTCCTATACATGCACAGCCTCCTGTCCTTACGTCCGTCGTCGAGCCCGGGCTCCTCCGAAGAAGCAGAATCGCCGCCGCCCGCAGTAACGCTGATATCATTATATCGTACGCAGCCGCCCGGGATTTGCACCGGTTTCACCAATGCCGGGAACGCGCGGATTCAGAGTATTCTTTTCAGCTATAATAGCTATGAATTCGAATGACAGGGAGTCACACTTGAAATTACCGCTGAAACGCCTGCTGGGAATCGGCGCCATCGCCGCTATCGTCATCGTCATCGACCAGGCCTCTAAATTCACGGTCCGGAACGCGCTCGCGATTCGCGAGACCTGGACCCCGATCGAAGCCCTCGGCGATTATTTCCAGATCGTCCATTGGAAAAATACCGGCGTTGCCTTCGGGCTGTTCCCCGGCGTTGGCTGGATAATGCCCTTCGCCGGGTTAGTCTTTCTCGCGCTGATCGTCCTTTTCTATAAACCGATCCTGAACGGATCTTTTTCCTTCGCAATCGCGATCGGGCTTCAGCTCGGCGGAGCGATCGGGAACCTGATAGATCGGCTGAACCCTGAAATCGGATATGTCGTCGATTTTATCTGGATCTGGAAATACCCGGTTTTCAATCTGGCCGACTGCGCGGTTGTCATTGGCGCTGGGATCCTGTTGATAACGCTCTGGAAAAGCGATCTGGCCGCCGTGAAAAAGGCTCAGCCATCTGAGTCCGGCGACGCATTCAATAAAAACTTTAACGCTGCGTCAGCGGCAGACAAAACCCATGAATAAACCGTTCCAGATCACGTATGATGGGACCGATCCGATCCGATTGGACCGGTTTTTATCCGCCGAATTCAGCGACGCGTCGCGCTCGCGGATCCTTCAATATATTAAAGAAGGCCGCGTCTCGGTCAACGGCAGCCCCGCCGTCAAAGGCGGCCTCTGGCTCGGCTCGAACGACAGCGTCGAGCTGACGCTTCCCGAAGAGCGGCCGTCCGCGCTGATTCCGGAAGAGCGCGAGCTCGATATCCTCTACGAAGACGAGAACACGATTATCCTGAATAAACCCGCCGGCGTCGTCGTTCATCCTTCCTTCGGCCATGAAAGCGGGACGATCGTACATGCTGTCCTTGCGCACTGCAAGGATTTACAAAGCTTCGGCGGAGAGATCCGTCCCGGCGTCGTGCACCGGCTCGACCGCGACACCTCCGGGATCCTGATCCTGGCCAAGAACGAAAAATCGCTGATTTTTCTCCAGTCGCAATTCAAATCGCGCGAAATCGATAAACGCTACCTGGCGCTCGTCGACGGCAGGCCGCCGACCCCTGACGGACGGATCGAAGCCCCAATCGGCCGCGACCCGAAACGCCGCCAGATGATGGCGATCCTGCCCGCCGATCAGGGCCGCGCCGCCGTAACCGAATATTTTACGAAAACCGAATACAGGCGTCATACGCTCCTGGAAGCCAGGCTGCTGACCGGCCGGACGCACCAGCTCCGCGTCCATTTCGCCTTTCTGAAATGTCCGATTGTCGCCGACAACCTCTACGGCTATCGGAAACAATCGATCCCGCTCGGACGCCATTTCCTTCACGCGTACAAAGTCAGGATCACGCTCCCGGGACAGGCGCAGGCCTCAACCTTCGAAGCGCCGCTTCCGGACGAGCTCGCGAACGCGCTGAAAGAGCTCGAACCGGAGCGTATCAAATAAAGCCGCCCGGTCCGAAGGCAGGACGTAGGAATACAGACAGCTGCGTATCTCTACGCGAAGTCCCTGCTTATCGCGCCGCGGAAAGCCCTTCGCTGCGGAGAATGAAATGCGTCACGATCAGGTACCCGGCGGCCGCCAGCGCCGTTACGCCCATAACCGTCTGGTTCCAGTTCAAACCGCCGAGCGACACGAAATCAAGCCGAAGGAATTCGAGCACGAAGCGCTCAACCGGATACAAAATCAGGTAAAGCGCAAACGTATCCCCCGGATTGAGGCGGTTCCGGAATTTCCGATCCGCCCAGATCAGAACGACAACGTTGATCAGGCTCAGGATCATTTCATACGCAAAAAGCGGATGGTATCGTGAAACGCCGGCGTATCGGGCGAGCCGGAACGGCGGATCGATCGTTATCGCCCAGGGCAAATCCGAAGGCGCGCCGTATAATTCCTGATTGAAATAATTCCCCAACCGTCCAACCGCCTGACCCAGCGCCAGTCCCGGCGCCGCCGCGTCAAAAAAGGCCGCGGCCCGGAACCCGTACCGGCGGCAGAACAGCGCCATCGCCATCGCCCCGCCGATAATCGTACCCGGAATTCCCAGCCCGCCGTTCCAAACCGCCAGGATCAGCCACGGTTGGCGCAGGTAATACCCGAACGACAAGCCGGACGACGCCGACGGAAAAACGACATGCCACAGTCGGGCCCCGATCATTCCGCCAATAAAAAACCAGATCAGGCTGTCCCAGGCCGTTTCCGGCGCGATCCCTTTTTCCCGCCCGAATCGCGAAAACAGCTGCGTCCCCAGCAGGATCCCGGCAATCATCGTCAAACTGTAAAACCGGATAACGAGCGATCCGACCTGAATTGCCTGCGAAGTGACTGTCATGCCGCTTCCGTCCCGCCGCCCTGATCCGAATCGTTCGAATCGTCCGGATCCGGCCTGTCCGCCTCAGGCTCCGCCGCCCGTTCAGCCGGACGAACGTCCGGCTGAAGCTGCCGCCGCATGTACAGGAGCCGCTGAATCGCGGTAAACTGCGACCCGATCGCGATCGCCCAGACCGCGATCACGGGAATCCCAATCAGGAGACACGGAACCAGGAACAAATACCGCTCCAACCGCGACATCAGCCCCAGCTTCATGTTCAACCCCGCGATCTCGCCCTTTGCGCGCGTGTAAGATACAAGGATCGATCCCATAATCGCCAGGTACGCGACCGTCATCGTAAAGAATTCGTTTCGTACAGCGTAATAATAAATAAATCCGGCGAAGACGATAAACTCGGCGTATCGGTCGGTCGTCGAATCCAGGACCGCGCCGAACGCCGTCCCCTTCCCGCCGGTTTGCATCCGCGACATCGTCCCATCGAAGAAATCGGTCACGGCGAAGAAAATCAGAAGCAGCCCCGCCAACGTAAAATGGCCCCCGGCGATCGCGACCGCCGCTAAAACGTGCCCCAGGCAGCCGATCAGCGTCACAGCGTTCGCCGTCAACCCAATTCCCAGCAGATACCTCGAACAGGTTTCGCCAAACGCCCGGAACGCCTTGCGCATTTTATCCGTAAAAGTCGTATACGTCTCGTTCATTCGTTTTTATTCCTCCGTTACGCCAATTTTCTCCTCTAAACGATCCGCTTCGTCCGGCGACCAAAGGACCTCGCGCGGTTTACCGCCCGCCTGCGACGGGCCGACAATCCCTAAATCTTCCATCCGCGATAAAATCCGTTTCGCGCGCGGGAAGCTGATCCTGAACTTCGTCTGCAAAAAATTCGTCGTCGCCCGCCCCGTCGTACAGACGGCTTTAACCGCGTCGCGGAAAACCTTATCATGAAGCTCCTCGTCCTCCTGCTGCGCGATGATCGTCTCCCAGGGCGCGCCCATTTCGTCTGCGTTCTCCGGCGGAGGCGCAAGCCTGCGCCAGAAATTAACGACCGCGTCGATCTCGCTGTCCATCAGCATCGGCCCCTGGATCCGCAGCGGCGTATGCTGGCTGGGCTGAACCAGGTACATATCCCCGCGCCCCAACAGCTTCTCCGCGCCCTGTTTCCCCATGATCACGCGCGAATCGATCCCGGACGCAACGTTCAACGCAATCCGCGCCGGAATATTATTCTTGATAACCCCGGTAATCACCGACGTATCCGGGCGCTGCGTCGCGAGGATCAGGTGGATCCCGGTCGCGCGGGAAAGCGACGCCAGCTTATCGATCGCCTCCACGCCCGATTTATCCGGCCCGTTCATAATTTCCGCGACCTCATCGATAAAAATAACGATCCGGGCCATCGGCTTTTCGCCGCGCGACAGCGCTAACTGATTATGCGCTTCAATCTTGTTGACGCCGTTTCCCTCGTTCTCGAAAAGCTTGTATCGCTCGTTCATTTCGAAAACCGCCCAGTTCAAAACCGCGAGCGACCGTTCGAACTCTGTCTCAACGTTGCCGTACAAGTGCGGAACGCCGTTAAATCGGAAAAGCTCGACCCGCTTCGGATCGATCATGATCACGCGCAGGTCCTCCGGCGAATTATTCATCAGCAGACAAAGCGCGATCGAACGCATGCAGATCGATTTACCTGAGTTCGTCGTTCCCGCAATCAGCAGGTGCGGCATCTGCTCCAGGTCGACAACGACCGGCTTTCCCGTAATATCGCGCCCGAGCGCGATCCTCAGCTTCGACTTCATTTCCCGGAACGTTCGGCTTTCCATCAGCGGACGCAGCCGAACCGTCAGCGCCGCCGGATTCGGCAAATCGATCCCGATATACGATTTTCCAGGAACCGGCGCCTGAATCGCCAAATTCGTGACGCCAAGCTGGACCGCCAGATCGCGCTCGACCTTCGCAACGTCCCCAACCTTAATCCGCCTCGAAGCGCTTTCCGGGCCTGGGCCGCGCCTGGAACTGGGGCGCACCTGATATTGAATAATCGCCGGGCCGACGCAGTGCGACACGATTTCCACCGGCGTTTCCAATTCCTCCATCGCCGTCATAATCGCCTGAACCGTGTCGGTAACGTCGATCTCCCGGTTAATAAACCCCATTTCCGGTTCGAGCAGGTTCATCGGCGGATATTTATTCCGATATCTCTTCGCTTCCAAATCTTCTTCCGACTCCTTATCCGTTTCGCGAACCGGCGTGGGAAGCTCCTGCGCCGATCGTCCGACGCTCTCTTCCGCCGTCGTCTCCCACGGTTCGGGTTCGCAGATCGCTTCCGGAACGACGGAACGCCGCATGGCCTTTTTCCGCGCCGCCGCGATCGCCCGCGCAAAAAAAGGACGCGCGCTCAGCTTCCCGATCAGCGCCGCGGCAGCCAGCGCCCCAACTATTAATCCTACCATTTCGCCGGCCTCTCCGAGACGCCGACGAAGCACCTCGTGCAATAAACAGCCCAGCCGACCACCCGGCTCGCCTTTTTCCGCCGCCAGGAACGTCAGCAGCGCGAAAAAGAACAGAAGGAAACCGACGCACTGCCACGCGGTGACGGTCAGCGGCGGCTTTCGCAGCACCGTCCAGAAGGAACTCAGCGTCATTCCCAGCAGCAGCAGCGTAAACACGTAACGTCCCGCCCCCAGCCAGTTCAGGAAAAATCGCTGAATCGGAAGGAGAATCGTCCCGCCTGCCGCGCCGGAAAAAGCGACTGCGCTGAAAATCGTCAGGAACGCCAGAGAAATCGTCAGGATCAGCGGACGGCTGCTCGACCGCTCCGGCGGCCCGTCGTCAGCCGTCCGAACTTTCATCCGTCTCAGCCGCGCCCTGAACCGCCGAATCGCGCGCTTCGTTTTCCGCGGCGCTGAGAAGCTTCGCAACCTCTTCGATCGCGACCTTCTGTTTCCGGTAAAAATCCGCCTCAGACATCGCCAGCCTGCGAACGATTTCCTTGACCTTCCGGCCTTCGATAAACTTCAATACCAGAATATTATACAGCGTCCATTCCAGCGAAATACTCGGCTCGCCGTCCGGACGTGTCTTCTCGATCGCGTCCCGAAGCACCTTTCGCAGCGCGTTAATTCGATTCCCGTCCGATTCGCCGGTCTCGCTCTCGACGATTCGCCAACTTAAGAGCGGACTTTCGGAAAGCCGCGGTCCGCCCCAATAGTGCGTCAGCGCGTCGCGGACCCATAGCGACACGTCCGACGGAAGCGGCGGGTCCCCCCGTCCGAATCCTGCCTCCGGATTCAGCAGGCTGACCGTTCGGTAGCGCTGGTTCAGTTCGTTTTCCGAAATTCCTTCGAGCGTCCGAACCGTCCGCGCGTAATAACGCCGCTGCCAAAGAACCTGAGCGCAGTCGACCGCCGCCGACAGCAAAACCTCCTGAATCGACGGATCATGCGACCCATTCGAAACCGCGGCCCCGATCAGCGCCAGGAAATACGGATCGTCGTTTCCAGCGATCGGATATTCGATCGGGAGGTAAGCGAATCCGTTCGCGTACGAAACGGTATCCGATTCGAGTTCCGACGACACCGCCATCCGCTCGGACGCGTACGCGTGAATCGCTTTCCGCTGCTCATTGGAAATCAGGCCCGCCGTGATAATCGATTCCGGCTGGCCGGAGACGCCGCCGGCGACGACGAACGCTCCCGATACCTGAAGCTTGTCGCAGATCACAGAGCACAGCGATTCGAGATACGTTTCCATTTCAGCGCGGAAAATCATCATGTTTTCCAGCTCGGACAGCATTTCATAATCCTCGCGCCCATAGCCGGAATAATTATTCCGGCGCATCAGCGGCGTCAGGACCGTAATCAGGTATTGCAGCAGTAAAATCGAAAGGACCGTCAGGAGCGACGTCCAGCCCTCCGAATTAATCGCCAGGACCTTCGCCGTCCGCCGGACCAACGTCACCAGGATCAGCGTCACGCTCGCCGTCACCGGGCCGCGCAGGACCCATTCAATCAGGCGGAGCCGGACGACGCGGTGCGACCAGGTTACGCAGAACGTCACCACCGCATACGCCAGCAGGAAGATCATCGACAGCAGCCCGAGATACGCGAAAACGCTGAGCGGCCAATACCACCAGAGCGCCGAAATCTTAAAACGGAAACCGGCAAAAACGGAAAGCGTCGTACTGAGCTGAACGATAATCGAACTGATCAGCAGGTACCGCATCCGGCGCCGGCTCGTCTTCGTTTTTGTCCGGCTGATCGCGAGAATCAGGATCGTTATACAGCCGATCAGGATCAGCCCGGTCCAAACCCAGATCCACGGCTGAAAATCGGCAAAACCGGTAATCGTACCTCCCGAAGCGAAAAGCTTCGGATTGACAAAAATTCGCCCGTCCAGCAGCAAATAAACCAGAAAAGCCGCCGATAAGTACGCGCCGATCGTCGCGAGCCTCCGGGCGCGGCGCAGCTTCGCCCCGGTCATCGCTAAAATTGTCAGCGAAAAATGAAAAAAACCAGCGTATACAAGGAAGAAACCGCTCCATTGCGCCAGCTGCATGACGGAAAAAAACGCGATCGAATCCGTCGTCAGACTAAACGCATCCGCGGTAAAAATCCCCGCCAGCAGCGCTAAAATGACCGTAAAAACGCGGGCTAAAACCTCCTTCCTTAAATATCCAAGAAGGAATAAAAAGACGGAAAAACAGGAAATCGCCACGCCGGCGATCAGCGCCTCGCTGATCGTCCGCAGGACCGGAACCAACCAGACCGAATAATTTTCCATAATTCACCCGAATCCGCCCCTCACCGAATCATCTTCGAATAAAAAAGCGCGATTTCAAGGTTCGGAAAATAAAACTCCTCGTATCCGCCGGGAACGTACCCCTGTTTCCGGATAAACGCGATCGCGGGTTCGTTTTTCGCCTGGATCGCGACGGTTATCCGCCGAAGTCCTCGCTTCTTCGCGATCATCTCCGCCGACGCGGCCAACGCGCTTCCGACGCCTTTTCGCCGCTGGTCCGGCTGGACCCCGCCCTGACAAAGCCGCAGGCAGCTCAATCCAGCGTCGGCGTCCAGGCAAAGATACCCGACAATCCGATTGTCGATCGTTGCGACCAGAACGTCGTTCCGGCGGACATAGGCTTCAAGGACTTCGGGCGCAACAGACTGAAACGCGATCCGGTCCCGCCTCGGCAGCCTGACCTTCTGAAACTCCGCAATGATTTCTTCCAATCCCTCCTCGATCCGCGCCTTGAAAACGAACTCGCTTTCGAAGTCTAAAACGACCCGAGCTAAAATGATCCCGTCGGCCATTGCCGCCGGACGAACGACTACAGTTTCACTTTCCATACGCATCGCCGCCATCTCCGGCAGAGTCCCAACCGCGTTCCGATCGAGGACGGCTATTCCTCCGTTTCATTCATGATCCGAATCGACACGTCGCAGGGCGCCCACGCTTCATTCGTCTTGCTCAGGACTTCGAGCCGCAGGATATAATCGCCGTTTTCGATCTCGGTCGTCGCCAGCGGTCCCAGCGTCCCTTCGATCACGGGGAGGTTCCCCGCCGAAATCGCGTTCCAGCGCGACGGATCATTAATCGGCGCGTAATCATAGCGGAAAAAACCCATCTCCGGAACGTTAACCGTCGCTTTCAGCGTGTAGAGGCCGCTGACGACCTCCGACGGGCTCGGCGAAATCCATTCTAAAACGCCCGCCTGGCAGCCGCCGGCAAACCCGCCCAAACCGCCCTGAATATCTTCCGCGCCGGAGCGCTGCGCTTCGCTGACGATTTCCACATCAACTTCCGCCGTCGTCAGCGCCGCGCCCGTCAGCGGATCGAACGCCGGCAAATCGGAAATCAGGTAATTCACAGACACGAATTCCGCCGCTAAGAGCAGCCCGGTGACGACGACCATGACCAGCGCGGTATTCAGCTTTTTCTGCGCATAATCGCGTTCCAGACCGAAAATCGTCGCGTTCCAGTCCTGCGTCGCGGCCAGCAGCTTTTTCAGATAGATCGCCAGAATCAACCCCAGGATTACGTAAATCCAGGTCTGATAACGGACCAGAAAAATAAAAAGAGAATCCATTCTCCGCCTTCATCCCGCCAACCGCTCTGAAAACATCCGCGCGTCATCAAACGGACCAGCCCGTTTTCCGCCGGTTCCGCGCCGCGCCGCCGTCCAAAGCCTTTAGAGGCTCGGAAGAACTTCCTTTAAGATCCGGATAATTTTCGGGCCGATTATACCGGCGGCTTCGAGAACCTCCTGATGCGTCGTTTTCGCTTCACCGTCATGCGTACAGGCGTTCGTAATCCCCGAAAACCCCAACACGCGCATTCCGCAATGATTCGCGGCGATAACCTCCGGAACTGTCGACATGCCGACCGCGTCCGTTCCCATCGCACCCAGAAAGCGAACTTCCGCCGGCGTCTCGAAGGAAGGCCCGGAAAGCCAGGTATAAACGCCTTCCTGAACCGTAACGCCGACTTTTTCCGCCGCCTGACGGACGAGCGCCTGATATTCGCGATCGTACGCCTGCGACATGTCCGGGAAACGGGTCCCGAATTCATCGAGATTCCTTCCCCGCAGCGGATGAAACCCGCTCATCGCAGCAAAGCTGATCTGATCCGTGATCATCATGACGTCGCCAGCTTTAAACTTCGGATTGATCCCGCCGGCCGCGTTGGTAACGACGAGCGACCGAACCCCCAGGAGCCGCATGACGCGTACCGCAAAAATCAGATCGCTCGGTTCGTATCCCTCGTAAAAATGGACCCGGCCCTGCTGAACGAGAACGCTCCGCCCCGCCCAGGTCCCGACGACAAGCCTGCCGGAATGACCCTGGACCGTCGACCGCGGCCAACCCGGAATCGACGCCGTTTCGATCACGACCGGATTTTCAACCTCGTCGGCCAACGGGCCCAGTCCGGAGCCCAGAACCAGCCCAATCTCCGGTTGGATTTGAATCCGCTTCTGAATTTCCCGCGCCGCTTCGTGATACGCCGCTGCGTTAATCTGTTTGATCATGTTTTGCTCCTTGCCTGCGTTTCTTCTTATTATACAGGAAATAGAACACAATCCCGCAAAGAACTCTCAAGCAGCGGGCGATTGTCTTCTTGAAGCGAACGTTCGCTTTACAGTTCGAGAACCGCTATGATTTCTTCGCCGTCTTTATCCCCGGTTTCCTTGAAGCCAAAGGACGCATATAAATGCCTTGCCGCCGCGTTTTCAGGCTCGTAAGACAGCCAGCAGTACTTCGCTTTTCCGCAGGGGAATGTCCTGATGTATGCCAATGCTTTTTCAACCGCTTGCTTACCGTATCCCCGGTTCTGGAATTCTTTTCCTATCATAAATCGCCATAGATTGTAGTTATTGCTCGCAATCGCCGGCGCGTCGACCCAATAATCATCTTTATCAAAACCGATCATCAAAAATCCCACCAGCAATTCATCGTCATAAATACCGAACGGCAGCGCCGTACCGTTCGCATGATCAGCGATCCAGGCTTGAATGATACTGGTTTCATTTTTAGCTACAAAGCCTCTCTGGCTGTCTTTTATTTCTAATTTCAGAATATCCCAGACATTCTTTCCGTCTGCTTTTTTTAAACGGACCATTTCCCCTCTCCTGAAAAGTTAAATTTACCCATTTTTATTAGTTCTGCAAACCGGGAGTTATCTTATTCAACGGTAAAATTTTCTATTTTTTAAATCGTAATAATATCTACCACTTATTGCTGTAAGCTTCAAAACGCAGTAGTCAGGGTTGGTAATACCTTTTTTGTCATGATCGCGGTATTTTGCATCCAGCGTGCCGCCGCCCGCAAGTATATTTACCGCGGCAAACAGCTTATCCAGATCCCTGTTCTGCTTCCTTGCCAACTTCAGGTCTTTCTTAAACTGATTTGTGAATTTGACTTCGTATTTCATGCTTCCAGCGCCGCCTTGAGGTCATCCATATTGGTATAGCCCTTTACGCTGCTGTCATAAGCGATGCGTCTGCCTTCCTCGATGGCAGCTGCCGTCACCTCATTTGGCGTGTCCAGCTTCAGTGAGAAGGGAATCCCATTTTCACGGATGGCTGTTCTGAGAAACATGTTGATAGCAGTGGTCATATTCAGCCCCAGTTCGGAAAAAATCCGATCAGCCTGTTCCTTAACGTCCTTATCTGTTCTGATATTCAAGTTCGTGGTAGCCATTGCATATGCCTCCGTTTCTGATAGCAGCATACACGATTATTCGTTTAATATCAACACTTCGTCATTATACTGCACGGCCAGGATATGGTTAGCGTCTTCTTGAAGCGAACGTTCGCTTTACAGTTCGAGAACCGCTATGATTTCTTCGCCGTCTTTATCCCAGGTTTCCCTAAAGCCAAAGGACGCATATCAATGCCCCGCCGCCGCGTTTTCACGCTCGTAAGACAGCCAGCAGCACTTCGCTTTTCCGCAGGGAAATGTCCTGATGTATGCCAATGCTTTTTCAACCGCTTGCTTACCGTATCTCTTATTTTGAAAATCTTTTCCTGTCATCAATCGCCATAGGTTGTAGTTATCGTCCTTTGTCTCATGCAGATAAACGGATCCATGCAATCAGTTTTTCGCAAAACTCCTTCGGATGCAGCGTAAAAAACTCCGCATGATCCAGCCCTGCGTTTTCGACGATCCTCGCATTGGGAAACGCTTTTCGGATATAGGCGATGTCCCATCCCCGCGACTTTTTCTCGTCAGAGCCGTACCAATATGCTATCCTGCAGCTGACGGGCGGAACAGGCTCCGACATCGAGTAATTATTGCAGGAGTAAAACGAGCGCCAGATCGTTTTCGCGCTCATGCTGTGCATGGCCTCCCTGATATATTTGAGATCGTCGTCCGTGTATTTTTCAAGGTCGAACATGCTCCGCAGCGCCTTGACGCTCATATGCCTGCCAATCTCCATCATTACAAAATCACGAACGCCAACGAGGTAGGTCAGCGGCTTCCAGAACGGATACGGAGTCATGCCTCCGTCCATCACAGCGCAGTCAGCGTCGACCTTTCCAACCGCCAGCATCCGCGCCACGATACCTCCGCCCATAGAACAGCCGTAAAGACATTTAATCCTTCCGAAACCATGATCGATCAGCCATACAGCCATTTCGTCGGCAATCTGCTCCACACTTGTAAAATCTGTCTTCGGCGCATCCGGATCAAAGCCGGGCATTGCAGGAATAACGAGATGATAGTCTTTTTTCAAGATCGGCGTCACATAATTGAAAACATCCCACCGCACGCCGAGCGGGTGGAACAAAACAAGGAGCTCCTTATTTTCCTCCCCAAACTCATGAATCGTCATTTTTTCTCCACGCTCGCGTAAACTCTGACAAACCAACCTGCCGTGTTTATTTTATCCTTTGCCGCTGCGGCATTGAAAAAAGCGCGGCCGCGTTTACAGCGGTCGCGCTTCCGGGCCCGTACGGTTTCAAGACCCAGGTTCAATCATTTCAGAAATCGGAATTCGCCGAACGCGCTGTCGACATGAAAATCCGGAACCGGCGTCTTCGGATCAACCCATGAGATCCACTGCATAACGATTTCGTCCGCCGGCTTCGTAAATTCAGCGCGAAAAACGCCGACCTTCATCGTCCCCATCTCGTCGATCAGGTCCAGACCGGCGAACGTCGTCAGCGGAACCGCCCCCTCGACGGAATATCCGGTTTCAGTCAGCGCCGCGGCCGTTTCCAACCCGGCCATGCTCCATTCGCTGTCGAAATCACGGTAATATTTGACGGAATAGTCATGCGTCCTTCCCTTTGGATCGACTTCGATACAGTAATACAGCGGAAGCTCATAATCGACGGGTAAATCGACCGGCCCCGCCGCGAAGAACAGTTCAACCCGATCCTCGTCGTCGACCGTTGATTCTCCCGACCATTCGTCTTCGGCCAAAACCGCTCCGTCGGTTACAGAGAACATGAAATACAGCTTTTCACCGTCGCTGAATGACCTGAAAGTCGTAGCCGGGGCCTCGACCGCTTCCCATGGAAAACGGAACGCGCCGTTAAGGACTGGGACCTCCGCCCAAACCGCGTCGGAAAGATCGCCGTCGATTTCCGGCGCTTCCGCGCGAAGAACGACGTCATAGCCGGGAACCGCGGTCTGCGCGCTGACGCCGGCGGCGAAAACCAAAATAAACAGGACGCTGAACAACAAACTTAGACTTTTCTTCATCTTTTTTTCTCCTTTGAATTGAATCTCCATCAAACGTTTCAAAGCCCGATTAAAATTTTACGGAATCATGCCGGATGAAACAAGATTCTTTCCGTCATACCCGGCGTCATAAAACCAGGGCCATCCGGCGCGGCAAAACAGGCCGGAAATCATGGAAATATCACGCGGAAATTCGTAATTTTGAAGTGCGTTTTCTTGACGGTTTCTGAAAAACCGGATATAGAACGGAAGATTTTTCCTCAGCGCGCCGATCGGGTAAAATCAATAATCAGCATGGAGGGCGAAGAATGAAGAATCAAACGGTTTTAGTTCTCGATTTCGGCGGGCAGTACAAGGAACTCATCGCGTCGCAGATTCGTAAGCTGGGCGTTTACGCAATGATCAGGCCGGGGAGCCTGACCGCGGCGGAAATCAGGGCGATCGCTCCGCGCGGGATCGTGCTGACGGGCGGACCGAAAAGCGTTTATAAAGACGGATCGCCGACGACGAGCCGCGAAATATTCGAGCTTGGGATCCCGGTACTGGGGATCTGCTACGGGATGCAGCTCATGAGCTGCGTTCTCGGCGGAAAAGTCGAACCGGCTAAAAAAGGCGGCGAATACGGGATTGCCATGGCGTCGCTGACTGAATCAACCCTCTTCCGGAACATGCCGGCGAGAATGAAGACGCTGATGAGCCATTTTGACGCCGTGACCGCCGCTCCCGACGGATTCAGCGTAACCGCCGCGACCAGCCGCTGCCCAATCGCCGCGATCGCCGACGATCGCCGGAAGCTTTACGGCGTCCAGTTCCATCCTGAGGTCAAGCATTCGCAGCACGGTACGGAAATCTTTCGAAACTTCCTGTTCGACGTCTGCGAACTGACGGGCGACTATAATACGGACGACGTTATCGATAGCGCGATTTCCGAAATCCGCGCCCGCGTCGGCGGAAACCGCGTCCTTTTAGCGCTGTCCGGCGGCGTCGATTCGTCGGTCTGCGCCGCGCTGATCGCGAAAGCCCTACCGAATAAGCTGACCTGCGTCTTCGTGGATCATGGCCTCATGCGGAAAAACGAGGGCGACGAAATCGAGGCCGTTTTCACGAAACGCGATATCGACTTCGTCCGGATCAACGCGCAGGACCGTTTCCTGAACGCGCTCTCCGGCGTCAGCGATCCCGAACGCAAACGCAAAACGATCGGCGAAACGTTTATTCGCGTCTTCGAAGACGCAGCGAAAGAACTCGGAAAGATCCCCTTCCTCGCGCAGGGAACGATCTACCCTGACGTTATCGAATCGGGGGACGCAAGCGCCGCGACAATCAAGAGCCATCATAACGTCGGCGGTCTCCCCAAAAATATCGGATTCGAAGGCCTGATCGAACCGCTCCGCGGCCTGTTTAAAGATGAAGTCCGAGCGATCGGCCGAAGCCTCGGGCTGCCCGACGACCTCGTCGACCGTCAGCCGTTCCCAGGCCCCGGTCTCGCCGTCCGCGTCATCGGCGAAATTACCGGGGAAAAACTCAGCATCCTTCGCGAATCCGACGCGATCGTCCGGGAAGAAATCGGAAAATTAAAGAAAAAACCGGATCAGTATTTCGCCGTCCTCCCTGGGATCCGTTCGGTCGGCGTCGTCGGCGACGAACGGGCGCATGATTACGTAATCGGCGTCCGCGCAATCTATACGACCGATTTCATGACCGCCGAATATGCGCAGCTTCCGCATCGCGTTCTTGCGAAAATTTCAGCGCGTATTTCGAACGAAGTCAGCGGAGCCGGACGGGTCGTTTACGATATCTCAGGGAAACCGCCCGCGACGATCGAGTGGGAATAGCGGTCGACAGCGAACGCATGAACGCAACGAGAAAATGACAAAAAGCCAGCCGCATCTTCCGCGATCGGATACGACCGCTGTCATGATCCCGCTGACGCTCGCCGGCGGATTTCAGGATGCGTATTCATATTTCGTGAGAGGAAAAGTTTTCGCGAACGCGCTGACCGGGAATTTCGTTCTCATGGGGCACCATTTTTTCACAGGGGATTTCAGCGGCGCGGTCCGTTACCTTTTTCCGATTATTGCGTTCGGATTCGGCGTTATCGTCGCGGACCAGATCCACGCCCATAGCCGTTCCGACGGATCCTTCGACTGGCGCCATATCGTTCTCGCAACCAAAATCTGTTTGCTGGCGATCGTCGGGCTCCTTCCTGTCAGCGATTTTTTTAACCCGGTCGCCAATGTTCTGACCTCGTTCTCCTGCGCAATGCAGGTTCAGACATTTCGAAATGTTAACGGTTATACATACGCGAGTACGATGTGTATCGGGAACGTCCGCAGCGGGATGGAAGCATTCAGCGTCTATCTCCGGACGCGGGAGCGGAGCGCCCTGGATCAGGCATGGCAATATTTCCTGATTACGGTCGTCTTCTTCGTTGGGGCAGGACTGGGAAGCGTCGTTTCCGTTGCGCAGTGGTTTCCCCCGCAATTCGCAATTTTTGCCGTTTGCGGCATGCTTTTATCCTGCTTTATACTGCTGGCGCTGCCGCGAAAGGCGAAGCGAGAGAAATAGCGAAGATCGAGGTTGTAATTCGAATGCCCGATGGGGCATTTCTGGTTTAAAAACCCAAGCCGGCCGATTCGCCTGCGCTCAGTTTTTCCGCGATGGAGAGAATTTCTGCGAACGCTTCGGTTTAGGAAGGAAGCTGCTGCGCGAACATGCGGCAACAGGCGGATAAGGCTTCAGATTCTATCTTAAATGGAAACTTGTTCATGCTGACGAGCCCCTTTCATGCGAACGGATATGCGATTGTACGTGAGATAAATAATTATAATGCATTTGCGCCGGCTAAGCGGAAATCTGCGAATTCGTTTTCCGCTTCTGTCTGATTTTGCAATTTTTCCGGAGTCTGATATAATCTGATTTGTTCTTAAGCGGGAGTCGCCAAGTGGTAAGGCATTAGCCTTCCAAGCTAACACGCGCCGGTTCGAATCCGGTCTCCCGCTCTTTTTTATTTAAATTATGGCTGTTTTGACAGACGCACGATCAGGATCTTCCCTCAGCAATCATGAGCGGAAACGCGCTTAAATTCATCCCGAACTCGTTATCCTTCACGCCGCGATCCGTAACAATCAAATTTATCTCAGACGGTTTGCAGATTTGATGCAGCGCGGTCGCGCCAAATTTACTCGAATCAATCGCAAAAACAGTTTCCTTACTTCGGCAAATCATCTCACGACGCAGCAGAGCCTGTTCAAAATGAAAATCTGTAATCGCCTCTTCCGTTATGCCGCCAGCCCCTAAAATCGCCTTGTTCGCTATAAAGCGCCGGACCTGCTCGATCGCAATTGGCCCATGCGTAGACAGTTCGTCTGCACGAAGTTCGCCGCCTAACAGCACGATTTTATGACTTTTATTCGGAGATAAGATTCCTGCAACAACAGAAGAATTCGTAACAACAAATAAATCGCTCTTCTCCACCAGGCGTTTAGCAACCTCCTGCACCGTTGTCCCGACATCAAGAATTAATGAATCTCCATCGGATACTAAATCCGCAACAGCACAAGCAATAACACCTTTTTCCGCCAAATGAATAACCTGGCGAGATTGAAACGGAACCTCTTCAGCCAACTGATTCATCTTGACTGCACCGCCATGAACGCGTCGCAAGACGCCGCGATTTTCAAGCTCGCTCAGGTCACGCCGAATCGTTTCCGAAGATACATTAAATTTTTTCGCAAGATCTGAAATTTTTATAATGCTTTGCTGCTGAATTAATCGTTCGATATCGTTAATCCGTTCAGTTTGAATATAATTCATCATACTAAATTTTGCCCTTCCCCTTGGATCTTTAATACATCCTCATTTCGAAGTCCAAACGTATAAGAAGCGCCAGCGACTAAAGATACATCCAGATCACACAAACTGTCCATCAAAACCTCAATATCTGTTGACAGAAGCTTGTATCGAATGAAATTGCCATGAATAGAAACGTCTTTAACCACCGCCGTGAAATGATAACAACAACGATCCATATCCGAATTCAAAATTCTGATAATTTCAGGACGGAAAGCAATATAAGGCGCATCCAATCTGCATTGCGTCAGATCAAAAAAATCCTCAGAAGAAAGCAAGTTATAGCTCCCAATAAATCTGGCCGCGAACTCAGTCTCTGGAGACATATACACTTCAATTGGAGAGCCAAATCGTTCAATCCTTCCTCTATTAACCAAATAAATCAAGTCGCTAATCGCCATCGCTTCATTTTGATCATGCGTCACAAACAGGGTCGTAATCCGCAGCTGGCGCTGAATCCTGCGGATTTCAGCCTGCAAGGTGCGTCGCAAAAGCGCGTCAAGCGCGCTTAAAGGTTCGTCCAACAACAAGACCTTTGGCTTCATGATCAACGCACGCGCCAAAGCAACCCTTTGCTGTTCACCGCCAGAAAGAAAAGCAGGATATTGGTTTTTTTTATGTTGCAATCCAACCATATCCAGAATATAATCAACTTCTTTTTCGATAATCCTCGTCTCAACACGTTTTATTTTCAGACCAAACCCAATATTTCCTGCAACTGTCAGATTTGGGAATAAGCTGTAATGCTGAAAAACCATGCCGACATCCCGCTGCTGAATAGCGGCATCAGTAATATCTATACCATCCAGGAAAATTTTTCCGCCGGATACTTTCTCCAGCCCTGCAACACAGCGCAATAAAGTACTCTTTCCACAACCAGAAGGGCCTAAGAAGGAAATTAATTTTCCCTCTGGAACCGAAATGTTTATCCCATCCAACACCTTATTCTGACCGTAATATTTCTTCAAGTCTTCAATTTCGATATAATTCATTCTACATTCCCCTGCCAATCGAAGCCCGATTGTCTTTTCTAAGTGCCAATATTGCATTTGAAATTATGAACGTTATCGAAAACATAATCACAACAATTGCGCTCGCAATCTGGTTGGGCATATTTCGCGTATTATGTAAATACATCTGGGCGGTTTGATATTGATTTCCCGCTATGATTTTAATAATTGAAAAATCTCCAAAAATCAGAGCCATTGACAGCAACGTTGAAATGAGCAACCCAGGTTTTAATGAAGGAAATATGATTTTAAATAAAATTTCCAATTTTGTTGCGCCTAAAATTTCTCCAGCCTCTACTAATCTTTTAAGGTTTACCGTGTAGAAAGCGTTCCGAATTGATTGATAAATATACGGAAGAATAATAATACAGTAAGCCAGAGTTAACAAAAGAATTCGATTCGACAGAAATAAACCAAAGCCTGAATAAAGCCCAAGAATTGATGTTGCTAAAATAACCCCTTGAACTGAATAGGGTAAGATACATAAAACTTGCAGGATTCGCTCTAATACCGAACTGTAAATAATCGAATAATAAAGAGGAAAGACTACAGCTATATTCATCAGTAATATAGGAATAAAGCTGATAATAAAACCCCTGAGCACAGAAGGAATAAAAGTTGGATCGTTAAAAATGGTTTGGTAGAAAAGAAGTGTAAATTTTCCTGGAAAAATTGAATCCCAACTCTGGCTGAAAGAATACACAAAAGTCAAAAGTAAAGGACAGATCAGAATGATGGAAACAATGAGTATCCAAATATACGCTAAAGCTTTTCTCATACTCAATTGTCCTTTCGAATCAGATACTTTTCACATCGCCTTGTCAATAGGTTCGATAGAGCGGTCACAATCAACATAATCAAAAGTAATGTAATTGAAAGGGCCGATCCCAATTCAGGCCGCTGCCGCATGTCCCCCACATACATGCTCGCAATTTGGATTGGCAACAGCGGAACGTTTGTCACGACCAACAAGTATGCGGTAGCGTAAGCCGCAAGCGCATTCGCAAACAACGTTGAAAAAGTTCCGATCAAACTGGGCATTAAGACAGGCACACCAACTCGAAGCCAAAACTGAAACGAATTGGCTTTCAGGAGGTAAGCGGCTTCTTTCCATTCCCTCTTTATACTGTCCATCGCCGGCAATAGCAGCAAAATGCCTAATGGTATTTGGAAATAAATATAGACGATAGCGAGACCTTGTATCGTATAAAGTCGGAAATCAGCAAGAAAAGAAAATCCTATCGCCTTCGCCGTAAGAATTAGCACCCCAGAACTCCCTAAGATGATAATAAACGCAAAAGCCAATGGTAACCCGGCAAAATTTGAAAGCATATTCAGCATCGACAGAAAAATTTTTTGATGTCGATCCGATAAGAATGGAATCGATAGCGCGGTCGCGAGAGAAATGATCAGCCCAAAGAATGAAGAGACAAACGACAAGAAAAGACTGTTCCGGATCGCGACAAGGTAAACGGCTTTAGTAAAAATAAGAATGTAATTATCCAACGTAAATCGCATTCCTGAGCTCAGAAAGCTACGCGAAATCATATTCACGATCGGAATGACTTCAAAGAAAAGCACAATCACAAAAAACGGAATCGCGCTTTTATATCTGAAAACCAGTCTTCTGCCTTTTTCGTTTACCTGACGCAGTATGCCAAACATGATCATTTACTCCGGAGATTATTTCATATTCGGAATAACCTCTTCTTCCCACAATCTTGAAATTTCGCTGCATGCTTTATTGATCGCGTCGATATCAGAGCTCGTATACACGTTCTGATACTCTACGTCAGGAATTAATTTCGCCTGAATCTCATCAGGTATTTTCACGTCGGAGCGGATTGGCCTCGCAAAACCATTCGCCCGATCAATTTGACCCTCGTCGCTTAACATATACTCTACAGCTAAAGCAGCAGCGTACGGATGCGGCGCATATTTATTTATAATCAGGCAATACCCGCTTTGCACAGCCCCATCCTGAGGAATATGCGTTTCGACTATTAAATCAGGATTGATTTCGCCAATCGATTCACGCCAGGAGAGCCCAGCGAAATCAAAATGAAGCCCGACAGCAACCTCCCCCTTCGCCATCCGGCCTTCCGAAATTTCTCCTGGATCGATCCGCCCTTCTTTCGCTAAATTGACAAAGAAATCAATTCCAGGTTGAACATTCTCCAGGCTTCCGCCAAACGCTAAAGCCGCACTGAGAACAGCCATTTGCGAGGATGCGCCGCGCACCACATCCCCCGGCGTGATTTTATAATCGCCGTCTAAGATATCTGCCCATTGTCGAGGAGCGTCTTCCACCAATTTCGTATTGGTTATTAACGAGATCGTGCCCGTATAGGATACGACCCATCGGCCCTGCGGATCTTTCGCCCAAGCAGGAATAGACTCCCAAACAGAAGCTTTATAAGGCTGAACGAGATCTTTTTCAATCGCAATCTTTCCAAAGGAATATCCGACATCGCCAATATCCTTCGTAGGGCTATTCTTTTCAACCTCAAACGTCGATAATTCCTCAGAAGAAGATAAATCTATATCATTATGATTAATCCCATATTTACGTTCCATCGCAAGCCAACTTGCGCCCCAATTGGCCCAGTTAGACGGCATCCCAACACTCTCGATAATACCTTCCTCCTGGGCGTTTTGGATGATCGTCGCCAACGGAACGGAAGTCAGATCAACTTCTTGAGAATCTGGCCTGCCCGATTTACACGCGCCTATAAGAAAACAAGATACAACCATAAAGCATATCGGAAAAATCCTTTTTTTCATCTTTATCCCCTTTTTCACCTGAAACACAGATATGGTCAATTGAGCCGAACAGCTCAATTGACCATACGAATAATTTAAATCATATTATTAATAATTATCTGCCTCCTAAAGGATCGCGCAGGCCTCGATCAAACGCCAGCTTTATTCGATTCTCGATGTTCCAGGATCTTTTTTCCAAGAAAGAAATTCAAAGTAAAGCCCAAGATTGCCAAACCAATCAAGATGATGAAAATTATACTATAGGCCTTTGCTGAAGGGAAGCTATCGATAACCGACCCATAAATCGGATAAGCCCAAAAAGAAGGAGAATAACCGATAAACGATGCAACCGACATCGCAGCAGCGCCCATTTCCTTTGGGACACCCATTTCACCGATTGGAGAATAATACACTCCTCGAATCAGGAAGCAAGTTATTGAAACCAGGATCAGCACGATCGCAGCCGGAATAAAAACGCTTGACTGTTTTGGAAGGAATAATGCAACTGCCAGCAAAATGGTTAAAACCGCATAGCAAATCTTCATCAGATGCGCGCTGGATTTGAACGCATAATCCGAAATAAAACCGGCGACCGGTCCGGCGGTCAGGCGTGTAATAGACCCATTGATCAATCCGAAGATACTTACCCACGCAATCGGCAAAAGATAAACATTTTTGAGATATGGAACGAAATATGTATTCACTGCCGCAAATGTAGCATATACGCATGAGGCTGCAAGCCCAGTCATCCAAACAGCGGGCATCCGAAGCACTTGCAGGAACCCTTTAAACGCAAGCCTTGTCTTTTCGCTGCTGACGTTTGTCTGAAGAAGATTCTCTTCAGGGACAAAAAACCATATCGTTAATGCTGATAATATTGTTAAACTGGCATTGATACACATCGCGACTTTCATACCAAAAATCGTATAACCAAGCCAGGTATAAACCGCGACAGCTAACGCGTTTGTAATAAACTCCCACCCGCCGCGAATAAATTCCATAATTCCAAATGCCGTCGCCTGCTTGGTTTCTGGCGCAATGTTCCGAACGCTTTTCAAAACGCTCGCCCAATACAGCGCATCGCCGGTAAAGCCGAATCCGACAAATACGATCGCCAATATGAAAAAAGGAGACTGAGGCATAATTGCCACAAATAAAGCCAGGATTCCGTAGACAAACGAATTGACCGCCAGCACCTTCCTTGTCGAGAAACGATCCTGCACCCATCCAAACGCGATATTCCCAAAGGTGGTTATCAAGCCAATGAAGCCCATCAGAACGCCGAATTGAGTATTATTAACCCCCAACGCCTCCAGGAACGGATCATACAGCACACTTCGGATCGCAATAAACGCGTATACCAATTGACTATTCGAAACGATCAGTAGAAATTGAACCAACTGTTTCCTTGAAAAATCCAACTTACTTAACTTATTGCCCATATAGACTCCTTTTCCTTAGTTTTTTCTAAATGACAGAATAGATTCTGTAATTCTGTTCCCTGCCTCCAGACATGCAGCCAAATAGCTTTTATTGTCCCGTCCTTTATTCGAAACCTCAAGAACGATCGGCATTTCATAAGGAGATCTTGCGACAATCTCGGCAAAGCGCTCCCAATCTAAAGACCCTTCGAATGGAATCAAATGCTCGTCGCATTTTGTCATTTCGCTATCGACATTCCAGCAATCCTGCGACCGAAGGCCATGGTTATCGGACAGATGCACCGAGAACAATCGATCCAGATACCGTTCTAACAATTCAAAAGAATAATCGCCCGTTATATTTCCATGCCCCGTATCAAAGCAAAAACCCAAAAAGTCAGCGTCGTATCGTTTAAAGAGTAAATCGAACTGTTCAACCTGATAACGGTTGGGCGTCCCCAACAGGTTCTCCAAACAGACGCGAACCTTCCTTGCCTTCGAATAAGCCTCAATCTCATCAAACGACTTGCAGACCTGCGAATAGTATTTTTCTTTAAACGATTCGCTTTTCTCGAATTGCATATATGGCAACTGCATATGCAGAACAATTTCGGATGAGCCCAGAACCGCCGCGAGATCGATCCGATTTTTAATTAATTCCACCCCGGCCAATCGATTCAAATCATTTTCCGACGTATAATCGCGCCGATCCTGTTCCGACCAACGGTACGAATATTTCCCTTGAATATTTCTTCGATTGCTGCCCTCCGTCGCATGAAGCCCTTTCGATTTAAGCCCTAACGCGTCCATCCACTCGCGAATCTGGATCATTTCATAAACGGAATAGGTATAGTCGCCACTCCATTCATGCGTCCAATGAATATGAGAAAAACCAGCTTCGGAAATATCCGAAAGCGTCCTGTACATCTCTTCGACCGAAGCCGACTCGCCTGCATAATCTGTAGCAAAACCAAGCATCATTCCTCCTTTTTATGATTGAAACATACCCTGTGGCATAATAAAAACATCACGCGTTGCATTTTATGGCAAATTGTTGTTTATTGTTGGAATTCTAACCTAAAAGAGAAATATGTCAAGCATTTCAACGTGCTTTTTCCATAAACAGGATTTTCGGCCAAATAAACAGAGATAATTGTCACACTTGGGATTTTGAAGCTTTCTGACGTAACATATATATTCAAAGTTATATTCGGGATCTGGCTACATTATACCTTTTCAATTTACAACAACTCTGCCGTTGTCATGTTTTTTCCTGCCCTTCTTGACATTCATTCTTATCGATGAGAGAATTTTCCTAATCGGTTTCGAAACGTAGGAGTCAATTTCATACCCAACATGAACGCACGCCCTCGGCGGAACGAACGATTCAACCTACCTGAAGCGACCGAACCGGAATACCTCTGATTCAGGAGAAAACAAAAATGAACCACAAAAAAAACTCCCTCGTCTTTTGGATCGCGCTGCTCGCGATCGCTTTTTCGGCGCTAAGCGTTTCCGCTCAGTCCGATATGACCCGCTGCGACGCTGAAGGCGGATGCGCCAGGATTGAACCGGGCGACACGATTAAAATTGGCGTCGCCGGTCCGATTACCGGCGAATACGCGATGTACGGACAGGACATCACCGAATCTCAGGCGATAGCGATCGAAAATCTCGAACCGATCGAAGGCTTCGGCTGGGAGCTCCTCCCGGAAGACACGTTAGGGTCGGCCGAGACCGCGGTCGCGGTCGCGAATAAATGGATCACCGATCCAACCTTCGTCGCCGACGCCGGAAACGTTTTCACCGCCGAATCCGCCGCAGTCATCCCGATCTTCGAGAAAGCGTTTATCCCGATGATGTCCCCGTCCGCGACAGGCGCAAACCTGACCGTAGACAACGACGTTTTCAACCGGCTCGTCTTCCAGGACTCGGCCCAGGGCGCTTTCGCCGCCGAGTTCATCCTCAACACGCTGAAATTCTCGAAAGTCGCGATTATCCATGACGGCGGAGACTACGGAAAAGGAATCGCCGATACCGTCGTGTCGACGCTTCGCGACGCCGGAATCGAACCGGTCGCCTATGAATCGATTACCGCCGGAGAAGCCGACTACGGCGCGGTTCTGGCCGCCGTCGCCTCAACAAAACCCGAGATTATCTACTACGGCGGTTTCACGGCTGAACTCTCTGTTCTCCTGAACCAGAAAGCGCAGTTCGGTCTTGCCGGAACGCCGATCTTCTCCGACGACGGCGCGTTCGGCGTCGAAGTCCTCGAAAAAGCCGGCGCCAACGCTGAAGGCCTGATCGGGACCTCGACCGTTCCGGGAGAATCGGAAGCGAAATTAGCCTTCGACGCGGAATACGAGGAAAAATACGGACGCGTCCCCGGATCGATGAGCTCGTTCGCCTGGTTCTCGTATGACACCGTTCAGGTGCTCGCCGATCGGATCCGTTCCGTCGCGTTCGTTGGCGAAGACGGAAACTTGTATGTTCCACGCGCTGAACTCGTGAAAGCCGTTCGGACGACCTCCGGGTTCCAGGGGATCACCGGCGAAATCACATGCTCGGAAGTCGGCGAATGCAACGCGTCAGGACCGACCTTCTACCGCGTCGTCGACGGCAAATGGGAAATTATCTCCGAATAACCGTCGTTCGCAAACCCGTTAGCCAAACCTGCCTCGTCTGTGTCTTCATGAGGCAGGTTTTTCAAACATGTATAAGCGCAGAATCCGATTTTATCTACGTCACATTATCCTGCTACTGTAGAAAAATGATCCGTCGGCAATGGTAGAATTGACACAATTAACTTCAGCCGCAGCGGTTACCAACCTGAATCCGACTTGACAACGCCCTCCTCAGGTAATCTTTAATTTCTAAATCCGGGCTGACTTAAGCTGTGTCTGACAGAGAGGACATGCAATTCCATGGCGTTTAACTTATTTTCTTCGAGCAAAAAGAAGCCGACCGGCGTCCGCCGGATCAACTGGCTTCGGATAATCGTCGGTCTCGGCGCTTTATCGTTCCTGATTTACCGGACGATCATCCTGATCACCCGTCCAACCTATGGATCGGTTTTCTGGCTCAGCTTCCTGAACACCGGGCTGATCGTCGGCGGAATGTACGCGCTGATCGCGATCGGCTATACGCTCGTTTACGGAGTCATGGCGCTGATTAACTTCGCCCATGGCGATATCATGATGTTGGGATGCTTCGCGGGATTTTTTACGTTCGAAGCGCTTGACGCATGGCAAATCGGCGAATCGAATTTCATGAACGCCTACCCTGTCCTGGCGATCGCGGTCGCCTTCCTGATCGGAACGTCAGTCTCAATGCTCAGTGGGTTCCTCCTCGAAAAAATCGCATACCGACCGCTGCGAAACTCTCCGGTCCGATTAGCCCCGCTGATCAGCGCCGTCGGCGCGTCGATTTTTATCGAAACCGCCGCGCAACTGATGTTCGGGGCGACAAAGAAAACCTATAAAAACCCCGGTATCCTCGCTCGTGGGAGCGGCTGGAATATCGAAATGGGCGAAGGCATGATCGTGATTACCAAGACCGGCGTTTTCAGCCTCGTTCTGGCGCTGATCCTGATGATCGCGCTATACCTCTTCGTTCAGAAAACCAGGCTGGGGAAATCGATCCGCGCCGTGTCGCAGGATAAAAATACCGCACAGCTGATGGGGATCAATACCGACCGGGTCGCCAGCCAGACGTTTATTATCAGCGGTTTCCTCGCCGGAGCCGCCGGCGTCATGTGGGGGATCCATAACGGCCTTTTTAATCATTACGTCGGCTTCCTCCCGGGGATCAAAGCTTTCACGGCCGCCGTCCTCGGAGGAATCGGAAATATCCCGGGCGCAATGGCCGGCGGAATGATCCTGGGGATCGTCGAATCGATCGGCCCGGCTTTTCTCGGAATCGATTTCCAGCTGAAAGACGTTATCGCGTTCTCGATCCTGATCCTCGTATTGATCCTTAAACCGTCCGGCCTCTTTACCCGAAACCTATCGACACAGGAGAAAGTCTGACATGAAAAATTCATTCGGAAACGCGGCGATAAAAGGGGTTCTCGCCGGCGTCATTCTCATTTTCCTTGAATTGATTAACATGACCGCCGCGCTTGGGATCATGCTTGAAAAGCTGCTGACGTCGAACGATAAAGTCAAAACGTCCTCTCCGGCGTTTTACGCCGGCGTCGTCGCGCTCGTCGCCTTTTTCGCAGCGCTCAGCTACATCCGGTCGCTCTACCGTCCCGGAACGGCCAAACCGTCGCTCGGGCGCAGCCTTGGCCAGTCGCTCCTGCTCGGCGTTTGCGCCGGCGTCCTGATCGCGGCGCTGAACGCGGTTCTTGGAAGGTTAAACGCGGACGGAGTAAAAATCCGCGCCTATTTAGACATGATGTCTCCCGATGCAATCCGGACCGCCGCGTTTGGGCTCGAAATCCCCCGCATGATCGCCGTCTACATCGGGCTGACCGCCGCCGGCGCGCTCTGCGGCGGAGTCCTTGCCTGGATCCTCAAGACGACCGACCAGCCGGCGAAATCCTGGCGCGCGCTTCAGAAAAGCGTCGCCGGAAACGAAGCGATCCGCCGCATCCGCAGGAACAAAACCGTTCGGATGACTTTCCCCGTTATCGTCATCCTGCTTTGCCTCGCGCTCCCGCTGGTTCTAAGTCCCTACGGGATTTCCGTCCTCGGACTGATCCTGATTTACGCGATCCTGGGCCTCGGGCTGAACCTGATCGTCGGACTCTCAGGTCAGCTCGTTTTCGGCTTCGTCGCCTTTTACGCGATCGGCGCGTACACGTTCGCGCTGCTGACCGCGCCAAAGCCGCTCGGGCTCGAATTCTCATTTCCGCTCGCGTTCATTATCGCCCTCGTCATCTCTGGGCTGGGCGGCGTCATCGTCGGGCTGCCCATTATGAACCTGCGCGGCGATTACCTGGCGATCGTGACGCTTGGGTTCGCCGAGATCGTCCGCGCGCTCGTAAATTCAAACCTGCTCGCCGACTTTACCGGCGGTCCGCAGGGGATCAAAGACATCGGGCAGCCGGGACGATTCGAGTTCATCGACCGGCTCTTCGGGAAACCCATCCCAGATAATCTATATTTCCTTTATGTGATGATCTTCCTGTTCGCGCTCTGCCTCTACGTCGTTTACAGGCTCCAATATTCGCGCGTCGGGCGAAGCTGGGAAGCGATGCGCGAGGATGAAACCGTTGCGCAGGCCTGCGGCGTTTCCGTCGGGAGCTATAAAGTCCTCGCCGTAATTATCGGCGCGGTCATCGCCGGAGCCGCCGGCGCGCTTTACGCCTCGCGGAATACGTATATCGGGCCGGGCGATTTCGTCTTCATGGTCTCCGTAAACTCGCTCGCGGTCATCGTCGTCGGCGGCATGGGGTCGATCCCCGGCGCGCTGATCGGAGCGTTCATGATCAAAGGCGTTCCCGAGCTTCTCCGCGATCTTGAAAACTACCGGATGGTCGTGTTCGGCGTACTGCTGATCGCGATGATGATTATCCGGCCGGAAGGATTATTCCCGATCCGCAGGAGGAAAATTTACGCGGAGCCGGATAAAAATCTGGAAAAGCTGAAGGAGGAACTGAAGCCATGAGCGAAGCCGCCCCCTCTCGCCGTCTCAATATCCTCGAAACCGAAGATATTATTATCAACTTTGGCGGGCTGACCGCCGTGAATAACGTCAACGTCAAAGTCCCGTATCAGTCGATCTTTTCAATTATCGGTCCGAACGGCGCCGGAAAAACGACTTTCTTCAACTGCATCTCCGGCTTCTATAAAATCGACTCGGGAACCGTCCTCTTCCAGGGCCGCCCGATCAACGGCATCCCGACCGACGAAGTCGCTAACCTCGGAATCTCGCGAACTTATCAGAATATCCGGCTCTTCTCCAGCATGTCGGTCATCGAAAACATCCTCATCGGACAGCAGCCGCGGCTGCGTTCAAATCCGGTCGACGCAATTTTCCAGACCTACCGCAACCGCCGCGAGGAAAAGCAGTCGATTCAAAAAGCCGCCAACCTCCTCGACTTCGTAGGGTTGACCGGCTACGCGAACGAACTATCCAAAAACCTTCCCTATGGGGCGCAGCGCCGGCTCGAAATCGCCCGCGCGCTGGGGAACAATCCGCACCTGCTCCTCCTGGACGAACCCTGCGCCGGAATGAATCCGCATGAATCGGACGCGATGATCGAGCTGATCAACACGCTTCGTTCAGAGCTCAAAATCACGATCATCCTCATTGAACATGATATGAAAGTCGTCATGAACATTTCGGACCATATCGTCGTTCTCGACCACGGCGAAAAAATCGCCGAAGGAACCCCGGAGGTCATCCGCCACGATCAGCGCGTTATCGAAGCGTACCTCGGGGCGGGAACCGAAAATCTCGTCGTGAAATATGCGCAGCGGAAAAAACAGGGAAAGCGAGAAGCATAATGTACTTTCAGATTCGAGACCTCAACGTCTATTACCGCGCGATCCACGCGCTTCAGGGAATCTCGCTGACCGTTAATCGCGGCGAAATCGTCGCGCTGATCGGCGGGAACGGCGCAGGGAAAAGCTCCACGCTGAATTCGATTTCCGGCGTCGTCGAAATTACCAGCGGATCGATTACGTATCAGGACGAAAACGTCACCAGTATCCCCACCGATCAGATCGTTCGAAAGGGCCTCGTTCAGGTCCCGGAAGGACGGCATATTTTCCCGAAAATGACCGTGCAGGAAAATCTGGAGATGGGCGCGTTCCTCAAGAACGACCCGGCGCAGATCCGCCGCGACCTTGACCGCGTTTACGAACTCTTCCCGCGGATGAAAGAACGGCGAAGCCAGGCCGGCGGCACCCTCTCCGGCGGGGAACAGCAGATGCTCGCGATCGGACGTGGGCTGATGGGGAATCCGGACTTAATGCTCCTCGACGAACCGTCGATGGGGCTTTCTCCAATCCTCGTCGAGCAGATCTTCGATATCATCGTCGATATCAACGCTCAGGGCACCTCGATTCTCCTCGTCGAGCAGAACGCGCAAATGGCGCTGGCGGTCGCCGATCGCGGCTACGTCCTCGAAACGGGCGAAATCGTTTTAACCGGCACGGGTTTAGAGCTGCTCAACAATCCGAAGGTTCAGGCTGCGTATCTCGGCGGCGGGAATGGTTCCGGGAACGGGGAACCGGGAGCTTATTATTTTTAGAATTACGTTTTTTCTGATAATTCTAAGTATAATTCAGGCAACAGAAAACCGGAAAGGAAAAGTACCAAAATGAAATTGAACACCCGAACCATTGTTGCGATAGGCATTGGCTCAGCCATCTTCCTCGTCCTGAACCGTTTCGTTTCAATCCCGACCCCGATTCCGAATACGAATATTTCGACCGCGTATCCGTTCCTGGCATTCATGGCGGCGCTCTTCGGCCCGATCGCCGGCGCGCTGATCGGATTGATCGGTCATGCGCTGACCGATATGCTCTTCTACGGCGGCGTCTGGTGGAGCTGGGTCGTCGGCTCAATCGCGCTGGGCGCGATCGTCGGCTCCTGCTGGAACCGGCTCTCGATCGAACGAGGCGAAACGAAGCTCTCCGATTTCATTACGTTCAACGTCTTCCAGATCATCGGCAACGCCATCGCCTGGGGACTGATCGCTCCGGGGCTCGACATGCTGATCTACGCTGAACCGGCGCAGAAAGTATTCAGTCAGGCAGCTGCGGCCAGCCTCGCTAACATGCTTTCCATCCTGATCTTAGGCTCGCTCTTCCTGTTCGCTTACTCGAAAACGCGAACCCAGTCCGGAAGTCTTCGGGAAGAATAAAAAAAACGCTCCTCGTCAGGAAAAAGCGGGACCGGTTTCCATTCTACGGTAACGCTATACAATTTGGAACGTGTTGGCGCTCAAACCTGAGCGTGGCGGGATGAGGAAGCGGGGACGCTCTCCCGCTTCCTCGCCTGAATTAACCTCCCAAACCGGGAAAAGTTCCGAATCAGATCGTTATCATAGATGATCGCGCGCCCGCTTCCCACGCAGGTTTGGACAGGCTTTCCGCCGAGCGGTTCGCGCGTCCAAACGCAGCTTCGACCGGAAAGCCGATGAAACAGCCCGTCATTCAATTTAAAAACTTCTCCTTTCATTACACTGCGCAAGCGAAACCAACGCTCAAAGATATCAATTTAACCGTTTACGCCGGCGAAAAAATCCTGATCCTCGGCCCGTCGGGAAGCGGGAAAAGCACGCTGGGACATTGCGTCAACGGTCTCGCCCCGCATTATTACAAAGGTAAGATCACCGGAACGATCGAAATTCAGGGTTCCGTCGCAAACGACACTGTAATTTATGACCGATCGAAGATGATCGGGACCGTGCTCCAGGATTCGGACGGGCAGTTCGTCGGTCAGACCGTCGGCGAAGATATTGCGTTTTCGCTGGAAAACGACTGCGTCCCGCAGAGCGAAATGATCCCGCGCGTCGAAGCGGTCGCCCGCCTCGTCGACATCGATCACCATCTCAAATCCACGCCGCAGGAAGTCTCCGGCGGGCAGAAACAGCGCGTCGCGCTGGCTGGCGTCCTGATCGACAACGTCGATATTCTTCTTTTCGACGAACCGCTCGCGAACCTGGACCCCGCGACCGGCCAGTACGCGATCGAACTGATCGACCGCCTCGCGCAGGACGAGAGCAAAACCATCCTCATCATCGAACACCGGCTCGAAGACGTACTCTGGCGCGGAATCGACCGGATCTTCCTGATGGATCATGGGACGGTTATCGCCGACGACACGCCTGACCGGATCTTAGCCTCAGGGATGCTCCGCGAGTACGGGATTCGCGAACCGCTCTACCTGACTGCGCTCCGCTACGCCGGCGTTCCGGTTACGCCGGAGCTTCGCCCCGCGTCCGTCGCGAAGCTTCCGATCGAAAAAATCCGCGAACCGATCCAGCGCTGGTACCGGTCGATTAACGTTCCTCAAACGAGCGAAGAAAAAGAAGAGATCCTGACGTTCGACGACGTTTCGTTCGCTTATAACGATACGCGCGAAGTATTGAAAGAGATTAACTTCACGATCCACAAAGGCGAAATGATCGCGATCGTCGGAAAAAACGGCGCGGGGAAAAGCACGCTGTGCAAGCTGATCTGCGGATTTGAAAAACCCACGAGCGGCGAGATCCGGCTGCGCGGAAAGAGCCTGAAAGACGTATCGATCCGCCGCCGAGCCGATTCGATCGGCTACGTCATGCAAAACCCGAACCAGATGCTCTCGAAGGTCCTGATCCGCGAGGAAGTTGGACTGGGATTGAAGCTGCGCGACGTCGAAAAACAGGAAATCGACCGGCGCGTCGACGAGGTCCTGAAAATCTGCGGATTGTATCCGTTTCGGAACTGGCCCGTCTCCGCGCTCTCGTACGGTCAGAAAAAACGCGTCACGATCGCCGCGATCCTCGTCCTCGAACCGGACGTCCTTCTTCTCGACGAGCCGACCGCCGGGCAGGACTTCCGTCACTATACCGAAATCATGGAATTTCTGGTCGATCTCCAGCGGCGCGGGCTGACAATCGTCATGGTCACCCACGATATGCACCTCATGCTCGAATATACCGAACGCGCGATCGTTATCGCCGACGGAAAGCTGATCTGCGACGAGCTGCCGTCCCGCGTCCTGACCGACGGCGACGTTATCCGGAAGGCCAACCTGAAGGAAACGAGCCTGCTGACGATCGCGAAAGCGTCCGGAATTGCCGACCCGATCCGCTTCGTCCAGCGGTTTATCGACTTCGACCGCGAAGAAAGGGAGAAATGGCGTCTGAAAACAACCTGCTAAGCTATATTGATCGAGACAGTCCGGTTCATCGCCTCACCGGCGCGACGAAACTGATCGTCTTTCTGCTCTGGACGATTGTCTGCATGATCAGCTACGATACCCGCGTCCTAGGTCTGGCGCTGATCCTGTCGATCATCGTTCTGAAAATTGCGCGGATAAAATTCAGCGAAATCCGAGCCGTCGTCCTCTTCATCCTGATTTTTCTTCTTCTGAACGACCTGACAATTTATCTTTTCGCCCCGGAACAGGGCGTCGAAATCTATGGAACCCGGCGGGAATACTTCCGCTTCACGACTAACTTTACCGTCACGCGGGAACAGCTCTTTTACCTCTTTAACGTTACGCTGAAATATATAACGATCGTTCCGATCGCGCTCCTGTTTATCGTCACGACCGACCCAAGCGAATTCGCCGGATCGTTAACCCGACTGAAACTGTCCTACCGGATAAGCTACGCCGTCTCGATCACCCTCCGTTATATCGACGATATTCAGACCGATCTTCACAATATTTCGCAGGCGCAGCAGGCGCGCGGGACCGACCTGTCGCGGGAAGCGCCGCTTCGAAAACGGATCGCCGGACTGACCGAGGTCGCGATCCCGCTGATCTTCTCGTCGCTGGGACGGATTGAGCTGATCTCCAACGCGATGGACCTGCGCGGGTTCGGAAAAAAAGAACGGCGGACGTGGTACTGCGAACGGCCGATGACCCGATCCGATTACGCAGTCCTGATCGTCGCCGCGCTGCTGAGCCTGGGCGGGATCGCGATCACCTTCGCGAACGGCGGACGTTTCTTCAACCCCTTTCGATAACATTCTCGTTAGTCGCCGCAAATTATGCTATGATTATTAATACATGAAAGGAGAAGAGGATCATGAAAATCAAAGAATCTGCTGAGGATTATCTGGAAGCGATCCTGATTCTGGAAAAGAAGAATGGCGCCGTTCAATCGGTCGACATCGCGAACTACCTGGGGTTTTCAAAACCCAGCGTCAGTATCGCGATGAAGAAGTTCCGCGAAAATAATCTCGTTTCCATGGATCATAACAACCTGATCGAGCTGCTTCCGGAAGGCCGAAAAATCGCCGAACGCACCTACGAACGGCATACGACGCTGTCCCGGTGCTTCAGGATGCTCGGGGTCTCTGAACCGAACGCGACGAAAGACGCCTGCCGTGTTGAACATGTCATCAGCCAGGAAACGTTCAGCCGCATAAAAGATTTCGTCAGGAAATTCGAGGAATCGGAGGAAAAAAACGAAAGCCAGCCGGGTCCCGACGTCGCTTCGTAAAAGGACCGGAGACCGCGTTTTTGGTCTGCGCTTTTTCCGAATCGTCCGGAGCTGCCGATCGATAACAGCCCCTGCACTTTTGACCTGCGGGGAAGGTATTTCCCTGTGCGGCAATCGGCGGCGGGTGGATGAAACCCTGTCCCGCGCCGAAATCCGCTATTTTTCCGTCAACGTTTTAACTCCATAAGCCAGGACCAGAACCGGCGCAAAGAACCCCTCTAACGGGATCGCGTTCAGCAGCGGCACTTCAATCAACGGACGCAGCGCAATCAAACCGAACAGCAGCGCGAACAACCCCCAGAACCAGCCGCCGCCGTTTTCGCCGTTCGCGAACTCGACCAGCCCGATCAGGACATACGCGATCGGGAACCATTTCACAAAGTTAAAATTTCCAATCACAACCGAAATATTCAGCATCGGAAGCAGCTGAAACAGTCCGAAAAAAATCAGAATCACCCCGACAAACCGAACAAACCCTTTTTGCATCCTGTCCTCCGACAACAATCGTTATAGACCTTGACAAACGCCAACTTCTATAATTGTACCTCATGCAATAACTATGCCGACCGAAGCTGTAAAATTGACCAGCCTGTTAATCGTGGCAACGTTTGAATAGTATAATCAAGGACAATTCCGGTCGGCTCCGATCGGAAAAGCAAGCAAAAGAAGGAAAAGATGAAAATAATCGAAGTAACCGAATATTCCGAAGCGGCTGAGAAAGCGATTCTCCGCCTCCTCCCGCAGCTTTCCGCTTCTGCAAAAAGACCGACGACCGCGGAAATTAAAGACCTGATCCGGGGGGAGGCATCGATTTTACTCATGGCGGTCGAGGAAGATCAGGGCAGCGCGGCGGCAGGGATGCTGACGCTCGCGGTATTCCGGATCCCGACCGGCGTCCGCGCCTGGATCGAAGACGTCGTCGTCGACGAGGACAGCCGCGGGCAGGGAATCGGCGAACGGCTGGTTCAAGCCGCGATCGAGCGCGCGAAAACCGCGGGCGCGATTACCGTCGACCTGACCTCCCGCCCCTCCCGTGAGGCCGCGAACCGATTGTACCGGCGCTGCGGCTTCGTTCAGCGTGAAACGAATATTTATCGGCTCTCAATCGAAAGTTAACGAAAGGCGACCAACCCCATGACGATCCCAAAAAATATCTTTACCGAGCTGAAATCCCGCGGCATGGTCCACGATGTCATCGAAGGTTTACCGGAAATCCTCGCCGGACAATCCGTAACGCTGTATAACGGATTCGACCCAACCGCCGACTCGCTGCATGTCGGGCATATGGTCCCCATGCTCGCGCTGGCGCGCTGGCAGCGCTGCGGACATCATGTAATCGCGCTCGCCGGGGGCGGGACCGGAATGATCGGCGATCCCAGCGGAAAATCCGACGAACGGAACCTGCTCGGGCCGGACGAAATTCATCATAACGTCGAAATGATCCAGAAGCAATTAGCGCACTTCCTCGATTTCGAGGTTAAGACCAACCCCGCGCGGATCATGAACAACGCTGATTGGCTCAACCAGCTGAACCTGATCGATTTTCTCCGCAGTATCGGGAAGCATTTTACCGTCAACGCCATGCTCGCGAAGGACGCGGTTAAAAGTCGGATCGACCGTGAAAACGGGATTTCGTTTACCGAGTTCAGTTACAGCCTTCTTCAGTCGTACGACTTTTATCACCTGTATAAAAACTACGGCTGCACGGTTCAGGCGGGCGGCTCGGATCAATGGGGGAATATTACCGCCGGCGTCGAGCTGATCCGCCGGAAACTCGGACAAACGGCCTATGGGATCGTTTACCCGCTGATCAAAAAGAAAGACGGGACGAAGTTCGGGAAGACCGCCGGCGGCGCCGTCTGGCTCGATCCGAAACGAACCTCGCCATATAAGTTCTATCAGTTCTGGCTCAACGCCGACGACAGCGACGTCATCGACTTTATCCGTTTCTATACGTTTTTTACGCCGGAAAAAATCGCCGAGCTGGAAGATAAAACGGCGAACCGCCCCGAAGAACGCGCGGCGCAGCGGGCCTTAGCGGAAGAGATGACGTACCTGATGCACGGGCAGAAAGCGCTCGACAAGGCGCGTCAGGCGACCTCGGCTCTTTTCGGCGGCGATATCGACGGCCTTTCCGCCGACGATATTCAGGATATCTTCGCCGACGTTCCGTCGAAGACAATCCGTCCCGCCGAGCTGAGCGGCGCGCCGGTCGACCTCGCGGCCTTCCTGAGCGAGACGAGCGGCTTCCTGAAATCGAAAGGGGAGGCGCGCCGGGCGATCGCCGAAGGCGGAATCTACCTGAATAATCATCGCGCCGACAACGCGGCCGCAATCGTCACCCGATCGGACTTTATCGAAGGCGCGTTCCTCGTCCTCCGCCGCGGAAAGAAAAACTACTTCCTGGTTCGCCTGAGCGAAGAATAACGCGTCCAGCGTACGAAAAAGCGGGATCGCGCTGCGAGCTGCCTCTGAAAATCAGGCCAGAATCTGACCTGAGGAAGCCGTCTCACGCCCGCGTCCCGCTTTTTTTATTCCCGGAATTAAAAGATCAAATCGTATATTTCCCCAACCCCACGCCGAAATACCGGTACCCCATCGACGTCAGCAGCTCCGGATCCCAGAGGTTCCGTCCGTCGAGAACGATTTTCTGCGCCATGAGCTTCGAGACCTTATCAAAATCGAGCTGCTTAAACTCGTTCCATTCCGTCGCCAGGACCAGCGCGTCCGCGCCTTCGACAACCTGATACGGATTTTCGCAGAGCGTCACCTCCGCGGGGACCAGCGATCGCGCCTGCTCCATTGCCTCGGGGTCATAGCTTCGAACGACAGCGCCCTTCCTGACGAGAATCCCGATAATATCCGCCGCCGGACTCTCGCGCATGTCGTCGGTATCCGCCTTAAACGCCAGCCCAAGAACTCCGATACGCTTCCCCTTTACGTCGCCGAAGAGCGTTTCCAGCTTTTCAACGACGCGCATTCGCTGGGTCTGATTGATCCGGATAACGGCTTCGAGAAGCTGCGGCTGGGTCCCGTATTCCCGCGCGATATGCGCGAGCGCTTTTACGTCCTTCGGGAAGCAGCTCCCGCCCCAGCCAATCCCGGCGTTCAGGAACTTCGGCCCGATCCGGTTATCCAGCCCCATCCCCCTGGCGACGTCGATCACGTCCGCTCCAACCTTTTCGCAGATATTCGCGATCTCGTTAATAAACGAAATTTTCGCCGCTAAAAACGCGTTCGACGCATACTTGATCATTTCAGCCGTTCGGATATCGGTCTTCACGATCGGACAGCGCAGCGGCGCGTACAATTCTTCGATCATGTCGACCGCGCGCGGATTCTTCGACCCCAGAACGACGCGGTCCGGACGCATGAAATCGCCGATCGCCGATCCTTCGCGTAAGAACTCAGGGTTCGAAACGACGCTGAAATCGAACGTCTTCCCGTTCGCGTGATGCTGGAGCATGTCGTCAATCCAATCGCCCGTGCCAACCGGAACCGTCGATTTATCGACAATAATAAACGCCCCCTCGACGACCTCCGCGATCCGCTCCACCGCGGATTCGACGTACGATAAATCCGCTTCACCGTTTTCGCCGGAAGGCGTCCCGACCGCAATAAAAATAATCTCGACGTTTTTCAGCGCCTCAGCGTAATCCGTCGAAAACCTCAGCCGGCCGGCGCGGTAAGACCGTTCGACGATCTGGTCAAGCCCGGGCTCATAAATCGGCATCACGCCCGCCCGCAGGTCCGAAATCCGCTTTTCATTGATATCCAGACACGTTACGAAATTCCCTAAATCCGCGAAACACGCGCCGGTGACCAACCCGACATAACCAGTCCCAATAACAGTAATTTTCTTCATGAATGAATCGATTCCCTTATGTTGTTAGTCAGTTTTGCCCATTTTTTCGAGCCAACCGCGTACCATCGTGTACAGCTCCTGCATCTGGGAAACGTATAATTCGTCCCGCAGGTTAACGTCGTCCATCTGCGTCGCGTAATTATCCTCAATCAGCTGTATCCGCGTTTGCAGCACGTCGGCCGTTCGCTTCTGATCGTTGAGGATTTCTTCCTGTCCGAGCTGATAAGACTGCCAACGCTTCTGATTGTCTTCCTTAAACGTTGACCATTCCTGCCGCAGTTTCTCTTCCATCAGCCGTTCCATCTCGACCAGCTCGTTCGTCCGCCGGTCGAAACGATTCGTAACCTCGTCGAGCGTATCCTGCGAACGCTTGACGGATCGCTGCGTATTCTCGATCGATTGCATCTGCGTTTCGAGACCTGCCGCCTTAACGACGATTTCGTCGAACGCCTTCTTCCACTCCTGCCACGTCTTTTCGAATTCAAGCAGCGTCAGCGACTGTTTTTCCTGGAACGAAATCGACGATTGCTTCCGCTCGCTTTCCGACGAGAGAAGCTCGTTCATGCGCTGTTCAACCTTACGCAAATTATCGTTCACCAAGTCCACCCGTCCGCGCATCTCGTCGATCCGCTTGCGGTACGCCCCCATTTCGGTATGCACGTCGGTAACGCGCTTCGCGTCCTGCTTCCGGTTTTCTTCGATCGTCTTCTGAAATCGGTTGTACTCTTCCTTATCAAGCGCGGCGGATTCAATCCGCGAATTGACCTCCTCAATCATGCGGTTCAGGCGGAAATATTCCTCGTTCCGCGTCAGGAGCGTCTTTCGGATTTCCTGAAGCGGTTCGATTGACTTCCGAAGCTCGCTGAGCGTCCGATTCGCCGAATCCAGCCCGTTCCGGCGCGCGCTATCGATCTCCTTTTCGCGTTCCGTATGCGTCTTATCGCGCTCTTCAATCTGCCGGAAGGCGTCGATCCGCAGCTGGGAAATCTGATGATCCAACAGGTCGATCCGATTCTGAAAACTCGAAAACCTGGCGAATTCTTCCTGAAGGTCCTTGATCTCGCTCTGTAAAAGAGAATGGTTCGTATTCAGGTCGGTTATCCGGCTTTCCAACGCCGTAATCCGACTCTTATCTTTCCGGCGCTCGTTATCGAGCCATTCAAGCCGCTTGATGATCTGCTCCATGTCGACGAAGCCGTCATCAACCGTTCGGTTCCAGGATTGTGCCATAAAAGTCTGTTACTCCCAAAAATATAAAGCAATTATACCGTTATCTCCGAAGATTCAGCGGCGACTTTTCAAATCCTCAGCCGCCGACGATCAGCGAGAAATGATTCCGGATTCCGACGAGAAACGCGTTCAACAGCTCCGGATAAAGCAGGATCGAAATCAGGAAAGCTCCGCCCCCATAAAACGCGAATTTCAGTCCGCGGCTCTCGTCGTCCGACGGCTTCATGTCTCCCGGTTCGCGTTCGCCCGCTTCGGCCCGCTGCGTTTCGTCCCCGTCCGCCGCCGGGACGGACCGGCGCAGCCCGGCCAGCAGTCCGTACCCATAACGGAATCCGCCAATCGTCAGCAGCAAACAACCGGCCGACGCAAGCCCCCCGATCGTTTCCGATTGCGAAAATGAAAGCGATAAAAACGAAACCTTGAGCGGGAAGGAAGCCAGAAACGGGAAACCGGTTATCGAAAAATAAGCAAGGATCATCATGAAAACAGTCGCCGGACGATTCGAACCGGCGCCCGTCCCCGCTTCCCGCGCACGCTCGCCGCTCAGGTAGGATTTATTCGCCGTCGCCCAGAATATTCCCGACAGGACGCGGATAAACAGCAGCGAAAAAAAGATCGTCAGCGATTCCGGCGTCCTGAACCCCAGCAGCATCAGCGCCACGCCGTTTTCAGCAAGATAAACCGCTGACTGAATACGCTGAAAAGAACGCTGCGTCAGCGTTTCAATCCCGCCCAGAATCATCATGACCATTCCAAGATTCTTCAACCCGAACAGGAACGTCGCGTTCGTCCGTACCCAGATAAACGAATTCATAAAATTGAGCAGGATATACAGCGAAGCGAACTGGAGCAGCGTTACCAGAAAGCCGCTGATAAACGGACAGCTTACCTCCAGAACCATTCCCAGCCAGGAATGCGTCGGGAAAAAACCGAGCCAAAAGGCCAGTCCGAGAAAAAGGATCAGCGTGACCCGCAGCATCAGCCCCCGATTCGTCGGATTGATATCGACGAGCGTCGCCAGCCACGCGCCGAGCGAAAGCAGGATCATGCCCATCAGCTGCCAGAAGACAAGCCGCAGCAATCCGTCGCCCGTGCCGCGCCGCTCGTTCCAGAGCAGCGGGAACATCATCAGCGTCGCCAGAAAGACCATCATCGCCCCGAAGATAAACGGCTTGACCGCGATAACCGTCACGACCATCGCCGTCGTCGTCAACGCGGCCGGGACGAAAAACCGGCTTGACGGGATCGCGAGCGAAAGAAGAATCCCGATCGCGGCGACCGCGTAGAAAAACGAAAGAATGGGCTGCTGCGACCGTTCGAGCGCCAGCGTTCTTCCGAAGATATCGGTGCTCGACGTATAGATCAGCGAATTTTCCCCATAAATAATCATGCTGTTGATCGGAATCGACGCCGATACGCCGACTAAAAAAAAGCAGATCAGCAAACTCAGCGCCGCGATCAGCTTTCGCTTTTCCGCGAAAAAAAACTCCAGCGCGCCGAAAATAAACGGGATGAATATAAAAAGCGTCGGCGCGTTCATTCGCCTCCAATCGATTCGGGTCCGCCCGCTTCATCCGACAGCCCCCTTTCGCCCTCGCCGTCCGCGTTCGTCAGGCAATATGATCCCAGCAACGCCAGCGCCAGTTCGAAGAAGAGGAGAAAACCGAAAACGGCCGTCGATTTTTCCAGCGACACATACATCATCAGGAATCCCTGCGTCAGGAAAAGCAGCCCGAAAAAACGATCGATCAGCCGCGTCCCCAGCCCGAACGTCAGCAGCCCGAATACAAAAATCAGCATCGAACTCAAAAGCGTTTCCGTCACGATCGGGAGCCAGTTCGCGAACCGCGGAAGATAAAGCCAGACCGCCGCGGCGAATATCAGCCCGATCAACGCCCGCATCAGCAATACGCTCCGCGACATCCGGGCCGGGAAGCGGAACGGACGCGAGAAATTCGGCGCGCCGAGAATAACCGCGCTGATCGTTCCGGTCAGAACCGTCGCAAAAACCAGCTGCGTCGAGAACGAACGCCGGAAAACCAGACCAACGCCAAAAAAAACGATCATATAAGCGATCAGGCGCGGCTGAACCTCCTTTTCCGAACTCATCAGGAAGACGGAAAACGAACCGATCAACGTCAGCGCCACGCCGCCCCAGGCCGCCCAATCGAACGTCGTCATACCGTCCCCGCCGCCACGCCAACCAGAATCACAATCAGCAGCAGAATCTCCCAAATCAACCCGCCCTCCGATTCCAGCGCAGCCGCGATCAGGCCGTTCGCTCCGGTCAACAGCCGGTAAGCCGGACGCGTCAGGAAACCAAAACCGGAAAAATCAATCAGACGGATCAGGAAAACCGTCGTCCGCCCCGCGACCTCCCGAGCCCAGAGATTCAAATCATGATACGATTCGGACGTTCGGTAACGATAATAGAACGCGCCGAAAAGGAAGATTGTCCCGCCCGTCCAAATCATCAGGCGAAAATCGCCAGCCTTCCCTGCGTAGCCCCATCCAGTATAAGCGGCGAAAACGCCTGACGCGAAAAGGATCGCGTAGGTAAACGGGAAGCCGGTCCGCGTCCATCGGTCGGTCGCCCCCGGATCATACGCGCGCGGACGCAGGATCGACAACGCGTACCCGATCATGGCGACTGCCTGCGTCAGGATCAGGCCCGCGGTAAAGAACGAAATCCCCGCTTCGATCAGGTATGGCCAGCCGGCCGCTGCCGGCGTAAACGGCAGCCCGCTGAACAGCAGAAGGAAGAAAACCAGCAAAACGCGGATCACTACGTAATTCGCGAAATGATGATAAATCGCGATCGCCGCGATCGGATAAACGACACTGAAAATCAGCGCCGCGGTCGGACTCCCGCTAAGCGCCCCCGCCAGCGGATACACGGCGCAGATCAGCAGGAAAAAGTTGCGCCCGACCTCCGACCGGTTGGACAGGAGCCACCCGGCGCAGCCCGCTATCCCCGCCAGAACCGTAAAAAAGCGCAGCCAGGACAAAACCGCCGACGGGAACCCGGCCGTCTCGACGCGAAGATAGACCGGAACGACGATAAGAATCCCGATGACCCGTCCGAGCGTCTCTGCCTTCGGCGGCATCCCCGCAATCGAAAGCCCGCTTTGATGCGGCGGAAGAACGCCGCTGCGGATCCCGGCCGCGAGAACCGCGAGGAGAGCCGGTATGTACGCCGCCCCGCTCGCCGCCGTCGCCAGCCAGATTTTCCGCGCCGTGATCGCGAAGCTGACCGTCAAAAGGAAAACCGCGAATAATCGCAGCCCATACAACCCCAGCCTCGCTTCCCGATCTTTCCGCTCGCCTGTCGCGCGGAACTGCCGCGACCCTGTTATCAGGTCATACAGCGTCCAACAAAAAATAAAGTTCCAGATACTTTTCGACGCGGCGCTCAGGAACGCGACCCCAACAATCGCAATCAGCAGCAGGAACTGCCCGATTCCCCGATCGACGCTGAACTCGGAAACCAGCGTCACCATCGTCATGAAATATACCGACGACAACGTTATAAACAACGCCGCGACCGAGCGGTCAAAAACGAAAACGAGCGGATAGGACCCGACCGTAACCGTCGGAAGCAGCGTTATTTCCTGATCCGGGATCCATGCGGAATAAATCGACCAGACCAAAACGGCCCCGGCCGAAACCGTCGCGATTAGCCAGGAAAGGCCCACGTTTTCCCGAAGCCGGTTCTGGACCGGAATAACCAACCCGGTCAACAGTAAAATTCCGCATGGAACCGCTAAAAACATCGTCAATTAAGCGGAAGTCTTCCGCGGAATAAAGCGTCCGCCGCCCTTCCGGCCGAGCCATCGGTCCCCGTCCACGATCCGTTCGCCGCGGAGAAGGACGATTTCCGGCGCGCCAACGATCTCCGCGCCGTCCAGATAGCTGTAATCCGTCCGCGAGCGAGACGACGCGACCGAATAGCGGAACGTTTTCGCCGGGTCCCAGATCACCAGATCCGCGTCCGCTCCGGGCTGAATAACCCCCTTCTTCGGCGTCAGCCCGAAAATCTTCGCCGCGTTCGCGGACGTCACGGCGACAAACTGGTTCATCGTGATCTTCCCAGCGCGGACGCCATAATTCCAGAGCGCGATCAGCCGCTCGCCGACGCCCGGAAGTCCGTTCGGGATCTTCGTAAAATCGTCGCGCCCCAATTCCTTTCCCGGGCGGGAAAACGGTTCGCCTTCGTAAGAAATCGTCTTTGTCCCGTCGAACATGAACGGACAATGGTCCGTCGCGACCGTTTGAATCGTCCCTTCCTGAATCCCCTTCCAAAGACCGGCGTTGTCCTTCGCTTTCCGAAGCGGCGGAGAAAAGACCCATTTCGCCCCGTCGGGCTTCTTCAATTCATCGTCGGTAAAGAGAAGGTACTGCGGGCAGGTTTCGCCATGAACCGGAATACCTTTCGACTGCGCATATTTCAGGACGTCCGGTTCCTCTCCGGCGTTCATATGCACGATATAAACCGGCGCGCCGCCCGCCAGCTCCGACATCGCGCAAACCCGGAACGTCGCTTCCGTCGCCGTCCAGTCCGGCCGCGTTTCAGCGTGATAAATCGGTTCGGTATGCCCCGCCGCTTTCGCTTCCTGAATAAGCCGCTCGATAATATCGCCGTTTTCAGCGTGCACCAGCGCCATCATTCCGTTTTCTTTCGTAACGCGCAAGACGCGAAGAACGCCCTCGTCGACCGTCCGGAGACGGCCGTTATACGCGGTAAACAATTTGATCGTCGGGACGCCGTACTCGAGAAGCTTCGGAATCTCCGCCAGCGTCTCTTCGTTATAGCGCGTGTAATTCTGGTGCAGGCTGTAATCGACCGCAACGATCGGATCGGCCTTCCGTTTGATCGTCAACATGCTCTCCACCAGCGACGGACAATCATGATTGGCAAAATCGATCACCGTCGTCGTCCCGCCGAACGCCGCCGCCTTCGTCCCGGTATAGTGATCGTCGCTTGAAACCGTCCCGGGCATCGGCAAATCCAAATGCACATGCGGATCGATTCCGCCGGGGAAAACGTACTTCCCCGCCGCGTCGATCACCTCGGCTTCGGGATGAAGCCGTTCAAAATCACGCCCGATCGCCTCGATAACTTCGCCGTTGATCAGGATTTCCGCGCTGTACGTCTCCGCGGTCGTTACAATCGTACCGTTCTTGATAATCTTTAAGCTCATGGTTTTTTCTCCATATCATTTATTGAAAAGTTTATATTCGAGATAGCTAAATTCCCCAGCAGGTACATCAGCTCGCCTGACGCAGTTAAAGCGCTCCCCGTGTCCTCGGTTGAAAACGGGAATTCCGTTCCAGGCCCGCTCAACCCGCGCTCCCGGAGCGACTGCCAGAAGACCTTATGCTCAGCCCCGGTAACCGCCAGATCCTGAATCGTTTTTGCTGAGAGAAATTGCCGCCCGTTCGTATAAATAAAAAGGAACCGCCGCCATCGACCCGCTAAAATCGGCGTCGGAAGCGTCCGGAGCGCGCCGAGCTGAATCTTATAGTAATACTCGTTCGCGCGCGGATGATCCCGCTCATCCCGGAAAAGCTCCGACCGCGTCGTCAGCTCGACGCCGTTGACCGGCGCGTACCGCTCGATCCGGCCCGCCCGATCCGCGCCGAAATCCGCCGTCTGATAAAACGCGATATAGTCGACGCGTAAAATCTTCGGCGCGGATTTCATCGGGATCCGGTACCAGCCGAATAAACGCGCGATTTCCATGTCGCGCGCCTTCGGCATCAGCGCAACTAAAATCATCGACGACGGTTGAAGCTCCATACCCGAATTATACTCTCGCCCGTCCCGCCGAACAATCATCGTTCCCCGCCTGTCAGAAGCTTCCAAAGTTGATTTTATTGTAAACTTAACCGCATTCGGATCAAAATCGGAGGCCATACGGAAACGACGCTGGTTGTACTTCTGACGAAATTTTTTCTTTTGATCCTGATCGGGTATATCCTGCGAAAGACGCATACGATTTCTTCCCGGCTGGAAAAAGACTTAGGCGCGTTCCTGATGCGCGTGATTCTTCCGTTCAGTATCCTCCGGTCCGCGAATACGACGTTCGACCCGGGTATGTCGCTGAACCTGGCTCACGCGGCCCTGTTCGCGGTCGCCTTTTACGCGTTCGCGATCGCCGCGCTGATCCTGATCATGCGCTTCACGAAGCTTCAGGAGACAACGAAAAAAATCTTCGTAACCCTCGGAACGTTTCAGAACGTCGGATTCCTCGGATTTCCGATCACGGAAGAACTATATGGCCCGACCGGATTGATTTATACGGTTATATTCAATCTGGTTTTCCAGTTCTTTTTCCTCGGCTTCGCGCAGACATATATCTCCGGCAAGCGGCAAAACGTCGTCCGGTCGATCCTGACCGATCCGGGGATCGTCGCTTCGTTCCTCGCGATTCCGCTCTTCGTCTCTCCGGTCAAGCTTCCAAACGTGATCGCCGACTGCTTCCAGCTAATGGGGAGCATGATGACGCCAATTTCACTCCTGATTATCGGCTGCCGGATGACGTCGATCCGCTTCCTGAGCTTCTTTACCGATGGGCTCGCCTGGATCCTGACCGCCGTCCGCCTGGCGGTCCTCCCGACAATTGCGGCGTTGGTCCTGAAACCGCTGCGGCTGGATCCGACGCTGACTGCGGTACTGATCATGGTATGCGGCCTGCCCAGCGGCGCGATGAACGTTATTTTAGCGAACGAATACGACTGCGACGTGAACCTGGCGTCGAAAACGGTCGCGCTCTCAACGTTTATCATGCTGGGGTCGCTGCCGGCACTGATGACGCTTGCCCGCTGAAATCCGCCGGCGAAACGGAATCCGATAGCTTTTGACAGGATTCCTCCGTCATAATTCATCGTCGGAAAGAGACCTTTTGAGACATCATGCCTGAGAAAAAATTTTACCAATCAACCCCGGCCGAACGGCTCGCGATCCTGACGCAGGAGCATGGAATCAGCGACACGGATCAGCGCAGGCTCCGCGGCGAAGCCGGACTGACGCTCGATACCGCGAATTTCATGATCGAAAACGTCGTCGGGACCTTTACGCTCCCGTTAGGCGTCGCCCGCGGCTTCCTCGTCAACCAGAAAACTTACGATATCCCGATGGTCATCGAAGAACCGTCGGTCGTCGCGGCCGCTTCGAACGCCGCGAAGCTCGTCGCGAAGAATAACGGCTTCACGGCGCAGGCCGCCGATCCAATCATGATTGGACAAATTCAGCTCGTCGGCGTTCCAGAGCTTCCGCGCGCCGTAAAGGCGATCAGCGCGAGCCGGGACGATCTCCTCGATCAGGTACGCGCGCTGAATCCGGTTCTCGTTTCCGCCGGCGGCGGGCCTGTCGAGCTGAAAACGAGAATCTTCGACGATTCTCCGATCGGCCCGTTTTTAGTCGTCTATCTTGAGATGAACGTCGCGGACGCGATGGGCGCGAACGCGATCAACAGCGCGCTGGAAGCCATCGCGCCGAAGCTCGAAGCGCTCAGCGGCGGAGAAGCGCGACTGAGGATTCTTTCCAATCTTGCCGACCGTCGGATTGCGAGCGCCCGCTGCGTTCTCAATCCGGATACGTTAGCGACTCTGGGATTCAACGGGGAACAGGTTCGGGACCGGATCCTCGACGCGGCCGCGCTCGCGGAAGTCGATCCTTATCGCGCCGTGACGCAGAATAAAGGCATCCTCAACGGAATCGACGCCGTCGTCCTCGCGACTGGGAACGATTGGCGCGCGGTTGAAGCCGGGGCGCATGGCTACGCGGCCCGCAGCGGCGTTTATCAGACGCTTACACGATGGCGAAAAAGCCCATCGGGCGAACTCGTCGGGGAGATCGATTTACCGATCGCGGTCGGAACGGTCGGCGGCGCGACCCGCGTGCATCCGACCGCAGGCGCCGCGCTGAAGCTGATAAACCCGGCGAACTCGCGCGAATTCGCCGGGATCCTCGCCGCCGTCGGCCTGGCGCAGAATCTCGCGGCGCTCCGCGCGCTCGCAACCGTCGGTATCCAAAAAGGGCATATGGCGCTTCACGCCCGGCAGGTCGCCATCGCCGCCGGGGCCGTCGGGGGCCAGATCGAACGCGTCGCTGAAAAAATGCGCGCCGCGGGAAGCATATCGATAGAATCCGCCAAGGAGATCCTTTCAACGCTATGAAACTTCTTAAACCTGAACGCCCGGTCGGGATTATCGGCTATGGGGCGTACGTTCCCCGCTACCGGATCCGCACGGCTGAAATCGCCCGCGTCTGGCATGGCGAAGGAGCCGGACCGGTCAAAGAAAAATCCGTTCCCGGCCTCGACGAAGACACGATTACCATGTCGATCGAAGCCGGAAGAAACGCGCTTTCCCGCGCGAAAATCGACCCCGCTTCGCTGCGCGCCGTCTGGATCGGCTCAGAGTCGCATCCTTACGCCGTAAAACCCAGCGGAACGATCGTCGCCGAAGCGCTCGGCGCGGGCAATTCGATTTCCGCCGCCGATTTTGAGTTCGCCTGCAAAGCCGGGACCGAAGCCCTGGTCGCGGGAATAGGCTTCGTCGGATCGGGCATGGGCGATTACGTCATGGTTATCGGCATGGATACCGCGCAGGGAAAGCCCGGAGACGTCCTCGAATATACCGCCGCCGCCGGCGGCGCGGCGCTGATACTTGGGGCTGCCGCCGAAAGCTGCGCTGCGATCGAAAGCGCCTATTCGTTCGTCAGCGACACGCCGGATTTCTGGCGCCGCCAGACAGCGAAATACCCGGAACACGCGCAGCGCTTCACCGGCGAACCCGCTTACTTCAATCACATCGAACACGCGCTCCATACGTATTTCGAGGAAACCGGAACGGCCGCGAAAGACTATACCTACGTCGTATTTCATCAGCCCAACGCAAAATTCCCTCAGAAAATCGCGAAAGAATCCGGGTTCACGCCTGAGCAGCTGACCCTCGGTCTCCTCTCGCCTGTCATCGGGAATACGTATTCCGGCGCGGTGCTGCTGGGGCTTTGCGCGACGCTCGATATCGCCCGGCCCGGCGATCGGATCCTGGCGGTCAGCTTCGGTTCCGGCGCGGGAGCCGACGCGTTCTCACTGATCGTGACCGAAAAAATCGACGCCGTCCGCTCGTTCGCCCCTTCAACGCAGGCCTACCTCCGGCGACGCACTGAGATCGACTATGCGACTTACGCGCGCTGCCGCGAAAAAATCGATATGGACGCGTAGGCTCAGCAATGAAAAACGTCAGAGTTTCCGCTTCCGAATCCGTTATTATCGGCGCCGGCCGGATCAGGGTCGGCGAATATTGGGATCGTTCGATCGTCAGCCTTGCATCCGAGGCCGTTCGCCTGGCGCTCCGCGACGCCGGGGACCCGCCCGCCGACGCGATCTATATCGGGAATGCCTATGCCACGATCCTCTCGCGTCAGGCGAACCTCGGCGCGCTTGTTCCCGAAGCCGTGGGGCATCCACACCTGGAAAGCACGACCTTCGAAGCGGCCGGCGCGTCCGGCGCGGCCGCGCTCCGTGCCGCCTTCCTCGCCGTCGAATCAGGCTGGATTAAAACCGCCGTCGCCGTCGGCGTCGAAAAAATAACCGACGTCGTCGGATCGAAAGCCGACGACGCCGCCAACCTGACGTTGAATTACGAATATGAATCTTCGCAGGGACTGACCGTCGAAAGTCAGGCAGCCCTGATCGCGCGCCGATATCTCGAAACCTATGCGCATCCGCGTGACATCTTCCGAGCGCTCGCGCAGCGCGCGTGCGAAAACGCGGCCATGAATCCGTACGCCCGCCCGCGCGGTTCGCTTCGCCCCGACGTCTACGACCGGCAGGCTATCCCGCTGCCTCCGCTCGGCATGTTCGACCTGGCGCAGCTCGGCGACGGCGCCGCCGCGGTTGTCGTCACGCGCGCCGGCAACGTTCCGCCGAACGTTTCCGCGCCGCCGATCCGGATCCTGGCGTCCGCGAACGCGACGGCCCAGCTCTCGATCCATGACCGTCCCCAGCTCCTGACGTATACCGCCGCGGCGCAATCCGCCGAACGCGCGCTGAATCAGGCCAATATCCGACTGAAGAAAATCGACGCGTTCGAACTTGACGATAAAACCGCGATTGACTTGATTCTCTCGCTTGAAGCGATCGGCCTTTCCCATCCAGGGCAGGGATGGCGGGCAGACCGGATCCCGCTGAATCACGGCGGCGGGAATTCAGGCCGCGGCTATCCAACCGGAGCGGCCGGAATTTACCAGGTTATCGAAGCCATCGACTGGCTCCGAACGCAGAAGCCTGCGAGAACCGTCTTCGTCCAGGCGCTCGGCGGACGGGCCGCGACCGCCATATCGCATGTCTTAGCGTCATGAAAAAGCTTTCAAAACCTATCAGGATAGCTTCTGACATGAAAACTTGCCTATAATCCGAACCGTTGAATAAAAAAAGGGTCCGACCCCGTCTGATAACGCGGATGGAGTCGGGCGAAACGAATGGGAGACTTGCGAAACGGTATGGAAAATCCTCGCCATTGGCGGCTAAAAAAACAACGATATGCGCTGATTGGAGAAGAATGCCCGCATTGTGCCGGAAAAATTTTCCCGCCGCGGGACGTATGCCCGCATTGCGGACTGGAAGCCAAAACCGCGTATCAGTTCAGCGGGAAAGGCGAGGTTTATTCCTACACGAAGTTAACCGAAGGACCAGCCGGCTATCGTCAGAACGCACCGTATTTCGTCGCGCTGATCAAGCTCCAGGAAGGCCCGATTATCACGGCGCAGCTAACCGACATCGGCGACGAAGAAATCAAGATCGGAACGCCGGTCGAGATGGTAACGCGGAAGCTTCGCGACGACGGAGACCGTCACGGAGCAATTCTTTACGGGTATAAATTCCGCCCCATCCTGCAGGAAGTTCCCGCGGCGGAGAGAACCGCAGGCTGATTATTTTTCGGGCGACTGGACGCGAGTGCGGAATGAACGAGCTGAATCTACACTGTACGAAATCTTTTCGCTTTGGTCCTGGGCGCTGAATCCATGATAAATCCTTCGCCCGCTCCAGCGCAGCCGAAATCCTTCGCCGAGATTGTCAGCGAGGTCGTTGAATCGTTTTTCGCCGCGTTCCTGTTGATCCTGAGCTTTTCGGTTTATCGCGCTGCGCGCGGCGTTCCGCTCAGCCGGCTTTCCAGCGAAATCATAGCCGGGTATCCGAAATTTTTTCTTTTCTTTTTTGCGGCCGCGGCCGCGCTGTATTTCCTGTTTATTTTCCTGCTGCGCCGGCGCGGCTGGCTCGATCTTCTGATCGCCGCGCTGTCGGTATTCGTCCTGATTGGCTGGATCGCGTTTTCGGTCAAAACGGATTCCGCTGATGAAGCCCGGCTGATAGCCTGGATCGGCGCCGCTTACCTTTGTCATTATTTATTTAACGTCCGCGGCATGGGTTCGAAGTTAGACCTGAGCGCCCGCGCCGCCGGGAGCCTGCTGACCGCCGCGGGCGCGCTGACGCTCTGCCTGACGGCAGCGACCGGAATCGTTCGCCATCGTATCTTCCTGACGTCCGATTTTGATCTGGGCATTTTTGACCAGATGTTTTACCTGATGTCGCGCGGTGGCGCTCCGATCACGACTTCGGTCGGCTACGCGATGAACCACATGCTGGAGATTCATTTCTCGCCGATTTTCTATCTCCTCGTCCCGATTTATAAGCTGCGCTCCAGCCCGGAAACGCTCCTTTTCCTTCAGAGCCTGTTCGCGACGCTGGCGGTTGTCCCGCTCTATCGCCTCGCCCGGGCCCATCACCTCGACCGGAAAACGTCGCTGATCCTGGCCGTCCTGTTCCTCCTTCAGCCGGGATACTTCGGCGGACAGCTGAAAGACTTTCATGAGATCAAGCTGCTTCCCGTTTTTTTCCTGAGCTTTATATACTTTTTCGAACGGAACGAAGACAGCGAGCGATTTCTCGACGTTCCGACCGTGGTTTTCCTGATCCTGACGCTCGCGGTCAAAGAAGACGCCGCGATCTACGTCATCGCGTACGCGCTGACCGCGCTTTTCCGCTCCGTTTCAGCGAGAAAGAAAGCGATCGTTGTGATCCTGATCGCCGGACTTGTATTCGTCGGAATCACGGGTTTCATCCTCGGCGACGAATCGGATTTCACATACCGCTATCGAAGCCTGCTTCCGGCCTGGGAAACCGGATCGATCGGCGACCTGGCGAAGGTCCTGATAACGTCGCCGTTCGCAATCCTGACCCGCGTCTTCACGCCCGAAAAGCTCAAGCTGTATTCGTTCCTGCTCCTGCCGCTCGCGTTGCTGCCGCTTTTCGGGGCGCGCCGCTTGAAGAACCTGAGCCTGCTGCTCCCGTTTATTGCGTTCAACCTGCTCCAGGATCTCGAATGGCAGGCGATCGACAGCCAATACTTCATGGGGCCGGTCAGCTGTTTCCTGATTCTCGTCATTTCCGAACTCGAAGCGATCCGAACGCCCTCCAGACGCTTCGCGCTGAGCGCTTTCATGCTGCTCGCGACTGTCCTGTTCGTCCTGTCGGCGCACCTGCCCAAAGTGGATTATTTTCATAAATACTGCGCCGAAGGGACCGTGTACGGCGAGCTCGAAAAAGAACTGTCGGCGGTTCCCGCGGAGCTCAGCGCCTCCGGCGCGAGCCATTTCTATTCGCACCTGTCCCGCAGGGCTGAAATATACCCAACCGCGTTCATGTACGAAACGGACGTGATCGCGATCGATTTGCGCGATTCGAAAGTCCCGGGGCTGTACGAAAACGTCCTGCGCTGGATCCGAAGCGATCCGGCCTATGGGGTCCGTTCTTATCGCCGCGACTACTGGGTCATCCTTGAAAAGGGTCTGAAATCCGACGAAACGCAGGTCGTCATCGACGAGATGGAATACCTGACGCAATAAAGTGTTTTGCCCACTTTTTGCCCATTTACGGTTCCGCTTTTTGCGATAAACTATCGTTACGCAGTTGAAGCGTTATACAACTCTATATTCTGTATATAGGCCGTATCGGCCTGCATGTCTTTCGTGCCTATTTGTGATTCGCGATTTACACAAGGAACCGCTCATGAAACTTAACCGTCTCCTTTCAGCCGCCGGGTTCGCCCTGTTTCTATGGATCCGGACTGCCGCGCCGCAAGCCGCCGCGCAGGATTTACAGGCGACCGTCGACGCACTGCAATTGTCAATCCAGATCATGCAGCTGCAATCGACGATCGACGCGTTAAACGGGTCAAAACCATCGCCGGCACAGCCCCAACCAACAGCGACCTTATCGCCAGAGCAGGTCAGCGGGGGGATGATGAACTGGGCGTCGCAGGACTCCGCGCTTTACTCAACCGCCACCCCGTTCGGCTTTCAAAATATGATCTCGATGCAGAATTTTCCATCGATGGCCCGACCGCTTATTCCGGACGATACGCCGCCGGTCTGGAAACCCCCGTCGACAACACGGCGCGTTGAAATTACCGTCGGAACTTATGGTCAATATCCGAACATCGCGGAAGCGCTGAAAAATATTCCGAAGAAGGCCGGCGAAGTCATGATCTTCCTGACAAGCGACACGGAAGAGCCGCCGGACGGATTCGGGATCCCGATCGATCGGGGAATCGCCTACGTCCAGATTCATTCTTCCGACGGCGGCGTCAAAAATGTCCGGCCCTCCGGACGCTCCTTCTGGTTCTTCTGCAACGGGATTCCGCTCGTGATCGGGCCTGAGGTTGTCTTCACCGAAAAAAGTATGGTCATGGGCGGATCGATTACGTACGATCGTCATAATGTCCATGCCAATAACAGCACGATTATCGTAAACGGGAAGGCCTGGTGGATCTACGGCGGCGGACAATCCGGGCAAAAGGGGCACAGTTCGAGCGTGGATAACGTCTTTATCATTATCAACGGCTGGGTCGACAGGGTATACGCGGGAGGCCGCGCGATTTACGGCGAAACGAACGTCAATAATGCGCTCGTCGTCGTCAACGGCACGGCTGAAGAAATTTATTGCAGCGGGTATACAGAAAACCCGGCCGCGAAAACGACGGTCGGACGGGCGAAAATGATGATTTACGGATGGTACAGCGTTTTCGGCCTGGGCCGAGGCGCGGGCGAAATTTACCTGATGGACCCGACCGGCTGCTACTGAGCCCTGAACGCCAAATGAACCGGAATTCTTACACGCATGGCTCACGCTTCAGCCCGCCGAATAACGGGATCGAGTTCGCCGAAATCAACGTCCAGTAAGCGGGGCTGGTCCAGCGTCAACCCGCCGACCCGCCCCGCCGAGCCTGTCATGAACGTGACCAGTCCGTCGGGAATATATCGGTCGTCCCAGCGCAGCCGGAATGTGTCGTAATGATAATGGCTGAGCTCAGCTCGAAAAGCCGGCGTCCGGACGAATTCGAGCCGAAGCTTTCCCGCTCGCGCTGAAACGACGATTTCCCCGGCGACGCTGTCGCAGAAAGTTCCGCAGTACGCTTCGAGCGCATGAAGCGGAGCCGTTCCCGCAATCCGTTCCGGAAGCTCCGTTCGATCGGGATTCGTTCGGGCGAACTCTGAATACGTTCGAACCCAATCTACCGGTTCCGCGCCGATCAGCCAGTCCTCGATCGTCATCAGGACGCTCTGATAGGCATATTGATTTTCACTGTTCGACAGGACGACGACGCCCGAACCGCGTTCCGGAAAGAGCGCGATCTGCCCGCGCATGCCGTCAACGCCGCCCGAATGATAAACGCGTTTCTCGCCGCCGTAACTGTCGATAAACCAGCCATACCCGTACGTCGCGAACGCCGGTTTCAGGCGCGGATGAGCAACTGGGACCAGGTCGCGGCCAACCATATGCGAGCGATGAAGCTCTGCGACAGACGCTTCGCTGAGGATCCGCTTTTCCCCCGCCATGCCGCGATTCAGGAACATCGCAAGGTACCTTGCCAGATCATGCGCGGTCGAATGAACCGAGGCAGCCGGCGCAATATTATCGTGACCCCGGTACGGAATGACGCTGGTTTGGCCCTGAATCAGGGCGTGGGGCGAGGCGATGTTGCCGATCGCCGAGGCGTCCCGCGCCGAAAGCGTTGGGAAGCTCCGCGTCAGGCCGAGCGGATCAAAAATCCGTCGTTGGATGAGGTCGTCCCAACGCTCGCCGCTGACCGCCTCGGCAACCAACCCGGCAACGAGAAATGTCACGTTCTGATATGCGAAACGTTCGCGGAAATCGCTGACCGGACGAAGAAAACGCAGCCCCCGAACGACCTCCTGCCGGGTCCGGTCAGACCCATACCAGATCGTCCCGCCCGCCTCGCTTCGCAGCCCGCTGTTATGGATCAGCAGATCTCGGACCCGGAACTCCCGGCTCGCGGTCCCGTCCTGCAAGCGGAAATCGGGGAGATAATCGCTGACGCGGTCGTCCCAGGATATTGCGCCCTGCTCGACAAGCCCCGCCAGGATCGCCGCCGTCATCGACTTTGACATGGACGCGATCGCGTACGACGTATCGGCGTCGACCGTTTCTTCCGCGCCCAATGTCCGCGTTCCATAGCCGGCTTCAAAAATGATCTCTCCGCCGCGAAGAATCGCCAAAGAAATCGCCGGCGTCTGAAATTCGCGCTGCGCTTCGAGAACGATTTTTTCCAATCGGGATTCCAGAAAATCACTCATGCGCCCTCCATTTTATCGGGTTAATTGTAATAGAGAGTATGCACAGCCGGAAAGCGCTGCATTCTCTTTAACAAACCTGTAGTTCCTCGTGATAGACGGCAGGTCAGTTTCCAAAAAACTTCTCTAAGACAATATCACAAACTAACCACATCATTATCCAATCGAAATTTATTTTGCCGTCATGGTTATCGCGTTTGGTTTTACGCTGATTATCCTGAACCAGAAAAGAGAACCGAGTTAATCGAACGCCGAATAATGCGTCAGGTCGTCCGTTTCGATTTCCAGAATACAGAAATTCCGCCGGTCGCGGCGCGCGCCGCCCAGCGCGCCTGGGTTAATGACCCGCGTCCTCCCGATCCGTTCGTCGCGGACGCGGTGCGTATGCCCCGTCAGGACGTAATCGTAACGCTGACTCTGAATTAACTGCGTCAGCGCCGCCAGCCGATGCCCATGGATCGCGGCGAACAGCTTCCCGTCGATCTCGCCGGTGAAGATTTCGCCGCTTCCGGAGCCCGGGCCAAACTCTTGAATCGTCAGGCTCAACCCGATCGAATCAAAATCATTATTGCCCAGGACATGATGCAGCGTGAAATCCCGGAAGAGCTCCGCCGTTGCGACACGGGTCATATCGCCGCAGTGAATCAGCTCGCGGACGCCCTCCTGCCGAAAGATTTCAAGCGCCTCTGACGTCCGCGGGCCATGATCATGCGTATCTGAAAGGATTCCAATTTTCATAAATGCGTCCCGTCATAATTCATTTTCGCAATCAATGATAACATAGCTGCGGAAAGCGGAAAGAGAAGAGGCGGAAGGGATTTATTCCCCGTATAGCTTCCGTTCGCCTGCGCTGCGTCGGTCGGCAGGGAACGAGAGCTCGAACGTCGTCCCCTTTCCTTTTCCCGCTGAACGGACCGCGATCGTTCCGCCCTGGACGATAGTCAGCGCTTTGCAGATCGAAAGCCCCAGGCCCATTTTCCCCGCGTTCGCGTCCCGCGCCGGATCGGCGCGATAAAAGCGGTCGAAAACGTACGGAATATCCGCGGGATCGATCCCGCTGCCCGTGTCGGTCACGGCGATTTTTACCCGACCGGCCTCCGTCTGCAGCAACAGCGTTATTTCGCCGCCGCGCGGCGTGTATCGAAGCGCGTTTTCAACCAGATTCTGGATCGTCTGACGGAGCCGTCCGGGATCGGCCGTCAGCGGCGCGCCCCCGCCGTCCGCAAAGCGCATCGTCACGCCCTGTCCGGCCGCAATCGGCTGATACGTGCTGTAGAGCTGGTCTAAGAGCTCCGCCGGCTGAATCGGCTCCGGCTGAAGCGTCAGCCCGCCGCCTTCCGCCTGACTCAGCGTCGTCAGATCGCTGACCAGCCGGCGCAGGTGATCCAGCTCCGTCTTGATGATTCGGATACGCTGCGGCGTGAGCTGAATCGTTTCATCCTCGACCATCTCGATATACCCGGAAATGATCTGGAGCGGCGTGCTCAGGTCATGCGTAATATCGGCGGTCAGCCGCTTGCGCTGCGAATCGACGCGCGCTAAATCCGCGCTCATCCGATTAAACGTCTCGGTCAGCTGCCCCAGCTCGTCCTTAGACGTAATTTCAACGTTCTGGCTGAGATCGCCGGCGGCCAATGCCTTCGACGCCAGCGTCAGCCGCCGGATCGGTTTCAGGATCCCGCTCGATATCAGGACGCCGAGAAAAATCGCCAGCGCCGCGCCGGATAACCCCGCCAGCGCCACCGCTTTCGTCATGCGGTTCAGATAGAGCTCTTCCTCACTGCTGAGCTTGAACTCGCGCTTTCGCTCCGGGACAATTCTGGCGATCGTCCGTCCGCCGGCCTCAACCTCGATCGCGTATTTCAGGAACTCCTCCGGAACCGTTTCCCCCGGGCCAGCCCCGTCCAGTGGAAGAATGACTTTTCCCTCCGCGTCGACCAGCCCGCAAAGCCCCCGCAGGTTCCCCGCCCGGAAATCCCCATGCATGTCCGGGCCTTCGTCCGGGGGCGGACCGCCGCCCGGGCCGCCGAACCCGCGGTTCGCCATCCAGAAACCTTCGAGCGTCCCATATTCCTGATAGTATGCCAGGACCGACGCTTTCAACGCTGCCGTTTCCTGCTCGACGACGAGACTCATTAAGGATTGCCCGCTGTTCAGATAGATAAAAACGATCACAAAACCAACGACAATCAGCGCTACCGCTAAGTAAGAGAGGATGAACTTCCCCCGGATCGAATCCCTGATCTCGATTTTTTTCACCCCGCGTCCTTTCATCCGGCGTTTTCGAGAAAACGGTACCCGATCCCGAAAACCGTCTCGATATAGACCGGCCGGTTCAAGTCGTCGCCCAGCTTGAGCCGGATATTGCGGACATGAATTTTCAGCGTCGCTTCCGATCCGCTGAACCCGTTTTCGATCAGGCGGATACTGAGATCGGCGCGCTTGACGACCTGCCCGGGACTGCGCATCAGCGTCTCCAGAACGAAAAATTCGAGCGGGGTAAAGTCGATCGGCTGCCCAGCCTTGAAAACCTTATGCGCCGCGCGGCTGAGCGTCAGCCGGCCGACGACAAGATCGTCCGGCTCTTCGCTCGCCGCCGCTGAACGCCGGAGCACGGCACGCATTCGCATCAGCAATTCGCGGAACCGGAACGGCTTGACGACGTAATCGTCCGCCCCCAGCTCGAAGCCCCGAACGATATCCGATTCCTGCTGCCGGGCGGTTACCATTATCACCGGAATATTCGAGCTGCGTTTCAGCTGCGTAATAAATTGGAAACCGTCCATATTGGGCATCATAATATCCAGCAGGATCAGATCAACCGGGCCATTCCTGAGGACGTTGAACGCCTCGACGCCATCCGAGGCGGCGACGACCGCGAAATCCTGCGTTTCGAGAAAATCGCGCAGCATCGCCTGCATATTCTTCGTATCGTCAACCACCAGAATTTTCCGAGCCATCGCCGCCCCCGCTGTCTGAAAAAGAAATCTGATTAATCGTCGTCATCCATATCGGACTTCACGGAAATCCGACTGTCCGAATTGTACTTCACGAGGCCCCTCTCGCCCGCGCCTTCCGTAAAAACTTCGATCGTCGCGGTATCGCGCATGAAATCCAGCTTTCCAATCCGGGCCCGCTTTATTTTCAGTCCTGTCCGCTTTTCGAGATCAGCGATCAGTTCCGGGTACCGCTCTGGAATGATCAGGTCGATCTTTTCATACAGGATCGTTTTCGAAACCTCATACCGGAACCCCCATTCCTTTTCAAGGACCCAGAGAACGAGCAGGACAATCCCGTTCGCAAGGATCATTTCCAGCCATTTCCGATCCGACGTCGCCGCCGAATTCATGACCGGAAGCGCGACGATAATAAACAGGTACGTCATTTCGCGGATCGGAATCGGATCGGTCCGATAGCGGAGCAGCGAGAAAATCGCGAAAAGCCCAAAGCCAATCCCCACGCCCATTTCAGAATCGGTCAGAATACTGATCACAAAATAAATAATCGTGTTGAACGCTAAAAAGGTAAACACATGCGACTTGACCGGCGAGGACGGATAATAAATCCAGCGGACCAGCGCGAACGCGACCATGAAATTAATCAAAAAACCAATAAAATATAAACTCACGTCTGACATCATGACGTCCCTCCCATCATCTTTTTTAATTGCAGCATGATCGGCTTCATCGCATTCTTTTTCACGCCGTCGTACAGCGCGTTAATCCCGACGGCGTATTTACTGAACGACTGCGCATGATAGCGATAGGCTTTCATCTGATTCGCAAACAACGAAGCCTGAGCCGAGCTCCCGGTTTTGACCTCCGCGACCGCGATCCGATCCAGATACAGCGCGTTTTCCGGCGTCAACAGCGAAATACCGACGTCGATCGTGACGCGCTCCTGTCCGGTTCGGCTGACGAGGGTCATGCGGCTGAAATTATTCCAGAGCTTCGCGCCGAGCCGCCGAACGTTTCCAGCCAGCTCGATTTCAAGGCGCTCGCCTCCCGCCGACATCTCAGTAAAAGATCCGATCGGCTCGCGCGTCTTAATCGTCCGCCCGTTATTCGTCTTGCGCTTGACTTCTAAAAAGGTCAGGCGCGATTCCGAGTATTCGCGAACGCGGACCTTATAACGGTTCTTCCGCAGCGTAACATGATTCGCATAAAGCTCGAAACCGTCGGTATCAAAATAAACCGTCCGGTAATGATTGAGCCGCGCTCCTTCAACGGATAAAATCCGATAATCGCCGCGAACCGACGCTAAAATCTCCGGAAGATCATGCAGCTTTAAAACGTATTTCCGATCGACCCGATCCATCAGCTTTACGGAATCCATTTCAGCGAGCGTTATCGCGTCGAAACGATCCGCGATCCTCTTCAACGTCGCGGTTTCACGCAGCTCCAGATTGTCCAGGCTGACCCGCGCGATCGTATCTGTTTGCGGGATGTGAACAGGCATGTTCATCGCCGCCTCCTTTCCCTCCAACTTTCCTTGTACATCCTGCGCTTATCATATCGGATCTGAAGGCGCGAATGGTTTAGGAACCGTATAGAAAAGAAAAAGACGCGTCCCGAAAGCCCGAAGGCCTCCGGAACGCATTCCCGTAAAACGCCTGCCCGACTCTTCCGCGATCAGCGCCGCCCCCCACCGGGACGGTCAAACTCGCCGGGGCCGCCAGGGCCCCCGCCAGGACCGCCAGGACCACTGCCAAAACCGCCGCTGCCGACCGTTGTAATATTCGACGTCAGTGTAAACGTCTCCAGCACGGTTCCTCCCGAATATTCCCCGTCGGGATAATATCCGAAAATCTCGCTGCCGCTGACCGTTCCGCCGACGGAAAGCGTATACGTCTCGCCGATCTCCAATTCGGGCGAAGAAAAATACAGCGCCTGCCAATCCGTCGTCGGCTCGAACGTCATCAGCCCGTTCCCATTCGCGTCGCCGATATGAACCAGCTCTCCGCCCGTTCCGCCCGAAACCGTAATCATTACCAGATTCTGCGCCGAGGCCGCGTCCGGGACCTGCGCCATACCCGCCGATCCGACGCTGATCAGCGTTCCGCCGTTAACCGTGAAGCTGCCGTTGACGTCCAGCGACCCGTTGCCGTTGCTCGTCGTCCCGTTGATCAGGACCAGTCCGCCGTTAATTTCCAGTCCGCCGTTCGAATCGAGGCTGTCGCCCGAAACCGTCGTCACCAGGAGCGTCCCGCCGTTAATCGTCAGCTTTCCGTCCGTCACCTCGAACCCTCCGCGGCCGAAGCCGAACCCGTCCTGGGAACCGCCGCTCCCGTCGGAAATATTGAGCGAGTCGTCCTGAGACGTAACCGTTACCGTTCCGTCGTTGAGCGTAATATCCGCCGCCTCCAGTCCCTCGTACGCCGTCCGGACCGTGACTGCGCCGCCGTCGATCGTCAGCGCGCTTTCGGCGCGAATTCCATCGTCCCCGGCGGAAAGGACAATTTCTCCGCCCTGGATCGCAATCGAGCCGTCGGAATGGATCCCGTCCTCGGCGGCGCTGACCGTCAGCGTTCCCGCTTCGATCCGGATATCGCTTCCGGCCTTGACGCCTTTGGCGGACTGATCCGAGGAGACGGACGACTGATATCCGCCGCCGCTCTGAATCGTCGCGGTCCCGCCGCTGACGATCACGCCGGTATACGCTGAAACGCCGTCTCCTGCGGCGACGATTTCGAGCTCGCCGCCCGAAATCGTAATCGTCCCTTTCGCCGCGTCCGAATCGTTATCGGATTTCAGCCCGTCTCCGCCGGCCGTTACCGTCAGCTTCCCGCCGTTCACCGTCAGCGCATCCTTACCGCGGATCCCGTCGTCAACCGCGGTAACGTTAATTGACCCGCCGTTAATCGTCAGCGTATCCTTGCCGTTGATCCCGTCGTTATAAGCGCCGGTCAGATTGAGCGTACCGGTCCCGCTGATCGTCAGGTCGGCCCTGCTGTAAAGCGCCGCGTTCGGTTCGTCGGTCTCCGGATCCGGAGAAACGGTTGCGCGCGCGTTAGAAAGGTTATTGACGCTCCCATCCGCTAAAACGATCTCCGTTTCTTTTCCGTTCAGAATCGCCAGCGGCGACCCGGTCGAAGAATGGATCGAAACGCCGTCGAAAATAAGAACGACGTTCGCGCCGTCCTCCGGATCGACGACGAGCCGACCGTCCGCGAGCTCGCCGGTCAGCCGATAGCTTCCCGCCGCGGATATCGTCACGGTCGACCCCTCGGCACTGACCGCGGACGAATCGCTGTCTGCGCTCGTTCCGGTGAAGCGGATCGTCTCCGCGTCCGCCGCGCCGGCCCCGTTAACGATCATGCCCGCGATGAAGAGTACGGCGGCCGCGTTCAGCGGCGCAATTCTTCGTAAAGCTTTGAATGGATTGATTTTCATCCTTTCCCTCCGTTTCCAATAAGCCTGATTTTATTGTACGGGATCGGCCGCTCATTTGGTTTAAGACTGGTATAGATAAAAAAAGATACCGAACCTCGATTCTGCATCTGTTTTTCCGGTTTTATATGCAGACAGGCTTCCCGTTTCTGCATATAAAACCGACGATTCATATGCAGATAAACGCAGGGGAACCCGAATCAACAGCTTTCAGCTTAGAATGACAGGCGGAGTTTTTACGTCATATGCGGAAATTTGATTACACGTTTTTATATAACGGCCTGCTTCCAGCTAAAAGCAGCCGCTGCCTGAAAGCGCAGACGTAAAAGAGCGACGGCGAGTCGCTCTTATCGGATTCATAAAAAAGCGGGTTGATCTATAAGCCGCATTCTGTTCAGAGGAGACCTCGAGTTCTCCCGCTGAGATGACCATCTCTCTGGGACGTACATTACTGCACGACTCTAGCAGCCTACCCGGAGCTTATATGGGGATCGAGCAGATCCTCGCCTGTACGCGACAGTCTTCGCTCCTGCTTGGCCTTGCTCCAGATGGGGGTTGCCTGGCCGCGATGTTGCCATCCACGCCGGTAGTCTCTTACACTACCTTTTCACTCTGACTCCGCTTCCGCGAAGCGATCTTTTTTCTGTGGCCCTGTTCCGGCAGGTTGCCCCGCCCCGGACGTTATCCGGCATCTTGCTCTAAGGAGTGCGGACTTTCCTCGGTATGAACCACGTCACACCGCGATCATCTGACCAACCCGGCATCTATATTTTACCCGAAATCTGAAAACTATTGAAAAAGATCCCGATTTTTCTTTCACCTCAGAAAAAAAACCATCGCGGCAGGCTTCTGAAAACGGAAGCTCTGCCGCGACCGGCTGCCTCTTTGAGGCTCTTTTACAAAATACAGAACCGTGTTACCAGTTTTCAATTTTATTTTTCGTCAGGTCAAACTCGCAAATCCGATCCGAACCGCTCATCAGCGTCCAGATGACATTGTTCGCCGGACTTTCAAAGAGATCGTCATAGCAGTCATCGCAAATCACCGTAAACGTTGCGGAATCCCCGGGCGAAACTGAATTGGCTAAATCATAGCGCTTGCCGACGCTGATATAACCGTCCGTCCAAAACCGCGCGCTCGTAAAAACGAGATCAACGTTATCTTTGGACCAGGTCGCGCTCCCGGTATTTTTCAGGTTGATCGTCATCTGGATCGCGTCGATCCCTTCAGGCATTCGAACGTCGTTGAAAACCGTTGAAACATGTTCGCATCTGAACTGCTGCGGCGGCGAAGCCGGCGGCGGGGGAGCGCTCCCGGCCTGGACTCGGATATCGACCCAGACGCCGTCTTTTCCGCCCGAGCCCAGCCCGAACAGCTGGCCCGACGGGCTGCGCATCAGCCAGTTCCCGCGGTACTTCCCGGAGGCCATCGGCGCGACCATCGGAACGGTAAGATCGACCGACTCGCCCGGATTAACGTTCCGCGTCAGCGGAACTCCCGCCGGCGCGTTCATCTGGTCCCCGCGCGCGAAGGACAGCTGGTACGCCGTCGACCAGACGCAGCTCCCCGTATTCTGGATCCGCCAGGTTTTCGTAAACGATTGCCCCGGCTTCATGACTGTCCCGTCCGGGATCGAAACGTCCGCGACAAAGCGGAACGATTCGCACGGCCTCGCCGTCGGAACGACCGGGGGAGGCGCAGGCGGAGCGGCTGGGGGGGCCGCAGGCGGAGCGGCTGGGACGGCTGGGTTCCAGACCGGCGCGCTCTGGGTCGGAACGACCGGGTTCCGCCCCGCCGCCGCCGTCTCCAGCGCCGAGATCGTCTGAGCCATCATCGTCTGCGCGCGGACCGCCGAATCGTTCCGCGCCGCTTCGAACGCCGCGATCGTCTGCCGCAGCTGCGCGGCCAGGTCGGCAGTCGGGGCGGGCGGGAAGAGCGCCTGAACCGTCTGATGGACCGCGATCGCGATTTCGAGATCCTCCGCCGACGGCGTCGCCGTCGGTTTCATCGCCTCCAACGTCCCGTAAACCGCCGTTTCGAGATTCTCCGGCTTCGGGAGCGGCGTCGGCGTCCCGGTATAGTAGGCCTCGACCGTCTGGTTGACGAAAACGCCGATTTTAATATCTTTAATCGAGACCGTCGGCGTCGGCGTAATCATCGCGTCGATCGTCTGTCTGACCATGGTCGCGATTAAATCCTGCGCGAACGCCCGGCTCGCCGGCCCAAACGTTATCAATCCGATAATCAGTATTCCAATGAAAAAGAATATCTTTTTCTTCATGTCGGACTCCTCTCTTTAATCTCTTCCAAACTTACATGAGGTTCGCAACCTCGCTCCGATACCCCCGTCATCGAATAACCGGCGGCCATGCAATCGTCGGTTCCGGGAAAAAATCCGGTAAATCGAGATTCAGCAGATCCTTATCGATTACCGTCAATGAGGTATCATTTATTTCAGGGAACCAATCCTGATCCTGAACTTCTTTGACAATATAGTTGTACGAAATATATTTCCGTTCATTCACAGGTGTAAACTCCCAATAAAGCCCGGGATAAGCCAAAATCCAATTCCCCCAGAATTCGCCTTCATAATAGAGCGCGTTCATTTCCATGGCAATATCGACCGTCTCGCCCGGATCGACATTATGCGGTATATATGTCTTCCAGGGAGCGTCCGAATCATATCCGCCGTCAAATTCCCAGTAAAATTCCGGCGTCCATGTGCAGGTGCTGTCATTCCGCACCCGCCAGATCTTCCGAAAATTCTGGTTCGGTTTCATGATCGTTCCGGGCGGAACCGTCACATGCTCAACCATTGTAAACCGCGTGCATTCGTCGGAATCCGGCATAGGCGTCACAGCGGGGGGCTGATCCTGAACTCCTTCGACAATATAGTTGTACGAAATATATTTCCGTTCATTCACAGGTGTAAACTCCCAATAAAGCCCGGGATAAGCCAAAATCCAATTCCCCCAGAATTCGCCTTCATAATAGAGCGCGTTCATTTCCATGGCAATATCGACCGTCTCGCCCGGATCGACATCATGCGGTATATATGTCTTCCAGGGGGCGTCCGAATCATATCCGCCGTCAAATTCCCAGTAAAATTCCGGCGTCCATGTGCAGGTGCTGTCATTCCGTACCCGCCAGATTTTCCGAAAATTCTGGTTCGGTTTCATGATCGTTCCGGGCGGGACCGTCACATGCTCAACCATTGTAAACCGCGTGCAATCGTCAGAATCCGAAAGCAGCATGTCCCCGTCCCTTCCGACAGGATTCGGAGACGGCATGTCCACACCCCGTCGGGCGGGAATCGGAGGCAGCATGTCCACGGCCCTTCCAACGGGATTCGGAAGGGGCATGTCCACGACCCATCGAGCGGTCATCAGGCAGTCCATCTCCAACGGGTTGCCAGGATAATAATCGAAAGGATGATCCAAATTCCAGACCTCGTCGCCGCTGTCATAAAGCACATCGCCAGTCTCCGGGTTGGTGAAACGGACGCTCCAGCCTCGGAACGAGGCGTTCTCTTTTATCGGTTCGATACGCTTCTCCTGATCCAGCCCGTCCGCCGGCATGTTTTGCCCTCTGAGGGCCGTTAACACATGCGGATCGATCGAAACCGCGTCCCAGTGCCCGCCGTTCAGGTCGTGACTGACGTACACCCACCAGGTCCCGTCTTCGCTGGAATCCGGTATCCACTGCGCCGCAGACGCGCCGCTGAAAACTGATCCGGCAACGGCGAGTACGACCGCCGCCAATCCGATCATCCATCCAAAACGTTTCGTTTTCATTTTTCCACCTCTTCTCTCTGTTCGATTCCGTGAATCGATTTCTAAATCATATTCCGAATCATATCCATCCGCCCGTTACCAGAACCGGGATCGGTTTACTTCCCCACGGGAAGCAATGACCATCGAGCGGTCATCAGGCACTCCATCACCCGTGGGTTTTCAGGATAGTAACGGAAAGGCTCGTTTAAATCCCAGATATGTTTGCCGCTGTCATAGATCACGTTGCCGGTGACCGGATCGGTGAAACGGACGCTCCAGCCCTTGAACCAAAGCCCGTCATAGCGAGGAGCCCAGTCAGCCGCTTTCTTTATTTCTTCCGTCGGTATGCTTTCGCCGATAGGCGCCGTTACCAACACCGGAAAAATCTGGGCGTCGCTAAACCCTCCGTTCAGATCAACATCGATATAGACGCCCCATTCCCCGTCCCGCGGCTCTTTCCATCGAGCGATCATCAGGCAGTCCATTTCCTTCGGGTTTTCAGAATAGTAATCGAATGGATGATCCAGGTCCCAGACCTCGTCGCCGCTGTCATAGATCACGCTGCCGTTAGCCGGATCGGTGAAACGGACGCTCCAGCCCTTGAACCGGGCCAGCTTTAGATAGGGATGCTTCGGCTTGATTTTCCTCTCCGGATCCAACGCACCGTCCGGCATGCTTCGACCGGCGACGCCTGTTATTGTACGCGGGGAAAGAGCCCCTTCCGGCGGCCATTTCCCGCCGTTCAGGTCATAGCTGATAACGACGCGCCAGGTATCCTCCGGGCCGGGCTGCGGAAACGACGCCTCCCCCCATCGAGCGGTCATGACACAATGCATATTCCGCGGGTTGCCAGGATAGTAATCGAACGGATGATACAGGTCCCAGATCTCGTCGCCGCTGTCATAGATCACGCTGCCGTTAGCCGGATCAGTGAAACGGACGCTCCAGCCCCTGAACGAGGCGCCTTCGTTTACCGGTTCGATACTCTTCTCCGGATCCAGCCCGTCCGACGGCATGCTCTGACCAACGGGGGCCATTAACACATGCGGATCGATCGAAACCGCGCCCCAATGCCCGCCGTTCAGGTCATGGCTGACGATGACGCTCCAACTCTCCGCGTCGGGGTCCGGAGGCAGCGCGTCCACGACCCATCTGGCAAGAAACCGGCAGTCCATTTCCGGCGGGTTGTCAGGATAATAATTAAAGGGAACGTCCAGGTTCCAGACCTCCTGACCGCTGTCATAGATCACATAGCCGTTGACCGGATTGGAGAAGCGGACGCTCCAGCCTGAGAATCTGTAGCCTTCCCTTGTCGGTTCGATACGCTTTAAGGCATCCAGGGGTATGCTTTGCCATTCGGGAGCCATCAGTTGTTTCAAACCCTCAAACTCCGACCCCCAGTGCCCGCCGTTCAGATCATAAATGATATCGATGCGCCAGAAATCGATCTCTGCCCTCGCATTCGGGTCCTCTTCCCATCTGGCGAGAAACCGGCAATTCATCTCCACCGGGTTGCCAGGATAGTAATCGAACGGATGATCCAGGTCCCAGATCTCATCGCCGCTGTCGTAGATCACGCTGCCGGTAGCCGCGTCGGTGAACCGGACGCTCCAGCCTTTAAACCTGTAGCCGGGTTTGAAGACGTTCGGGTTCTTCGCTCGATCCAGGCTGCCCCAAGACATGTTGTCGCCGATTTTAGCGGCTATCGTAAAATCAGGGATATAAGTTCCCCATTGCGCGTCTGCGTCAATCTCAAAAATGTTATGGACCTTCCACAGGTTGCTCCCTCCGACAATCTCGGGCACCGGCGATTTCCAGTTGGCGATCATCAGGAGATCCATTTCCCGCGGGTTGCCCGGATAGTAAGCGAAAGGTTCCGACAGGCTCCAGATAGAATCTCTTCCGTCGAAAACAATATCGCCGGTGGCCGTGTCGGTGAAAATGACGCTCCATCCCCCGAACGTACTGCCTGCTTTCTCTGGCGTATGTTCCATCTCGAATTCGAAAGCCACGAACATATCCACATTTTGACCAACGGGCGTGATGACGGTATGCGGCCAGGGCAGTGTACCGTTATATAATGACCCGCCTTTTAAATCATGATTGACATGGATCGTCCATGTACCCGTCTCGGGTCCCATAGACGACGCGCCCTCTGCCCATCGAGCGGTCATTACACAGTCCATTGCCCGCGGGTTGTTTGGATAGTAATCAAACGGATGATACAGGTCCCAGACCTCGTTGCCGCTGTCGTAGATCACGTTGCCGTTGGACGAATCGGTGAAGCGGACGCTCCAGCCGCGGAACGAGGCGTTCACTTTTATCGGTTCAATACTCTTCTCCTGATCCAGCCCGCCCGGCGGCATGCTCTGACCAACGGGGGCCGTTAACACATGCGAATCGATCGAAACCGCGCCCCAGTGCCCGCCGTTCAGATCATGGCTGACGTACACCCGCCAGGTCCCGTCTTCGCTGGAATCCGGTATCCACTGCGCCGCAGACGCACCGCTGAAAACCAATCCGACGACAATGAGGACGATCGCCGCCAATCCGATCCCCCATCCAAAACGTTTCGTTTTCATTTTCCACCTCTTCCCTCCGTTCGATTCCGTGAATCAATTTCTGAATCATACCTATCTGCCCGCATGAAGATTCATGCGGGCAGACCGTCTCCTTTATCCTTTCTATCTGCTCTGAGATCCGAGATCGGTTTACCAACTCCATTGAGCGGTCATCAGGCAATCCATCTCCAACGGATTGTTGGGATAGTAACCGAAAGGCTGATTCAAATCCCAGACCTCGCCGCCGGCATAAATCACATCGCCAGTCTCAGCGTCGGAGAAACGAACGGTCCAGCCACGGAAAGAAGCAGGGAATCTCTTGGGCTTTGTTATTCGCTCAGGCTCCAACGCACCGTGCGGCATGTTCTGACCGATCCCCGCAGTTATTGTACGGTTGGGAATTCCTCCCCCCTCCCAGTACCCGCCGTTCAGGTCATGATAGATATTGACGCTCCAGGTTTCCGGCGCCGCCGCTTCCCAGCGGGCGGTCATCAGGCAGTCCATCTCCCGCGGATTGCCGGGGTAGTAATCGAAAGGATGATCCAAATCCCAGATCTCTTCGCCGCCGTCATGAACCACATCGCCATTCTCCGCGTTGGTGAAACGGACGCTCCAGCCTTTGAACGTGGCGTTCTCCTTTAGCGGCTCGATGTTCCGCTCCTGCTCCAATCCGTCCGCGGGCATGTTCTGGTTGATCGGCGCTGTAATCGTATGCGGATCGATATTAATCGCGCCCCAGTGTCCGCCGTTCAGGTCATGACGGATATGGACGGTCCAGATTTCCGGCGCCGCCGCTTCCCAGCGGGCGGTCATCAGGCAGTCCATCTCCCGCGGATTGCCGGGGTAGTAATCGAAAGGATGATCCAAATCCCAGATCTCTTCGCCGCCGTCATGAACCACATCGCCATTCTCCGCGTTGGTGAAACGGACGCTCCAGCCTTTGAACGTGGCGTTCTCCTTTAGCGGCTCGATGTTCCGCTCCTCCTCTAATCCGTCCGCGGGCATGTTCTGGTTGATCGGCGCCGTGATCGTATGCGGATCGATCCAGTCCAAGTCCCAGTCTCCGCCGTTCAGGTCATGACGGATATGGACGGTCCAGATTTCCGGCGCCGCCGCTTCCCAGCGGGCGGTCATCAGGCAGTCCATCTCCCGCGGATTGCCGGGGTAGTAATCGAAAGGATGATCCAAATCCCAGATCTCTTCGCCGCCGTCATGAACCACATCGCCATTCTCCGCGTTGGTGAAACGGACGCTCCAGCCTTTGAACGTGGCGTTCTCCTTTAGCGGCTCGATGTTCCGCTCCTGCTCTAATCCGTCCGCGGGCATGCTCTGGTTGATCGGCGCCGTGATCGTATGCGGATCGATATTAACCGCGCCCCAGTGCCCGCCGTTCAGGTCATGATAGATATTGACGCTCCAGGTTTCCGGCGCCGGCGGAGGTGTGGGCGACGCCGGGACAGCGGGCGTCGGGCTGGGAGCGGGGCCAGAACCCTGGACCCGGATATCGACCCAGATCCCGTCCTGCGACCCGCTCGACGTCATGAAACGGATCCCGGTCGGCGTATACATCGTGAAATGACCGCGGTAACTACCCTCGCTTGGCGGCGCGGTCAGCTTGATCGAAAGGTCGATAACGCCGCCCGGCGGAACCGAACGGTCGACGTTGACCCGATCCGCGCCCATTTGCGTCCCCTTGAATAAGGCGAGATAGTACCCCGGATTCCAGGTACAACTTCCGGTGTTCTGAACCTGCCAGATTTTCGTAAAGCGCTCGTTGGGTTTCATGTACGATCCGTCGGGAATACTGAGATCCCGAACAAAGCTGAACTGGTTGCAGGGTACGCTCGGCGGCGGAGGGGCAATCACCGTAACAGTCGCCGGATAATAATAGGCCGGCGGTGGCGGCGGCTGGGTCGGGTATACCGTCGGCCGCGGCGCGGAAACCGTCGCCTGAAGCGCCGATACAGTCCGGCTCATCATCGTCTGCGCAATCGCCGCCGGATCGTTCAGCGCCGACGCCGTCGCGGTCATTTCCGCTCGATAAGCCTCGATCGTCCGCAGGAGCGGTTCCGCCTCGTTCGCGAACGCCGTTCCCCGCGCCGCAGCTTCGTACGCCGCGAGCGTCAACCGCAGCGGCGCGGCCGCGTCGGCGGTCGGGACGATCGTCCCGGTCGGGAGGAGCACCTGAACCGTGCCCTGGACTGCGGTTACGATCTCCCGCTCTTCTTCCGTATATGTCTCCGTCGGCTTCATCGCCTCCAGCGTCCCGTAAACCGCCGTCTCGACGTTCCCCGGCTTCGGGAACGGCGTCGCCGTCGGCGTCCCGGTATAATACGCTTCGACCGTCTGGTTGACGAAAACGCCGATTTTAATATCTTTGATCGAGACCGTCGGCGTCGGCGTAATCATCGCGTCGACCGTCTGTCTGACCATGGTCGCGATTAAATCCTGCGCGAACGCCCGGCTCGCCGGCCCAAACGTTATCAATCCGATAATCAGTATTCCAATGAAAAAGAATATTTTTTTCTTCATGTCGGACTCCTTTTTAATCTTTTCCAAACTTAATGAGGTACGAGCCTCGCTCCGATACCCCCGTCTCAGAACCGCAAAAGCGGCCCGAAATATGTTTTTTCTCATCGCATTTTTCCTTCTGTTTTTCCTTTCTATTAAAAATGGACCTCATATTTTTACCCGCGGCGGATCAGATCCCAAACGAACAGATCGCTTCGGCGTTGTTATACAGCGTCCAAACCGAATTTCCCGGCGTCCGGCCTGAATTGAAATCAATTTTTGGGAACGTTATCGTCCCGCCGGGCGGGACGTTCCCGGGAAGGTCGAGCCGCGTCTCGGCGGTCGGCGCTTCGCCGGAAGAATAAACGAGATCGACGTCGTTCTCGGACCAGTTTTCCGTCCCGGTATTCCTGAGCGTCACGACGACGCCGGGCCCGTCCGGCCGCGTCCCGACCAACGCGCAGGCGAACAGCCCTTTGTCGACGACGGCGATCCGGACCTGAAACTGACGGCCGAAAACGTTGCCCTCCCCGTCGGCCATCATCCAAATTCCGCTGTATTCGCCCGGAGCCGAAGGCGCGGTCAGATCGACCGATATATCGACCGTTTCGCCGCGGCCGACGTTCTTGGTAAGATGGACGCCCCAAAGACCGTTCATGCGTTCGCCGCGAGAATAAACGAGCTGATACGACGGCGTCCAGGGAGAGGCGCAGCTGCCCGAATTCTGAATCCGCCAGGTCTTCTTAAACGGCTGGGCGGGAAGAAGCGTCGTCCCGTCCGGGATCGAAACATGGCTGACAAGCTTCGCGTCTTCGCAGCCGACCGGGTCCGGGATTTCCCGCGCCGTTGGGACGGCCGATGCCGCGGGCGGAAGCGCCGTCGGAACGGCCGGGGGTGCGGGCGGAGGCGCCGGCGTCGACGCGATCGCGGTTATCTTCGCGCGATACGCATCGATCGTCCGCATCAACGACGCGGACGCCATGGCGGTCGGGAGCAGCGCCTGAACCGTGCCGCTGACCGCCGCCGCGATTTCGACGTCCTCCGCCGAAAGCGACGCCGTCGGCTCCAGCGCCGCCAGCGTAGCGTAGACCGCTGTTTCGATATTCCCCGGTTTCGGGAGCGGCGTCGGCGTCCCCGTCCGGAACGTATCGAGCGTTTCGTTGACGATAATCGCGATCTTAATCTCTTTAACCGATACCGCCGGCGTCGACGTGATCAGCGCATCGAGCGTCTGCTGAAGGCCCGTCGCGATGAGATCCGCTTCCGACTGCGCAAACGCAACGGCGGCGTAAAAAAAAACCGCCGCCACGGTAAATATAACGATCGAAAGCGCCGGATTCCTTTTCATTCGCATACTCCTTTTCCAAATCCGCCCCTATCAGGAAGCGTTTTGACAAATCTTTCAACAACTGTCCATGTTTACATTTTATCATTGCCAGAGCGCTTGAAGATATGACGTTTATCCTGAGTTTGTGTTCCAAATTTCCGTAGTCAGGATAAGAACCAGTCGACAACGCAAATACCATTCTGAAAATTGACGAAACGGAGGGTATCCCAAAATTCGGAACTTCGAAATTTTCATGTGAATAAAGACATCCTATCAATCGATACTGTTTTTCTTCACAAATGGATTTTCGAATCGGGATCTCCTGAACCGCCGTACGGGCGGAACGAACAACAAGGATTTCGCAGCTCTTCCGCCTTTTTTTCATTATTTGAATGTCATGACCAGCCGTTTTTCGCCGTGAATACGAGTATTATTTTCAGAGATGAAGTACCTTCAAGGTTGTTTACGCCGGACGCAGCCGCGAGAATGCGGACGAATCCGGAGAAGCCCAACCCGTCCGCCAGATCCAGAAGGAGTTGCGTTTTTTGCTGAAAATCGGATTAGACGTCGGATCAACAACGCTGAAAAGCGTCGTCCTCAATCATCAGGGTCAAATTGTTTACAAAAAGTATGAGCGTCATTTTTCCCAGATCGCGGAAAAAGTTATCTTCATGCTCAAAGATATCGCGCACGCCTTCCCGAAAGAATCCTTCGCGCAGCTAAGCGTCTCAGGCTCGGCGGGCATGGGCTTCGCCGAACAGGTCAGGATCCCGTTCGTCCAGGAGGTTTTCGCGACAAAAGCGGCCGTCCGCGCCTTCAACCCCGAAGCCGATATCGTTATCGAACTTGGCGGTGAAGACGCGAAAATCCTCTTTCTGAAAGGCTTAATGGAAGTGCGGATGAATGGAAGCTGCGCGGGGGGGACCGGCGCGTTCATCGACCAGATGGGGACGCTGCTCGCGATGACCCCTGGCGAGATGAACGAGGCCGCCAGGGCGCGTCAGAAAACCTACGCGATCGCTTCCCGCTGCGGCGTTTTCGCCAAATCGGATATTCAGCCGCTCTTGAATCAGGGCGCGAGTAAAGAAGATATCTGCGCTTCGATTTTCTCCGCCGTCGTTAACCAAACGATCGCCGGCCTCGCGCAGGGACGCGAATTCGAAGGCAATATCCTTTATCTGGGCGGACCGCTGACGTTTCTCTCCGAACTCAGGAGCGCGTTCGACGACGCGCTGAAAACCGAGGGAACCAGCCCGGAAAATTCGCTCTACTACGTCGCCCTCGGCGCCGCGCTCGAAAACGGCGGCGACGCCGTCGTCCTCGAAGACACGATCCGGAAAATCGAGATGTCAGGGAAAAACCGGGATTACAACAGCCTCCCGCCGCTTTTCGAAAACGAGGAGGCCTACCGCGATTTTTACGCACGGCATCACAGCCGCTCCGAACGGACCGATTGCCCGCTGACCGGAAGCCGGCGCGCTTATATCGGGATCGACGCCGGTTCGACGACGCTGAAAGCCGTCGTGCTGAACGAAGACGAGGAAATCGCGTTCGCGAAATACCTCTCGAACAGCGGCAACCCGGTCCCGCTCGTCAAAGCGTTCCTCGAAGAAGTCTACGAAAAATTTCCGGAGATTCATCTCGTCTCGTCGGCGACGACCGGCTACGGAGAAGAAATTATCAAGAACGCTTTCCACGCCGATCATGGCGTCGTCGAAACCGTAGCGCATTTTAACGCGGCAAAAAAATTCGACCCTGACGTCGATTTCATTATCGATATCGGCGGACAGGACATTAAATGCTTCAAGATTCGCGGCGGCGCGATCGATAATATCTTCCTGAACGAAGCCTGTTCCTCCGGCTGCGGATCGTTCCTGCAGACGTTCGCGGGCGCGCTCGGGAAATCGATCGACGAATTCGCCAGGCTGGGATTAACCGCGGACCAGCCGGTCGACCTCGGCTCGCGCTGCACGGTGTTCATGAATTCATCCGTGAAACAGGCGCAGAAGGACGGCGCGACCATCGAAAATATCTCCGCCGGGCTCTCGATCAGCGTCGTCAAAAACGCGCTGTATAAAGTTATCCGCGTCCGCGATACCGAATCGCTCGGCGATCATATCGTCGTCCAGGGCGGGACGTTCCTGAACGACGCCGTCCTCCGCGCCTTTGAGCAGGAAATCGGACGCGAAGTCATTCGTCCGGGAATCTCCGGATTGATGGGCGCGTTCGGCGCCGCGCTCTACGCGAAGCGGCTCGCCGAGGACGAAGGCCAGACGCGTTCGAGGCTGATAGACCGCGACGGACTCGCGAATTTCACGCATACCGTCCGCACCTCCGTCTGCAATAAATGCACCAATCATTGCCGACTGACGATCAACACGTTCGACGGCAACCGGCGCTTTATCGGCGGGAACCAATGCGACCGGCCGATTACGGTCGCCTCCGCCAGGCCGAAATACAACCTGTTCGAGTATAAGAAAACGCTCTTGCGCGAATATCGCGACGAAACGGGACTGCGGCGCGAAATGATCGGGCTCCCGCTCGTCCTGAATTTTTATGAGCTCCTGCCGTTCTGGCATACGTTTTTCACGTCGCTCGGCTTCGGCGTCGTCGTCTCGCCGCCCTCGAACCGCAATATCTATCTCAAGGGACAGCATTCGATCCCGTCGGATACCGCCTGCTACCCGGCGAAAATCGCGCATGGGCATATCGAAGAGCTTCTTGACCGGAAGGTCGACGCGATCTTTTACCCCTGCATGAGCTATAACTTCGACGAAGGAATCAGCGATAATCATTACAACTGCCCCGTCGTCGCGTATTATCCCGAAGTCGTCAACAGCAATATGAAACGCCTCCGGGAAACCCGTTTTATCAAGGATTACGTCGGGATCCACCGGCCGAAAGACTTCCCGAAAAAAATCCGGGCCATCCTGGAACGCGAATTCGGCCCTGTCCCGCTCAGGGACGTCGAGCGCGCGGCGAAGGAAGCCTACGCGGAAGAGCGCCGTTACCTGACCGCGATCATGGATAAAGGCGACGAGTTCTTAGCTCTCGCCCGCGAAAAAAATCTTCAGGCGATCGTCCTGAGCGGCCGGCCGTATCACCTCGACAACGAGATCAACCATGGAATCGACCGCTTTATCGCCGATACCGGCGCCGTCGTCCTCTCCGACGATTCGCTCCTTCGGCATTACGAAAAATTCCCGACCCGCGTCCTGAACCAGTGGACCTATCACGCCCGGATCTACGGCGCGGCGAAATTCGTCGCCGACGCGGACGACCCGAACCTGAACCTGATCCAGCTCGTTTCGTTCGGCTGCGGCGTCGACGCGATCACGACCGACGAAACGCGGTCGATCCTCGAAGCAAGGGATAAAATCTATACGCAAATCAAAATCGACGAAATTACCAACCTCGGAGCGGTAAAAATCCGTATCCGTTCCTTATTCGCCGCCGCACGGCAGAAAACCGGAGTGCTTCATGGCTGAACCGATCCAGCGGATTGAATTTACCAAGGAAATGAAAAAGGATTATACGATCCTGATTCCCAATATGCTCGATATTCATTTCCGGTTCCTGGTTTACGTACTGCGCCGGAACGGCTATCGCGTCGAGCTGTTGACCAACTCGGACCAGGACGTCCGCAGCCAGGGGATCAAGTATGTCCATAACGACACCTGCTACCCCGCGCTGCTGACGATCGGGCAGATGATCAGCGCGCTTAAATCGGGAAAATATGACCTGAATAAAGTCGCCCTCGCCATGTCGCAGACCGGCGGCGGCTGCCGCGCGTCGAATTATATTCACCTGCTGCGAAAGGCGCTCGTCAACGCCGGGATGGGCCATATCCCGGTCATCTCGGTCAACCTGTCCGGAATGGAAAAAAACCCGGGGTTCAGCTTTACGCTCCCGATGCTCCGTCAGGCGTTCGCGGCGCTGATTTTCGGCGACTGCCTGACGCTCCTGAATAATCAGACCAAGCCGTATGAAATCAACTATGGCGAGTCGGAAAACCTCGTCGCGTCCTGGGTGAAAACGATCTGCGGGCTGTTCGAAAAGGGAGGCGCCGTCGACCGGAAATCGATCCGCTCGCTCCTGACGCAAATTCTCAGATCGTTCGAAAAGATTCAAATCGCCGATCGAAAAAAAGTCCGAGTCGGGATCGTCGGCGAAATCTACGTCAAGTATTCCCCGCTCGCGAATAATAACCTGGAAAAATTCCTGTTTGACCAGGGCTGCGAAGTGAACGTTCCGGGCGTCCTCGCGTTCATGCTTTTCAAGGTTGACAACCGGCTGGAGGATATTGAGCTTTACGGCGGAAGCGGGCTGAAAAAAATCGGCGTCAAAGTCATGTTCAACTACCTGCAGCAGTTTGAAGAAGACCTGCTCAGCGTGCTGCGAACCTCTGAACGCTATATCGCCCCGGCGAGCTATGCGCATCTGAAGGAAATCGTCGCGCCCTATATCGGGCATGGCTGTAAAATGGGCGAGGGATGGCTGCTGACTGCCGAGATGCTCGAACTGATCGAATCGGGATACGAAAATATCGTCTGCGCCCAGCCGTTCGGCTGCCTCCCGAATCATATCGTCGGGAAAGGAATGATCCGCGCGATCCGGGAAAATCATCCCGAAGCGAATATCGTCGCCGTCGACTATGATCCCGGCGCGACGCAGGTCAACCAGGAAAACCGGATCAAACTGATGCTCTCGATCGGACGGGAAAAGCTGGAAGAACGCGGCAAGGGTATCGCGCCGACGAATGAGACGATCGCCTTCGCGCTGACTCCGGTTAAAGCGGAGCGCCAACCAAACCAGCGCAGCGATTAAACTTCCGAATCCCTCTAATCCGCAGCATGTATCTCGATCGGGCCTGACGGAAATTACGACCGACCCTCAGGTCTGGTCTGAAATTCCCATGGTAAAATTGAAACGGAAAAGGAACAGGCTTCATATTTAAATATTACTTAAGGAAGAAGGTGAGGAAAAAATAAAAGGAGCCCGGTAATACAAGAAGAATAGAAAACGTTTTCATCCAGCGAAAGAAGAATTTTCATTATCCAAAATTTTAATAAGCATTGGTCAAAGGAGGCACTCTGCCAACGTAAGACGATCCAGATACGCTATTCTCAAATAGTAATTCATATATCATCAACAATCACCCGAAAATAAAAAAGGAGTTATTTTATGGGAGAAAGAATTGTTACGCTTTGTACAGCCCAATGGGCCGATTTATCGTTCGAAGAACTCTGCAAAACCGCGGCGTCGATGGGCTACGACGGAATCGAAATCGCGACCTGGGGCAACAGCTTCGATATCGAAAAAGCCTGCGCAGATCAGAACTACATTCAATTTATCCGCGACACGCTGAAAAAAAACAACCTGAAATGCAAAGCGCTCGCGACGCATATTATCGGACAATGCGTCGGCGACGCCCCCGATCCCCGGCTGGATAACTTCGCGCCCCAGTCGCTCGCTGGGAAACCCGAAGCGATCCGCGAATGGGGGATCGAATCCATGAAAAAAGCCGCTGAAATCGCCAGTAAATTAGGCGTTCATATTATTACAGGGTTTACCGGCTCGCCGATCTGGAAATTCTTTTACTCGTTCCCTCAAACGACCGAAGCCATGATCGAAGCCGGTTTTGACGAGATCGTCAGGTTATGGGTCCCAATTCTGGAAGAATTTCGAAAATATGACGTTAAATTTGCCCTTGAAGTTCATCCCGGCGAAATCGCGTTCGACTATTATTCGACGCAAAAGCTCTTAGACAAGTTCAGGGATTACCCTGAATTCGGGCTGAATTTTGATCCAAGTCATTTACTCTGGCAGGGAATCCAGCCGCATCTGTTCCTGCGCGATTTTATCGACCGCGTCTATCATGTGCATATGAAAGACGTCGCCGTAACGCTCGACGGCAGGTCCGGGCTCCTCGGCTCGCATATCGACTTCGGCGATTCCCGCCGCGGCTGGAACTTCCGCTCGCTTGGACATGGGAACGTCAACTTTGAAGAAATTATCCGCGTTTTGAACGAATTCGGCTATGACGGACCGCTCTCCGTTGAATGGGAAGACAGCGGAATGGACCGGATCTTCGGCGCCGCCGAAGCGGCGGCATTCGTCAAAAAGCTCAATTTCAGTAAATCAGCCGTCAAATTTGACGACGCGATCGCGAATTAGGCCGGAGGGAAAAGGATGAAGAACGAAAGATTAACGTACGGCATGGTCGGAGGGCATAACCGCGCCTTTATCGGCGACGTTCATCGCAAAGCGATCAGCCTGGATGGGCGCGCTGTGCTGGCCGCCGGATGCTTTTCGACAAATCCGGAAGCAAATCGCGAAACTGGCGAAACCTGGCGGCTCGACCCGAACCGCGTCTATCCGGATTTCGAAACGATGGCCAAAGAAGAGGCAGCGCGCAGCGATAAAATCGACTTCGTCATCGTTACAACACCCAACTATACGCATTACGCTATCTCAAAAGCCTTTCTTGACGCGGGGTTCCACGTCGTCTGTGAAAAGCCGCTCTGTTTCACGGTTGAAGAAGCGGAAGACCTGGTTAAAACGGCGAAAGAAAAGAACCTGATTTTCGGCGTCACCTATACCTACACGGGTTACACCATGGTTAAAGTGGCGCGCGAGATGATCGCGAACGGGAAAATCGGCGAAATCCTGAACGTCAACGCCGAATACGCGCAGGACTGGCTCCTGGACGAGGTCGCGGAAAAAGGTAAAGCCGGCGGGAATAAGTTCTCGACGTGGCGAATGAACCCGGCAATCGCCGGAATTTCCAACTGCACCGGCGATATCGGTTCGCATATGGAAAACATGATCCATTACCTGACAGGACTCAAAATCAAACGGCTGCTCGCAACCCTGAATCGCTTCGGGAAAGAATCAGACCTGAACGCGAATATTCTGGTCGAATATGAAAACGGGACCAACGGCGGGTACTGGTGCTCCCAGGTAGCGTCAGGACATAAGAACGGATTAGCCGTCCGGATTTTCGGAACCGAAGGCAGCCTTGAATGGGAAGAAGAAACGCCCGATTTGCTGAAATTTACGCCTCGGAACGAAGCCTCGAGAATCCTCTCGCGAAGCAGCGGCTATATCGGCGAAAAAGCGGCGGCGACCGGACGTATTCCCGCCGGCCATCCGGAAGGCTATTATATCGCCTTCGCCAATAATTATCGAAATATTATCAGCACGGTTCTCAGCCTGAAACGCGGGGAAAAACCGACCGGGACGGAACTCGATTTTCAAAAGGCTGAGGACGGCCTGAACGGCGTGAAATTTATCCATGCCGTTATCGAGAGCGCAGCCTGCGATTCAAAATGGATTGAACTATAAAAGGAGAAAAAATGAAAAAGCTGTCCCTGATTCTTGTCATTTTTGCGCTGATCCTCAGCGCGTTCGGCTCGGTTTTCGCGAAAGGCGAATCTATTGTTGTATTGGTTCCCAGCGCCGATCATGGCTGGACCGGCGCCGTCCTAAATTATGCGAACGAAAAAGCGGAAGAACTCAACGCGGAGGGTTACAATGTCACCGTCCTGGCTTCAACCGACCCTAAAAACCAGCAGGAACAAATCGACGACCTGCTCGCCGCGCGTTCGGTTCCCGACGGTATCGTTATTCTTCCATACGACAATACAATGGAATCATCGCTTGTCAATGTCGCCATGCAGGATATTCCGTTTATCATGTTCGACCGGATCATCGATTCGGACATCGTTCAGTCTAAAGTTGTTACAAACGTAAAAGGGGACAACTTTGGAATCGGGAACGAGTCCGCCAAACGTTTTGTCGAAAAAGGGTTAAAACCCGAGGATCAAATTTACGTCATGATCGGCGATACCTCATCCGTCCCCGGCATGCGGAACGATGGATTTATCGCAGGATTAAAAGAGGCTGGCTGGACCGAAGAACAAATCGCGACAATCGAATTCTCCGACTCGACCGGATGGAGCCGATCCACTGGCAAACAGATCTTTATTGACTGGATCAACAGTAAAACAACCGAAGAATTAGCCAAATATAAGTTTATCTTCACGCATGACGACGAACTTGGGATGGGGATTCTCGAAGCGTTGAGCGGAACTGAAATCGAGGAAGCGAAAAAGGAAGCTTTTTACGACGCTATTATCAGCTTTGCCTCATCCTCAGGGCTAAATGAAATGTATCTCGTTCTCAAAGGAGAACACGATAATCCAGCGTTCCCCGGGATCGTTTCGAATTTCGATCTCTTCACGGTCACCTACGATCCGGCGATGATAAAAACCGCGATCCAGGACATGGTCGATGCCTTAAACGGGACAACTTTCGAATCCGAACATGTCATCCCGGTCCATGTCGTCGACGCTTCGAATGTCAACGAATTCCAGGGCTTCTGATTTCAAACTTCCGTAACGAATAACCTGCCTTCAACAGAATCTCGCAGCATAGATGCAGCCTGCTGCGAGATTCTTACAAACGCAAAGGACCGGGTCAGGCATGTCTCTTCTCAAGATGAGCAACATATCAAAATCGTTCTTCGGCGTAACGGTACTGAGTAACGTTGAATTGAACGTTGAAAAGGGCGAAGTCCATGCGCTCCTGGGAGAAAACGGCGCTGGAAAATCAACCCTGATGAATATACTGGGAGGCGTTTACGTCCGCGACGGAGGGACGATTGAGTTCGACGGTCAGGAACTTCATCACCAATCGATCAAATCTGCCGAAAAAGCTGGAATCGCCTTTGTCCATCAGGAATTAAACGTTATCAATAACCTGACGGTCTATGAAAACCTGTTCTTGAATAAAGAGCTGGTTAATTTCCTCGGTTCAATCCGAAAAAAAGAAATGATCAGAAAAACCGAAGGGCTTTTCAGCAGCTTAGGCGTCAATATCGATCCTTCCGCGCTCGTTTCGGACCTTGACACGAGCGAGAAACAACTCCTCGAAATCGCCAAGTCGCTTTTCGCCGATGCGAAGCTGCTGATCCTCGACGAGCCGACAACCGCGCTCAACAACGATGAGATCGACCACCTTTTTGAAATTATCGAACACCTAAGAAAAAAAGGAAAAACCTTTATTTTTATCTCACATAAGATGCCCGAGGTTTTCCGAATTGCTCAAAGTTATACCGTTCTTCGCAATTCTTTTTTCATTAAAAGCGGAAAACTCGCCGATACCAATCCGGAAGAAATTACACGGCTCATGGTCGGGGAAAGTTATTCCAGCAACGAAATTTACAAGGAAAGGAGTTTAGGAGAACCCATCCTCGAGCTGGAAAACTACTCGGGCAGCGGCTTCCACGACATCAGCCTGAGCGTCAGACGAGGCGAAGTCATAGGCTTTACCGGACTCCAGGGATCGGGCGCCAGCGATATTCTCCAAACGATCTTCGGCGTCAAGCCCGCAGCGGGCGGAAGGCTCCGCATTTTCGGAGAAGAAATAAACAGCAGCTCGATCCATCACGCAATGCGTCACCGCATCGGAATGCTGCCCGCGAACCGGAAAGAAAACTCGGTGATCCCCGATATGAACCTGCTCGAGAATACCTATCTCGCCGAGCACACGTTAAATAACCGAAATCAGATCATCTCCGAGAAAAATGAAACCGCTAAATTTGAAGCTTATCAGCGCATGCTCAATATCAAAGCGAACCGCTGCACAGAGCTTATCACCAGCCTGAGCGGCGGCAACCAACAAAAAGTCATTCTTGCACGATGGCTGAATACCAATGCGGAAATATTACTGCTCGATAATCCAACGCAGGGAATCGACGTCGGCGCAAAAGCGGAAATTTATAAATTGATCCTTGAATTGTCCAGAAGCGGTAAGACGATTATCGTAAATTCGCTGGAAATCCCGGAAATTCAGAAAGTCGCCGATCGATGCATCGTTTTTTATCATGGAACAATCCAGACGATCCTCAATCGCTCCGAAATCACGGAACAAAACGTCATGCTCCACGCTACGCAAGCAACGCAAGCCTTGCACATGAGAAGGTAGAAGGATGAAAGCAAAAAGCACATACTTCAGCAGGATTTGGAATAAATACAATTACGTTTTGATCTTTTTTGTCATTCTGATCGTCCTTTTAGGGATCAACGGCTCCGCCACCACCTGGGTCAGCCTGATGAACATTCCGCGTCACAGTACAGTTATCGGAATCATTGCGCTCGCGATGGGGCTGATCATCCTGACCGGAGATATCGACCTATCGGTCGGATCGCAGTTAGCCTTCATCGGCGGATCCATCGTCATGGTTTTTAACAACACAAACAGTATTTTCCTGTCTTTGCTGTTCGGCGTCGCTTTTGGAGGACTGCTGGGCCTCTTCAACGGTTTTCTGATCGGACGGCTTAAAATGCCGGCGTTTATTGTCACGCTTGCGACAATGCTGATGTTCCGATCAATTGCACAGACCATCATGAATTCCAATAAGTGGACGATATATCAGCTCAACGCAAAGCTGAGTCAATGGCAAACCTTGTGGAAAATCGGGAACGCCTCCATGCCTGCGATCCGGATCCCATACATGGTTATCATCTTCCTGATCGTCGTAATCCTGATGACTTACGTTACGACAAATACAAAATTCGGAAAGCGAGTCTACGCGATCGGATCCAACGAAAAAGCTGCGCACCTGTCCGGGATCAACGTCTGGCAAACAAGAATTGTCGTTTATGCGATCGGAGGAATCCTGATCGGGTTCGCTACGTTCCTCTACGTCGCGAACGTTGGGTCGGTCGATCCGGCGACCTCCGGAAAAAACTATGAACTATACGCAATCGCCGGCGTAGTTATCGGTGAAATCAGCATGTCAGGCGGAAAAGGACGGCTCTCCGGCGTACTCTTCGGCGCAATGTCCTTCACCATCATCGATAAAATTATTACCGCGCTCGGATTGAATCCACTGATCAACGACACGATTAAAGGCGGAATCTTACTATTAGCGATCGGGGTGCAGATGCTCCCTGAAGCCTTTCTGGGCATGAGAAAAAAGCCAACCGCATAGGCTTCAGAAAAACAGAAACGGGAAAATCAGGTATCCGGCGATCCCTCGTAAGAAGCTGATTTTCTTGTTATCATTGTCCCATAAAAACGGCGCCCCCATTGCAAAGTCCGAACATCCGTGCTACAATACAGCGAAGTCGGATTGGCTCATCGAAGAATAATCGCGCGCCCGGGAGAACGAACGAATGGCAAAAAAGACGTCAGAAAAAACAATCAACAACACGCAAAACATGGACAGCGAGGCAAAGCGCACCCTCCTCGACAAAGCGCTCACGGACATATCCAAACGGTACGGCGAAGGCGCGATCATGCGCCTCGGCGAAGCGAAACACATGCAGATCGAGGCGATTCCAACCGGATCGCTTTCGCTCGATCTGGCCCTCGGCGTCGGCGGCATCCCACGCGCGCGCATGACCGAAATTTTCGGGCCCGAATCCTCCGGAAAGACGACTCTCTGCCTGCATATCGTCGCCGAAGCGCAGCGCCAGGGCGGAACCGCGGCTTTCGTCGACATGGAACATGCGCTCGACCCCATCTACGCGCAGAAAATCGGCGTCAATATCAACGATCTCTACGTCTCACAGCCGGATACCGGCGAACAGGCCCTTGAAATTACCGAAACGCTCGTCCGCTCCGGCGCCGTCGACGTCCTGATCGTCGACTCGATCGCCGCGCTCGTCCCGCGATCCGAAATCGAAGGCAATATGGGCGATTCTTCAATGGGGGTTCAGGCGCGGCTCATGTCGCAGGCGCTTCGCAAGCTCTCAGGCGCAATCAACCAGACCAAAACGTCGGTAATCTTCACGAACCAGCTCCGGCAGAAAATCGGCGTCGTCTTCGGGAACCCGGAAACGACCCCCGGCGGACTGGCGATGAAATTCTATGCCTCCGTCCGTCTCGATATCCGCCGCGTCAACGTCATCAAAAACGGAACCGACATGATCGGGTCGCGCGTCCGCGTCCGCGTCATCAAGAATAAAGTCGCCCCGCCGTTCGCCTCCGCTGAATTTGATATCATGTACAATGAAGGAATTTCTAAAACCGGCGACATTATCGACCTCGGAACCAAATTGGAAATTATCACGAAGCGCGGCGCGTTCTACTCCTATAACGATCTCCGCTTAGGCCAGGGGCGCGAAAACGCGAAGGAATTCCTGAAAGCGAACCCGGAGCTCTGCGCCGAGATCGAAACCGAGATCCGGAACCTCGCGAAATGCGGCGAGATCCCGTTCATGAGTTTTTCGGATGAAGACGGACCCGTCGAAGAAAGCGACGAAATATAGAATCTGTGTAAGTTGGCCTATACGAAAAATGAAAGTTCGTGTATAATAAAGAATCAATCATGATTCTTTATTTTTTCGCCATGCAGTGAATGGCATAAAAATTGCAAAAATAAACAGAGAAGAAAAAAAAGACCGGCACAGAAAGGATTGGCGAGATGGCATTGCGGCGCGCATTTGGTACAGACGTAAGTTTTTGGCAAGGAAACGTCGATTTCCGCAAAATGAAAAAAGCCGGCGCGTCGTTCACGTTTATCAAAGCCAGCCAGAACGTCTGGCACGATAAAAAATTCCAACAGAACTGGGCGAACGCCCGCGAATCGGGCATCCTCCGCGGCGCGTATCATTTCTTCGACATGCGCGACGGTTCCAAATCGGCGAAAGAACAGGCTCGTTATTTTGCCAGCCTGCTCAAAGGCGATATGGGCGAACTCCGCCCTGTCTTCGATTTTGAAAGTCCCGGTGTTAACGGCTATCCGACCCTCCCGGATCACGATACCTGCGTCCGGCATGTTTATGACTTCATGAATACCTTCAAAAAAGAGATGGAAATTTACCCCATGCTCTATACGAACTTGTCTGGTATCCAGCGGCTCACCCCGCTCAGCCAGTTCCTCTCCACCAAAGAACTCTGGATCGCATGGTACTACACGAAATCCCGCACGCCGAAAATCGGATCATGGCCCCGCTGGCGTTTCTGGCAATACAAAACAACCGGCGACGGACGGACTTTCGGCGTCGAATCCAACGGTCTGGACATGAACGTTTTTAATGGCGATGAGTTCAATTTATACCGCTACGCAAATTCGCTCGGGATCGCCAGAAAGCCGCTCGTCCAAACCAAAGTCGCCCGTTCGGAAGCCGCGAACGACGATCCCCAAACCCTCCTCGAAGAGGACTGATATTCGCAGGTTCCCGATATTCCCAATCGGTCAACCAAAACCATTGCAGGAAAAACACCTCCCCCACCCGGAGGTGTTTTTCTTTTAAGCGCCGAGCGGGTAAAAACGCTCGACAATTCACCATCCGCTTCTCTGACCGCTCGGGAACCCGCGAATCCAGAAACAGGGAAAAAAAAAGAGCCAACAAAGAGATTCGAACTCTTGACCTGACGATTACGAATCGTCTGCTCTACCAGCTGAGCTATGTTGGCGTCTCGGTCAGGGATATCCTTCCCTGACGCGTTGAATTATACCAAATTTCCGAATTCTGCAAAGACCCGCCTGTTTTTCATACACAACTTTTCCACCGCTGCGGCGCCTATCCATCGGCGCCGTCGGGGGACACGCAACGGTCCCCGCCGAGCTCGAACGCGCGCAGCAGCGATCCCCGCCCATACCGCAGCCGGATCTCGTCGACCGCCTTGAGCAGCTCCGCTTCCCGCTTCCGCGCCTTCGGCGGATCAAGGAACGTCAGCTGACCGCAGCGCGGCTCGAACCCGGAAACGCCGACCCCAATCAGGCGAACCGGGTCTCCCGCCGTTTCCCAAACCGCCGAAAAAAGTCCTGCGGCCGCTTCGTAAATCGCCGAATCCTGATTAATCGGCGGGTCAACCTTCGTCTGGCGGACGATCGTCACGAAATTCGCCCAACGAAGCTTGATCTTCACGGTATTTCCCGCCAGCCCACCGCGGCGAAGACGATAGCCAACCTGATCCGACTGCCGGCGAATCCGCCGGAGAAGGACCGCGCGGTCGCTGACGTCTGTCTCAAACGTCGTTTCCTGCGAAACCGACTTCGGGTCCTCCGCTTCCGTCCGAATTTCCCGGAAATCGATCCCGTTCGCATGGCGATAAAGCTCGGCCCCATATCGGCCGAACCGCTCGACCAGCGCTCTTTCCGACGTCGCCGCCAGCTGACCGATCGTAACGATCCCCATATTCCGGAGCGCCGCAGCCATCTTTTCCCCGATCCCCCAGAGCGCCGCCGTCTCCATCGGCGCAAGGAACGCTTTTTCCCGCCCCGCGGGGACGCATTGAATCGCGCAGGGATAATCCCGACCGCCCTTCGATTTCTTTCCAATATCGTTCGCGATCTTCGCAATCAGCGGATTCGTCCCCCCGCCGAACGAAGACGGAAGATTCGTCTCTTCTCGAATCCGCCGCTGGATCCCCGCCGCGATCGTTTCCAAAGGATCCGGAAGATCGCTCACGTCGAGAAACGCCTCGTCAACCGAAACCCGCTCCATCAGCGGCGTCATCTCCGACAAAATCGCCATCACCTCGCGCGATTTCGCCGAGTAATCTCCATGCCGGACCGGAATCACGATCAGCCCCGGGCAGAGCCGGATCGCCCGCGCCATCGGCATAGCCGAACGGACCCCCATCCTCCGCGCAGGATAGGAACACGAGCTGACGACTCCGCGCCCGTCGGCGCTTCCGCCGACCGCGAACGGCTTCCCTTTCAGGCTCGGATCCGCCAGCTCTTCCACTGCGCAAAAGAATGCGTCCAGGTCAACATGCAGAATTTTTCGCTCCCGCTTCATACGTTCTATTATATCAGATTTCATAGAACACGCAGCCAGGCAAGAACGACTTTTCTATCCTCTTTCCATCAGGACCACAGCTCCGAACGACGCCGTCTGCGGGCAGGTATCAAACGGAAGAATCGCCCGCGGCAGGAATCCGGCCCGCGCTAACCGCCCGACATCGCGCGCCGTCGTCCCTGCCTCCGATCCAACCGTCATCAGCCGCTTCACGCCGCTTCTCGCCAGCGCGTCGACCGTTCGGACGTGAAGACCGCCCGACGTCAGATCGAGAATCGCGCAATCCGGAACAAACGGCAGTCCCGCCAGAACCTCATCCGGATATCCGAGATACAGCTCGACGTCGCGGTCCGCCGTCGCCGCGTCTTCCAGATTCAAAATAAACTCGTCAGCCTCAGCTTCGCTTTCCAGAATCGCGGAACAGCGCGCCCCGCGAAGCGCGGCCCACTTTACCCAGAGACCGGGTCCCGGCTGAATCGTCAGGACAGCCTTCCCCTCCATCCCGGGACATTCGCGCGCCAAAGCCTCGAAAACCGACGCATAAATTCGTGGATTCAGGAAACAGGGCGATCGATCGCCGACAGCGATCGCAATCCCGCCGACATCCTGAACAATCGTACTGTCGCCGCTGAGAACGTAACTGCCCTTTCCGCCCGTGTAAACGATCGAGAGCGGGAGATCCGTTTCCAGCTCGATTTCCGGCGCCTCCGACGTTCCGGTCAGGATCAGCTGAACCCCGCCATCTTGATCGACACGCCCGGTTACCGCGCTCAGCCCTGAATCCGGCTCAAATTGAATTTCACTGAGGACCTCGTTGATCGCCCGGTCTGCAAGCGGGATCCCGCTCTTCCCGTCAAGCGTTTCAGCGAAGATCAGCCTGCCGTCCGCGCCCAGCGCCGCGCCCGCTTCCGCCAGATAGCCCCATTCCGCCGGCGACGCGATCATCGGGCGAATCTCGTTCCCCGTCAGCGCCAGTTTCCCGATCCGGGCCAGCTGGTCGCGCAGGATCTCCGTCTTGACCAACCGCTGCCGCTCCAGAGGAAGAAACTGCAAGTCGCCCAGACCGAGAGCCTCCAACCCGGGATAGCGAAGCGGAATCCGGTCTTCAGAAGGCACGAGGACCGCTTCGACAACGCCGTTCAGAAAACGATCGCCGCGGTCCACGAAACGAACGCGAACGGATTCCCCGAGGATCACGCCGGGGACAAAAATGACCCGTCCGTCTTCGACCCGCCCGATCCCGCGGCCGTCAGAACAGTACCCCCGAATCGACACCGTCTCCGATCTCCGGATCTCCTGAACCGGCCGCTCCGACCTCGGGAAAGCAGCGGCGCCCGAAAAAGGCGCCGCCCCGGCGCGCCCCCGTCCGTCTGTTCGCCTTTTACCCGACAGATCGTCTTCTCTTTTCACCGTTCTCTTCTGCATTTGAACCTTCTCTGGATTTTTTTCAGAATTCTTTCGATTTTTTCAACAATGCATTCACTTAATCCCGGAAATGTGATAATATATAGATCACGCGGGTTTAAAAGATGACGCAATTTCAAAACCAAACGAGTTTTCTATGAAAAAACTTCCTCTTTTTATACTCCGGCGGACCCTGCCGGCGATCTTTTTCACGTTCGTTCTAATCATACTGCATCCGGGATCATCTTTCGCGGAGAGCACGACGGAAACTGAGGCCGATTCCTCCGAAAACGTCGCTTCTGTCGGGAAACCGATCAACCTCTCGTACGAGCCGGGGTTTCAGGCGTACGCGTACAAGAACGTCAATTACGAACTGGGCCTGATCAGCCAGACCGACCTGACCTATCGCGGATATCCGACGCTGAGCGCCTGTACCGCCGCCTCGATCGGGATGATCAGCGAATTCTGGATGGACGGGGATTTTACCGAAGGCCAGCTTTTCGCCCAGTCGATTATCGATATCAACACCGAGCAGGGCAATTTTGACGAATTCAGCGGGCTGCTGATTACCGACACGGTCGACGAGCTGGACGACCGGAATTTAGCGCTCTTCGTGATCAAAAACAGCAATAAAGAAACCCTGATGAACAGTCTCGAAACGATCGGCCCGGTCGCGGTCCTCGTCAAATCCGGCTGGAAACGGAACGGCGCGAACCATATGGCGATCCTTTCCGGCTACGACCCGGAATCCGACGTCGTTACGATCTACGACCCCAATCTGGATAAGCCGCTGCGACTGTACTGGGGAACTTTTGACAGCATCTGGAAAATCAACTTCACCGGACGGAAGGAAAATCCGCTGATGCGGACGTTTTTCGTCATCGTCTCGCGGGATCCGGCTAAATTAGCGGCGCATCAATGAGCGCCTGACACGCTGTATAATTAGGGCATGAACGTCGGTTCGCGGCATCGTTTAATCCGGAAACGGGCAATATCCTTCGTCGTCATGCTGATCGCGGGAGTCTGGCTCCACGCGCTGTCTCAGCGCCCGGTCCGCGCCGTCTCAGCGCCCGGCCCCACGACAACCATGACGCCCAGCGCCGCCACCCCGTCTCCCGGAAAATTCGGACCGGCGGTCATCGACGAAAACGGGATCCTGCGATTCAGCGCCACGCCTACGCTTCTTTTACCCAACACGAAACCGGAAAGCGTATCTTACCGGTTCCCGCTGATCCGGCAGAGCGGCCTGACCTGCTTCGGCACACCGACCGCCCGCGGGTGCACCGCCGCGTCGGTCGCTATGATCCTGCGATACTGGAACCTTGAGTCGGAAACGAACCAGACCCTCAGCGCGCAGGAGCTCATCGACCGCAACACGCTTCAAGGCCAATTCAACCCGAACAGTGGCCTGTCGATCGAAAACGTCGCCGACGATTTAGCTTTCTTAGGATATGAGCTTGCGATCCTGCGCGGCGGCGACAAAGAATCGCTCCTCGACGCGCTCGAAGAATTCGGCCCGATCGCCGTCCTCTGCAAGTTGGGTTGGAAGCCGACCGGCGCGAACCACATGAGCGTCGTCGCCGCCTACAACGCCGAAAGCGACCGCCTGATCGTCTATGATCCCAACCTGAATCAGCCGCTCGATATCGCCTGGCAGACGTTCGACAACATCTGGGGGCTCGATTATTCAGCCGCGCAGGACGGTTCGCTCCGGCGCGCGTTTTTTATTATCGTCCCGATCGAAACGCAGCCCCCATCCGCGCGCTGACGTACGTTCAAAAAGGAGACCAAACCGCCATGCCGAATACGTATTACCCCGAACCCGAAACTGAAAAATGCTGGTGGCGCGACGGCGTTATCTACCAGATTTACCCGCGTTCGTTCGCCGATTCAAACGGAGACGGCGTCGGCGACCTCAGGGGGATCATCTCCAAACTGGATTACATCGCCGGGCTGGGCGTCAGCGCGATCTGGCTTTCCCCGATCAACCCGTCGCCCGATTACGACTTCGGTTACGACGTTTCGAACTACCTCGACGTTGACCCGAAATATGGGACGCTCGACGATTATAAAGAACTCCTTCGTCAGGCTCATTCCCGGAACCTCCGCGTCATCCTCGATCTCGTCCTGAACCATACGTCATCTGAACATCCTTGGTTCCAGGCCTCGAAACAGTCGCGCGATAACAAATTCGGCGACTATTACCTCTGGCGTGACGGCGCGAACGGGAAGAAACCAAATAACTGGCTCTCTATCTTCGACCAGGCGACCGGCTGGGAATACGTTAAGGACCGCGATCAGTATTATTTCCACATGTTCGTCAGACAACAGCCCGACCTGAACTGGCGGAACCCGAAAGTCTACGAAGAGATGATGAACGTTTTTCGTTTCTGGTCGGATCTGGGGACCGACGGTTTCCGTCTCGACGTCTTCAACGTTTACTTCAAGGACGAAACCTTCCGGTCGAACCCGTTCAGGTTCGGGAATTACATGCCGTTCAACTGGCAGGACCATATATACGACTGCGACCGGCCGGAAATGCTGACCGCGGTCCGCGATATCCGGAAAATCCTGGACGCCTATCCGCAGCGTTACGTCGTCGGCGAAACGTTCCTGTCGAGCCCAGAAAAGCTTCAGCGGTACGCCGGCGAAGATAAACTCCACGCAATTTTTGACTTCGCGTTCCTCTTCGCGCCCCATCGACCCGAAGCCTTCCGGAAGATCATCCGTCAGATCGAAGCCGAAAGCGGAGATAAAATCTGGCCGACGTACGTCTCCAATAATCACGATACCCAACGCTCCGCCTCGCGGTATGGGCTGGGCGAAAGCGACGACCGGTTGAAGGTCCATGCCGCGCTGGTCATCCTCCTCCGCGGGACGCCCTTCCTTTACTATGGCGAAGAAATCGGCCAGCGCGAAACGAACGTCCCGCGGTCGAAGCTCATGGACCCGGTCGGCAAGCGCTTCTGGCCAATCAATAAAGGCCGCGACGGCTGCCGCGCGCCAATGCAATGGAACAATCAGCACTGCGCCGGGTTTACCAGCGGCGAGCCCTGGAACGCGGTTCATCCCGACTACGAAACCCGGAACGTCAGCGCGCAGCTGCACGATCCGCGCTCGCTTTACACGTTTTATAAACAGCTCATCGCGCTGCGCCGTCAGTTCCACGTCCTTCAGGTCGGCTCGATCGAGCTCGTCGACGAAAAGAACGAAAACGTCCTCGCGTTCAAGCGCAGCCTGAACGGAAAAAGCGTGCTCGTCCTGCTGAATTTCAGTCAGCTTCCGGCGACCTGCGTCGTTCCGGGAATAACTGCGAAAACCGGCTTCGTTCAGAAATTCTCGAACAAAGAAATCGCCGCGTTCAGCGAAAAAGGCGAGCTCGTCCTGAACGGCGACCAGGCGCTGGTCCTGATCCAAAAATGAGTCCGGGCGAACCGACCCCGACGCCAGCCCGGAAACCGAACCGTCTCGCAGACGGGATCGTCCTGCTGACGATCCTGATCCTGACGGCCGTTTTCGTCACGCTGCGGATCCGGACGAACGGAATCCTGACCGATTCGGTCGCCGCTCAGGACACGGAGTCCTATTTTCAATGCGCCGACCGGAACTTCCTGACCCGCTCCGGGTACACGTGCAGCCGGTCGGCAGCGCTCCCGTTTCTGTATTCGCTCCTGAATCCGACGGGAGATCATGAACTGACCGTTCTGGCCGAGCCCTTTTTCGGCAGCACGCCGCGTTTAGCGGTTCAGCCGGGAACGGAAGCGATCATTTTATTCCAGCTGATTTTCAGTATCGTCAGCTGGGTGCTTTTCGTCTGGACCGCGGCGTCGCTCTTCGAAAATCCGAGCGCGCGCGTCTTCGCCGCGCTGATCCTCTTCGCGTTCGCCTTCGTTCCGCAGCAGTCGGACTGGGATTCGATCCTGCTCTCCGAATCGCTTTCGTTTTCTTTCTTTATCCTGATGAGCGCGTTTTTCCTGTGGTTCCTCCGGTTCGCCCTGAGTCGTCCGGCGCGGAACAGCCGTGAAACCGTCCAAACGGCCGCCGCGGCCGCGCTGACGTTCCTGAGCGCGGCGGGCTGGATTTTTACCCGGGATACGAACGCCTATTACGTCGCGCTGATCGCGCTGCTCTGCTTCGGACTGACGGCCGCGAAGCTTCGCCGGAGGGCGTTGCGCGCGGCGATCGTCCCCGGCGCGCTGACGATCGCGCTCGCCGTCCTCTTCCTCTTCCAGCAGAGCGCCTTCCGGGAATCGGAACGCTGGCTGCTGCCGATGATGAATAATTATGTCGGGAACGTCTTCCCGTACGAAACGCGCGTCGCCTGGTTCGCGGAACGGGGAATGCCGGTTTCGGAAACGCTCCTGACGAGAACCGGATCCGCCGAATATAACGGCGTCGCTGAAGAAAAAGAATTTATCGAATGGCTCCGGAACGACGGGACGAAAACGTATACCGCGTTTCTGGTGGATCATCCGCTCCTGACAGCGCTCAGCATCTATAACGCGGCCGACGAATTCTTCGCCGAAAACGTCCAGCCGTTCTTTTACGGCGCGAAGGAAGATAAACCGCGTTGGGCGGAACCGCTCGGGAACCTGCTGCATCCGCTGACCTCCGCGCTCCTCCTGATCGCGCCCGCGCTTTGCCTGATCCTGATCGGATCGCGGGCAGCCCCGGGGAATCCGCTGTGGACGGTCTTCGCCTGCCTGCTGACGGTCGGCGGAATCGCGTTGACCGGAATCGCTTACCTCGGCGAAGTCCGCTCGATCTGGCGGCACGTTCTTTCCGGCGTCTTCATGCTGCGATTGGCGACTTGGATCGGGCTGCTGGCGGTTTACGATCGGACGCGTTCGGCGCGCACGGAAAAAAAGGAAAAGGACGACGGCCCGGGCGGAAAGCAAAATTCAGCTATAATATAATTATTAACCCGGCGGGCGTCGCGCCCGCTCAGACGACTCGGAGACTTTTCATGAGCATAATTACCGTCGCTTATCAGGGAACCCCCGGCAGCCATACCACAACCGCTATCGAAAAAGCTTTTCCCGACCAGGAATACGACGCCGTCGTCTTTCCGACTTACGAACTGGCGTTGGAAGCCGTCGAGAAAAAAGATTGCGACTACGCCGTGATCCCGATGGAAAACTCGCTTCAGGGTTCGATTCATTCGAATTATTACCTGCTGGCGCGAAAATTTCTGTACATCGTCAACGAAGTTTACGTTCCGGTCCGCTATTCGCTGATCGGGCTTCCCGACGCGAAGATCGACGAACTCTCGCTGATCATCGCGCATCCCGGCGCGCTGGACGTCTGCCGGGGCTACCTGCGAAAGCTGAAATCCAAACCCAATATCGAGACCGTTTACGATTCGGCCGGATGCGTTGAGATGCTGTTGAATTTTTCGGATCCGGAAACCGCGATGATCGGGTCGCGCTCGATCGCAGGGTATCATGACCTCGCCGTCCTCGAAGATAATATCGAGGACAGCCAGGGCGCGAACCTGACCCGTTACAACGTATTCGCCCGCGAACCGGTCCAGCCGTCCGCAGGCGCGATTACGACGATCGTTTTCACCGTTCCGCATCAGCCCGGCGCGCTGACGAACGCGTTGAAGACGTTCTCCGACCGCGGGATCGACATGACCAAAATCGAATCGCGCCCGCTCCCGAACCAGCCGTACGAATACATGTTTTACGTCGACCTTGACGGGTCGCTGTCTGAAGCGCGGATCCGCGAGGCAATCGACGACCTCGAATTTTCCAGCACGCAATGGCTGCGCGTGGCAGGCAGCTACATCTCGCACAAAGATTGAAAATCTGAGCGTGTTCAAGGCACAGCGCGTATGCGATTTCTGGTCTTAGCCCTGATCTGCGCCGGGTTTTCGTCAGCCGGCGCGGCTTTTTTCCGGACGCAATTCCCTCTCAACGGGCCGCCGGAAGCGCGGCGGCGATCTGAATGGATCGCGTGCCTGGCCGGCGTTCCTGCCAGCCTGATCGGGATCGCCGTCTTCGAAGCGATTTATAAATGCGGACGGCCGACGCTTTCCTGTTTTACGCGTCTCCCCAACCCGGCATCGCTGAAGATCTTTCTCGCCGGCGCGCTGACCGGAAGCGCTTTTTTCACGGGCGCGCGCTTCCTTTTCCGGGTATGGCGAAAAAAAGCGCGGCCCTGCCCCTCGGTTTTTTCTTTCGCCCTCCGGGCCGGGCTCGCCGCGCTGATCGTTTCGCTCTATCTGGAGCTTTTCCTGTTTAACATGCGCCATTACGAGCATCTCGCCGTTCCAGGGCTCGAAACGGTCACCCTCGAACGCGGGAACTTCGCCCCGGAAGGCTTCTACTTCAACCGCGCGTCGCAGCGCTACACGAATTACAGTCCGTTCGACCGTCCGTTTCAGCTGGTCATGTACTTCGACGAAACCAAAGTCCGGAATATCCGACTCGAATTCAGGGCCGACGCGCCGACGACCCGCGCCGAAATCCGGATCAACGATGAAGCGTTCGAATTCGCCGATCAGTCGTATCCCGTCCAGCTGACGCCGGAGATCCCCCGCTCGCTGATCGTCCCGGTACGAACGGTCGGGAAAAGCGGAAAGATCAGCCTGAGATTTCCGGACGTCAGCGAATCCAGCAATTTTGCATTTGAGCTGAATCGCGTCCTGCTGAACGTTAAAGTTCCGCTCAATCTGTCGCTGCCGCGGCTGCTGCTTTGCTTTTTCGCTTGCTGGTTCCTGCTGCTCGTCGCTCCGGGAAGCGCGCTGTACCGTCAACCGTATGACCCGCGCAGCCGTCTCCAGAACGGATTTTACGCGTTGAGCTGCGCAGCAGTCTGCGTCGGATCAGGCTGGACGCTTCTCTCAACCTGCGACGGACTCGTCAATTTTCGAGCCGAACCGGCGGAGGTCATCGCTGAGATCAACCGGCTCAACGCGGCGGAAAACGGAAGCTATGATATCTATTTCGAAATGACCGACGCGTTCCTCGAACGAAGCCTCTCGCTGCTGCATCGTCCAAGCAACTCCCTGCTGAGCGCGGAACGTCCTTACGATATTACCTATCGTCAGCGATACGGCGTTACCTATTTTTGGGACCGCGCCTTTTACAACGGACGTTACTATTCGTATTTCGGCGCGATACCGGTTGTTTTCCTGTTCCTGCCGTTCAAGCTGCTGACCGGGCTGAACCTCCCGGTCGGATTCGCGCTCCTGATCTTTTCGATACTGACGATCATCGGGCTGTTCGCGCTGATGAGGCGCATCGCCGCGATCTTTTTTCCGCGCGCGCCGTTTGGGACGCTGATCCTGGCTGCGCTTGCCGTGACCGCGCTGTCCAACGTCGCCTGGGCGCTCCGCCGCGGGCTGACCTACGAGTTGGCGATCGTCAGCGGCATGGCGCTCTCGATTTGGGCGGTTTACTTCGCGCTGGTCGGCGGGGCGGCGCTCTTCCGCGCTGAGGATTCCGGACGGAAAACCGTCGCCGCTATCCTCAGCGCGTTTGCCGCGGGGTGCTGCGCATCGACAGCGGTCGGCTGCCGTCCGACGACAGTCTTCGCCTTTCTCTGGATCCTGGCGATCCAGATCGGATTCAGGCTGCGTTCCCGTCCGACGGCGAAAAAATGGCTGCTCGCCGCGATGGCCGCGTTCGCGCTGCCCGTTCTCATGGTTGCCGCGGTCTTAATGCGGTATAACGATCGGCGCTTCGGTTCAATCCTCGAATTCGGTTTCAGATACCAGCTTTCCTTCCCCAACGCATCGCGCGAAACGTTTTCGGCCGCTCCCGGCGCGCTGCTGCTCAGCGCGCTTGCCTACCTGTTTCATCCGTTCGCGATCAGCTATGAATTCCCGTTCATCGCACCCGCGCGTTTCATTCCGCTTCCTTTTAACGGCTACCTTGTGCATGAAGCCTTCATGGCGGGAATCTTCGGCTTTCCGCTAATGCTCGGCCTGCCGCTGCTGGGGCCGGTCTGGGAAACGCTGCGCCAAAAGAAGCTGACTCCGCTGATTATCGGCGGACTGCTCGCCGCGGGAGGCATGCTGCTGACGGCATCAGCGGTGGCGGTTATCTACCGCTACCTGATCGATTTCGGCTGGATTCTGGCCGTCATCGCCGCCTGCGCCTGGCTGGCCTGGATTGAAAATCCTGCTGAACGTACCGTTGGGGCCGCTGGCGGGAGCGGGAGCGCGAAGGATCGGGACCGCCTGTTCTTTGCCGCCGCAGTAACGACCGTCATGATCGGCGCGCTGCTCTCGCTGAGCGGGGACGACGTCTGGCTGAAAACCTTCAATCCGCTGGAATTCGAACGGCTCCGCTACGCTTTCAGCTTCTGGCTATAAAAAAAGAGAGAACGATGCGTTGTTCTCTCCTTCATGCCTTAAATCTTCCTCAGGCCGCGGGCTTCGGTAAAATCACGACCTTCCGGTTCGGTTCCTCGCCCATGCTCTCCGTGAAGACGTCCGTCCGATCGCGCAGGATCATATGAATAATCCGCCGCTCCGGCCCGGGCATCGGCTCCAGCGAAATTTTCCGGCCGCTCTTCGCGACCTGATCCGCCATGCGCACCGCCATCTGGCGCAGCTGCCGTTCGCGGCGGGCGCGATAACCCTGGATATCGATCTGGATCGGGACCCAGTGGCCGTTTTCGCGACCAACGATCAGGCCGGTAATATACTGGAACGCGTTCAGCGTTTCCGACTGCCGCCCGATCAGGTAGGATAAATCGTCGCCCTTGATATCGATCAGGATACACGGCTGATTCGAGCCGATTTCCTGAACGCCGATGCGGCCCTCGACCGTTGCTTTAACGCGCATGTGGTCCAGCAGGTCCTTTACCACACCGATCGTGATCGCGACCGAATTTTCGTTGACGATACGCTCAGGATACGTCCTGACCTCTTCGTCATCCCCATCCTCGTCCTCAACGGGCGCGGAAACGCTCCCGACGGGAACCGTCCTGGCTTCGGGCTGCGGCGCTTCGGCGGCGCGTTCCTTCTTCGGCGCAGGCTCGGCCTCCTTTTTCGCCGGTTTCGCTGGGACCGGCTCCGGCTCCAGCGCGAATTCCGCCTCTTCCGGGTCGTCGAAAAGCCTGTCGCCCGGTTTCAGGCTCATCCGGACCTTCGCCGGCTTCGCGCCAATCCCGAAAATCCCCTTCGAACCCGTATCGATAACCTCCACGTCGACATGGTCGCGCGTTCGATTAAAAATCGATAACCCTTTTTCAATCGCTTCTTCTACGGTTGAGCCTAAAAAATCCAATTTTCTTAACTGCATATCGTCACCCGCTTACTGAACCTTCTTCTTCGGTTTCTTCTTATTCTTAAATTCGCTCGGATCGATCTTCATCGGATCGGCCGGCGCGGCTGGCTTCTGCGCTGCCGTCGACGCTTTCGATTGACCCGCCGTCGAGGGACGGCGAACCGGTTTCGCGACCGCCTTCGGCGCTTCCCGCCTGACCCAGAATTTCAGCGCCGCCCAGTCGAGCTTTCCTTCAACGCCGTACTGCAAAACTGTAAAGATATTCGAAATCAGGAAGTACAGCGCCAGCCCGGAAGCCAGCGTGTACGACATATACCCCATCAGCAGCGGCATGTAAATATTCATCATCCCGCTCATCATCATCCCGCTTCCGCCCCCGTCGCCGCCGCTGGGCGTCTGATTCTGCGTCAGCCGCGTTTGCAGCAGCGTCGTCAGCACAACCAGAATCGCCAGGACCGGGATGCCGAACGGAATGCCTTCGACGAATAATCGCTCGCGCTGTCCAAGGTTCATCCATAAAAAGGTTGGATTGATCGGGAAAATCTCGCCGATCCGGATCCAGTTCGTGTAAACGCGCTCCGATAAATCGAGCATTCCGAGCGGGGTCGAGACGATCGCCGCGATAATCGCCTGATACAGCGCGAAAATAATCGGCAGCTGGATCAGCGTCGGGAGGCAGGACGCCGTCGGATTCACCCCCGCCTTACGGTACAGCTTCATCTGCTCTTCCGCTAATTTTTCCTTATCGCCGCCGAACCGCTCCTGCATCTCGATATATTCCGGCGACTTCTGCAGCTCCATCATCGCGGCGGAGGATTTGATCTGCGACCGCATCAGCGGATAGATCACGACCTTAATCAAAATCGTGAAAAGGATAATCGCGATCCCGAAGTTCCCGGTCAGCTTATAGATATATAAGAGGATGTTAATAAAAATATTTACGAATGATTCCCACATGTCGCCCTATTTCCCTTCCGCGGTCCCGATCGCTTCCGGAGCGCCGGACGTGGATCCGGCGGCGCTCGATTCCGCCGCGGCGGTCCGCGTCGCTTCCGTCTTAGCGTCAACCGTTCCGACGTAAACCCAATCTTCCTTCAGGTCGGGCGTGTACGCTTTCAGGAGCGCGTCCCCGCCGACGAGCGCGACGACAATCGTGTCCCCGTCCGATACCGGAGCGGTCTGGACGGTTGCGTTAATCGAGCGCTCGTCCTCCGACCGTCCTTCCAGATCGTAAATCTTCATGTCCCCAGCGGCGCTGATCATCAGGATCCGATCGTTCGGAAGCGCAACCGGACGCGCGATCACACGCGCGCTCTCACCGAACGCCTTCGTCCGCGTCCAAAGCTCCGCGCCGTCGAGCGAACGGGCATAAATCGTCCCCTGTAAATCGACAGCGATCAGCGCTTCCCCGATCACGAGCGGCGCAGCCCAGAATTCCGATTCGGCGTTCAGGAGCGTTTTTATCTCGCCCGTCGCCGGATCCAAAATCTCGACCTTACGTCCGAACGTGCTGAAATAAAGCCTGCCGCCGGACGCCGTGAACCCATCCATAATCGCGCCGTCCGTCCCGACCGACCGGATCAGTTTCCCGTCAGCAAGGTTGATCGTATGGATCTTCTTATCCAGCGTGACGGCGTAAACCGTCCCGTCAAGAACGGTCGGCGCCTGCCAAAGCTCGTTCGTCAGCGCCGTTTTCCAGATCGGTTGGCCGTATTCGCCTTTCCGATACGCGTAAAGCGTCGAATCGCTCGACGGGATCAGGACGAGCGCGTCCGTAACGACAACCGGGGCGATGAGCTTATGCTTATCGTCGGGAAGCGTTATTTTCCCTTCGAGCGAACCGGTTTCCGCGTCTAAAACGTGGACACGGTTCGAATATGAACCGGCGTAAACGAGCCCGCTGTCAATAACCGGATTCGCGAAAAATAACTCTCGCGCCTTCTCTTCCGGATCGTTCGGATAAAACCAGAGACGTTCGCCGCCGCGGACCGCTTCGACCGTGTAAGCGTTCGCCGTATAAACGACGCCGTCCGCCTCCGTAAGTCCCGGCCAGCTCGAAGCGTTGCTTAACGCCGAATTTCCTCCGCAGCCGGTCATCAGGACCGCCCCGAGGATTACAACTAAAATCGTTAACGTAAACTTATTCTTCATAGTTCTCTTTTCGCCGGAAGCTCCTACGGAACCGGGTCGAAACCGCCGGGATTAAACGGGTTACATCTCATCACGCGCCACACACCCATCGTCCCCCCGAGAATCAGGCCATACTTATAAATCGCCTGATAGGCGTAATGCGAACAGGACGGATAGAAGCGGCAGGTATTTGAGGGAAGCATTTTGGATAAAGTCGCCTGATAAACGCGAACCAGAACACAGCCGAACCACGCCGGCAACGTCGACAGACCAATCCGCATGTCGCGTATTTTCGGTTCGGACGCGTACTCATCGTTATTCACGGCACAGCCGCATTCCGCCGCGGCCGGGACATGACGATCGCCGAGGAGCCTGGGAACGGAGCCGGATCCGGTCAGAGAAGAATTCCCGCCTTTCCGCATGCTCTTTCCAACTCGCGCGCAATCTCGCCCGAATCCGAGTCGAGGATCTTTTTCCGCGCGATCAGGACGAGATGGAGTCCGGGACGGATGCGCGGGAAGAGGCAGATCGCCGCCTCCCGAAGGAGACGCTTCGACCGATTGCGCTCGACCGCCCCGCCGACCGATTTCGTCGATATAACGCCGACGAGCGTCTCCGCGCCCGGCGCGCCGCTCGAAACGATTAATACAAATTGAGGGTGAGGAAAGGATTTCCCTTTCTGTCTCACCCTTTGGATATCATCTGAACGGTGCAGACGTTTCTTTCGTTCCAAGGATCAGCTGCTCTGCGCGTTTGAACCGAATTGCGGGAGGTCCAAAGCGGAAATTACCAGCGAATTCGTTTCGTGCTGTTGTTCATCGAGACGGTTAACCGGCGTCGCCCGCGCAGGCGGCGGCGTTTCAAAACCTGACGCCCGTCCGCGGTAGCCATTCGCTCGCGGAATCCGTGAACGCGTAAGCGGCGGCGCTTTTTAGGTTGATAAGTTCGTTTCGTTGCCATTTCTTTTCCTTTCAGCTTTTTCAGCAGCGAAGCTTTTCGAACGGGTTCCCCGCGATAAGTTCGGCATGATCAGGCTTTCCAAAACGTTCGCTTCGAGCCCTTTGCAAAACCGGGTCATGATATCGCCTCTTTCAAAAAACCCCGCGTTTTCACGAGAGTTTAACGGTCAAATTATATCGCATTCCCCATCGCGGGTCAAATCTCCACGAGGAAGGGGTAATCCGAACAATTCAGGCAGCCGGCGGATCCTATCGTCAGCCGCCTCGGCTCATCCCACGCCTCCGCTCAGAACGCTCCACGCAAAAAGAAGCCGGATCCAACGGAAAAAAAGCCGCTCTCACGAGCGGCTGAAAAAAACATGGGAAGGAGGAAATCTTAGTAGCAGCGCCAGTTCACTCTATCGGAATACAGCTTGCCGTTCATGAACGTTCCGATTTCAGCAAGATTGACCGAGACGTTGACCGGGCTGTCGCTATGCGTCTGACTCGTCAGATTCGTCAACCACAGCCTCCCCAGCAGCGTCACGACTTCGTCCGGAGCGATCGCAACCTTTCCATTTTCCGGTTCCGTCGAGGACAGCCAGTAGTACGAGATCGGCGTTCCGCCGTTGACCGCGACCGCGCCCGGGAGCGTCACGTACCCGGTTTCGCCGCCATCGTTACGCAAGCGGATCTGCATTACCGCGAAGCGTCCGCATTTCTGATACAGGCCGACAACCGCGTTTTCGTACGTGTTGTACCAGCCCGACGGCTTCAACGGTTTATCCTTCGCCGGATTCGTCGGCTCTAACGGCGGGAGCGGAACGATCTTCGCCTTGCAGTCCCCCGGAACGGGGTTCGCCGTCGTTGTAAGAATCGGAGGTTTCGTCCCACCCATGCGCCATTTGACATCTGGCGTCGCACCGCCCGACACTTCAGCGATCGGATTCACCAGGTCCGGAATAATCGCTTCGAAGCGGATGCGCTGACCTTCCTTGAGCGGGATCTGGTAGCCGGGCGTGCAGTAGTCGCCGCCGAACGGATAACCCGACGCGCCGAAGACCGTATAGCGGCAGATATAGTCCTCATACACCGTATCGTTGACCCAGACCTCGAGCGGCACAACATACTTCAAGTTGGCGGGGACCTTAACGTCAACCTTATAGGAAAGCTTCCCGCCGCAATCCTCGTACGTCGCCTTCTGGGCCGTAGGATTTAACTTCGCCTGACAAAAGCCAGGCAACTTCGGATTCAGCGTCACAGCGGCGATCGTAAACGAAACATCCGGAGCGGACGGTCCCATCGCATAAACAATATCCGCGTCCAAGGTCACAGGAGCGGCAGGATAAATCACCGGCACCCGGACCCAGCCCTTGATAACCGCGTCGCCGCTCGCGTTCAGCTTCAGCTTCCCGCCGCCGTCGCAGACGCTGCAGCCCTGCAGATCATACACAGGCACAGGATCAAGGGAAATATTTTTAATCTTAATCGACTTGACGATGATCGCGTTCTTGATATTCCCGCCCGTACCTTCCGGGGGAACCTGCGCAGCCAACTTGGGTATTTTTAATTCAATATTCAACTTCCCGTCGCCGCAGGGCACGAACGAACCCGATCCGACAGCCGCCGCGGGATTCAGGATCGTTTTCGCCGATAACCCGTCGGCGTCCGTCTCCGCCGCCGGGAACGGGGTTTCAACAATCGTCGGTTCCAGCGTCAGATCGTCGGCGCTCTTCGATTCGAAAGCCGACAGATCGATCCCGGTCATATCCACGCCCGACAGGTTCAGATCGTCCATCCCCCAATCATCGATCACGCCGAAATATTCAACGGCATCGCCTTCACTGATCGACTGCGCGAAAACAGGGAAAGCGGAAACGCTCAAGGTCAGGACCAGAGCCAATAAAATGGAAAGCGCTTGTTTTTTCATTGTCAATTACCTCTTTTTCTATCGAAAGTATTCCCCAATGTTTTTCTTTCTCAGTTTGTTGCAATATCAATGCCAAACCTGCGCGTCCGGAATTTTTCGTTCGAGCCGATAGAATACTCCGCCCCAAATCCCGAAACGACATGATCAAACGTTGCAATGTTCATGCCAGGATGTAAAAAAGAGGAGACCGTCCCCAAACGGAACCTATGCGAAAGCCGGGGAAAAACCCCGGCCATACGTTTCCGGATCGCCGAAAGAGCGTCGTCCAACCCCGGAAGGAAGCCCCGCCAATTTCGGGTGAAAAAAAAGATTCGCGCCTTCCTTTACTCGTCCTCGTTCTCCCGCAGGAACGCTTCCCAATCGAAATCGCGGCCCGCGGTCGCGGCGCGAAAAGCGGCGACCTCCTCGTCGCTCCAGTCCAGAAACGTCCGTTTCCGCCGGGAACCGTCGATCTCTGCCGCGTCGATCTCGCGGAACCTCGTAAAATCCAGCTCGCCGCGATGGGCGTACTGCGGATCCGACGGATCGATTTCGTCGGCGCTGATTTCGCCGCCGCTGTGACCCTGCGAACGCGCGTGCGCATGAAGCGGGGAAAGCTCCTCATCCTCATCCTCAGCGAACAGGCCGTTCCGTTCCAGATATAAATCCATCGCCGTCGCCAGCTGATCCAGATAGGCCTCGTCCGATCCCCAAAACTCCGACGCCGACGCGTCCGTTCCCGCCGCTGACAACCGGTCGATCGCGCGTTCGAAATCGCTGATCTCCAGCGATTCGTTCGCCAGTTCGAGAACCTCGCTCAGCCCGGAATCCTCGGCCAACGATTCTTCTAAAAAGCGAATAACTTTCCGCGGGAGATCCCCGCCGATCTTTCCCAGCGCCAGAATAATTTCCGGAAACGCCGCCGGCTCGTACCGCTCGAACGACAGCAGCATCCGCAGCAGCGGTTCCGCCGCCGTTTCCAGCGCGAGCGCCCCGGCGGCGCGGATCGCTTCGAGAACGATCTCCGCGTCGGTTTCGTCCAGCGAAGAGAGGACGTTCTCCGCCCAGCGGCCGTCGAACGAATTCCGAACGGCGCGCAGCGCAGACGCAATCGACAACGGGTCGCGCTGCGCGAACGCCGCCGCGATCATCGCTTCGGCACGCGGGTCCTCCGCGGCGGCGAACGCCTCCATCATCACCAGCGCCTCGCGCCCTGCCGCCCGCGCCCGCGCCCTCTCCAGCGCGCTCAGGATCACGGGATCAGCCTCGCCGGCTCCGGCGGAAAAAGCTTTGACCGCCGCCTCGATCGCCGCAATTCGCACTGATTCGCTCCGATCCTGAATACAGTCGCATAAGGCCGGGACCAACTCAGCCGGAACGTCCTCCGGAAGGGCGCGCAGCGCTTCCACCCGGACCGTCTCTTCCGGATCCTCGAGCCCCGCGAATTGGATCGTCGTATAATCGAGGATATCGTCCGCCGCCAACGCCGCGCGCAGCTCCCGAAACAGGAACAACCGGCTCTCTGACCTCATCCCGCGCCAGGCTTCGCGGAAGGTCCTCGCTTCCGCACGATCCAGATCCGACAGCGCGGCCGATTCATCGGACGTGAAGCCCACCGCGCCTGACGCCGCCTTCTCCAGCGCGGAACGCAGCAGCGCCCGCCGTTCTTCCTTCGATACCCCGTTCATTTCCGTTTTACGACCCCGTTACCATGATAAAAACGTCCTTGAAAATCAGGTACACGCTTAATCCGATAATCAGGACCATGCCCGCCACGTTCAGCCAGGCTTCAACCTTCATCGGCACCCGCTTCCGGAAGATCAGCTCCGGAACCAGCAGCATCATCCGACCGCCGTCCAGCGCCGGAATCGGCAGCAGGTTCGAAATCCCCACCGCCATCGAGATCATCGCGAAAAACATCAGCCTGTTGTACCATGGCAGCGCGGAATCCGCGCCGGAGTCTTCGGATAAATCCTCGCCCGCGGCCGCCAGCGCTTCCCGCTCCTTCCGCTTTTCGAGGATCTCCGCGTCGTCCTCCGCGACGTCCTGATACATCGAGAAAATTCCAACCGGCCCAACCAGTCCGACGTTGGGATCGACCTGACCCGAGAAGAGCATCCCGAGACTTTGAAGATACCCGCGGATCATTCCGAACGAATCCTGGATCCCGATCCGGATCCCTTCGCCAAACGAAACCTTCCGCATCGGATTCGTCAGCACCACCCCCAACGGACCGCGCCCTGCCGGCGGCTCTTTCAGCGTCGTCACCATCACCGTGAATTCCTCGCCGCCGCGCTCAAAAACGATCCGGTTCTCAAGCCCCGCCGCGTCGTAGAAAAGCCCGGTCCCGATCTGCATGCTGTCTACCCGAATCCCGTTAACCGTTACGAAAACGTCGCCGGACCGAAGCCCGGCATGCGCCGCCGGCGAATCCGGAAGGACCCGGTCGATCATGACGACGCGGGTATTGGGAATCCCGACCAGCTGCGCGATGATCAGCAGGACGACGACCAGCGTCAGTAGATTCATCAGCGGCCCGGCAAAATAAATGATCAGCTGTTTCCATGGGCCGACGCTTTTGAACCCGCCTTCCATCGTCGCGCTCTCGTCGTCGAACTCCCCCCTGGGCTTCACGAACGCGCCGATCGGAAGCCAGTTCAGCGTAAAATCGGTACCCTTCCAGGTAAATAATTTAACGATCCTCGGCGGAAGGCCGAAACCGAATTCCTCGACCTCAACGCCGAACGCCTTCGCCGCGATAAAATGACCCGACTCATGCAAAAATAAAATAAGACTGAACATCAGTAAAAACTGAATCAATACCCAGATCATGATCCTTCTCCGTTCCGCTCCTTGCCGATCCCCGCCATGATCCGATTCCGGATCCGACAGGCGCGGCAAGGAGCCAAACAGAATTGTACCGTTAAACGGTAGACATCCCCGACGGCAGTCTCAATTTCATTCCCCATTCGGGAAAAATTAACCTACCGTTAACGATCCCCGGATGCCGACTGGATCACGTTTTCCATTGCCGTAAAAATCCGCCCGACCGAAAAGTCGTTCCCGCGCGCCCGGAGCCGCGCCCGCTCCTCCGGCGGGATCGGTCCGAGCGCCGCGAGGAGCGCATCCGCAAACGCGTTCAGCTCACCCACTGGCGTCAACCGGCCATATACCCCGTTCGCCAGGATTTCCGCCGGCCCGGACGGGCAGTCGACCGAAACGACCGGCGTCCCCAGCGTCAGCGCCTCAGCGATCGTCCGATTAAAGCCTTCGTATTCCGAGCTGCAGCTCAAAACGTTCGCTCGCGCGATAAACGCGAACGGGTTCGCCTGAAACCCCGGAAAAAGGACGTCGTCCGCGAGCTTCAGCTCCGCCGCGAGCCGTTTCAGCTCCGCCGCTTCGCTTCCGTCGCCGACGAGGACGAGCCGGCAATCGCGCCGATCCCGAACGAGCCGGAACGCGCGGATCAGGAACGAAAAATTCTTCTGCCGCTCGAGACGCCCAACAGCGACGATCAGCGGCGTTTCGGCCTGATCGATCGCGTCGATCCCGGTCGGTTCCTCCGCCTGCGCTCGGATCGCGTCCGCGTCGATCGGATTGTAGACGACCGCGACCTTCGCCGCGGGAAGGCGCATCATGCGCAGAATGTCCTCCGCGGCGCCCTGTGATACGGCCACGACACGGTCGGCGAGCCGATACGCAAGCGAAGCCAATGAAGCGAGGGATCGTTCCTTGATACTCTGCGTATTGTTCAGCGAAGGGGTGCTATGCTCGATTACAATCAGCGCCGCGTCCAGCCGCAGCAGCCGCGCGGTCAGGATCGCCGCCAGGTTCAGGTGCGTCAGGTTCGAGACGACGACGTCCGGTCGGACGGTCCGAAGCGCCTCCGCCAACGGACGCAGGCCCCGCCGCAGCGACGCTGCGTCCGGCGAAATCAACCTGACGCGCGGATCGAGTTTTTCGAATAAACCGCCCCCCGTCCGGACCAGGAACAGCGTCACGTCATACCCGGCGTCGACAAACGCCGGAAGAAGCTGAATCGTCATCGATTCCGCGCCGCCGAATTCCAAATCATGCATGATCCAAAAAAGCTTTTTCATCCTGATTCCCTGCCCCTATTTTACCGTACCGCGCCCATGAATAAAAAAAGCCACACGGACCTGCCGCGTGGCAAATTGTCAACCGAGGAACCTTAGTTTTTCGGCGCTTCCATTCCGTCGTGCAACGGAGTGCGACCAATGCGATAAATTTTCGTTCCGCAGTCCGGGCAGGTACCATAGACGACGGCGCTTCCGCGTTTATTGAAGCCCGCGACCGGATCCTTAATTTCTCGCTTCGCTTTGCATTTCACACAATAACCTTCCATTTTAGTATTCTCCACTTTTCAAGTTATTCGCCGGGAGCCGTATTGCCCCCGGGTATTTAGGTAGTATATCAGCAGTTCCGAGGAGGTACAACGAAAAAAAAGCCGAACCGGGATAAATTTATGACATCCGTTTTCAGCTTTACGGCATCAGTCGAAAAATCATCCCCCATATATTCCGTTTTCGGAAAAACGAAAATTCAGCGCAAAAACAGCCTGCTGACCGAATTTTCCGACGAAGAAAAAACCGTTCCATGCTCTTCGGAGAACATAAGTTCATCATAAATATCCGCAGCGCGAAGAAAAAACAGGGCGCGTCGCCCAAGAGCCCAAAACTCCTGTCATAAGAATCACATGACTTTTTTCCCAGCAGGGATCAAAAGGGGCCCCGCAACCGCGAAGCCCCGGACGAACCTGAAATCAGGGAGCCGATCGAACGTTCCTATTCGCCGGCCAGACGGGCAATCGTTCCCAACTCCAGTCCATCATACGATTCAAGAACGAGATCCGCCTGAGCCAACGCTTCAGGCGGGTTGGACGTCGCGATCGCGATACAGCGCGCCCCGGCCGCCTTCGCCGCCGCTACGCCCATCTTCGAATCCTCAAATACGACGCACGCCTCCGCGCGCAGTCCGAGCGACGCCGCGGCGACACGGAATATATCCGGCGCCGGTTTCGACGGCAGCAGCGCCCCCGATACAATATTATCAAAATACTCGAAGAGTCCGATTCCGGCGAGCTCCCCCTGGATCATTTTCAGAACGCTCGACGAACCGATCGCCTGCGGGACGTTATTTGAACGCAGCTCCGAAATAACCCGATCAACCCCGGGAACCATCGTAATCGCTCCCGGCTTCTTCGCCCGCTCTGCGCAGAGATCCGTATACGCGGCGCTGAGCCGCCGTAAATCGTCTTCAGCGAGCGGAGCCGGTGCGATCGCGTTAAGAATCGTATCCATCGTCTTCCCAAAAAAAGCCGCGCGATAGCTTTCAGGATCGGGCCGGATCGCGAAACCGTTCGCGTCGAAAAACTCGATCAGCCCGTCATAAAAGCAGTTAAACGAATCAGTGATCGTTCCGTCGAGATCCCAGAGAACGCCGAACCGCGTCATACGCCTTCCGCCGATCCGCCCTCGTCCCCGCCCTGCCCGCGGTCGCGCAGGTGCGGAAAGAGGAGGACCTCGCGAATCGTACTCGAATCGGTAAACAGCATCGTCAGCCGATCGATCCCCATTCCGAAACCGCCGTTCGGCGGCATCCCGTACCGCATCGCCCGCAGGTAATCTTCGTCGATCGGGTTATTCTCGTCATCATCGGCATCATACGCTCGCCCCATTTCAAGGAAACGCGTCTCCTGATCGATCGGATCGTTCAGCTCAGTAAACGCGTTGCAAAGCTCCATCCCCGCGACATACCCTTCGAACCGCTCGGTCATCGTCGGGTCGTCCGGCTTCCGCTTCGCTAACGGCGAAATTTCCCAGGGATAATCGTAAAGGAACGTTGGCTGGATAAACGTCGGTTCGAGGAAGTCCCCAACCAACTGGTCGATGAGCTTGCCGCGCGGCGTTCCGGGTTTCGACGGGATACCCCTCTCCGCCATCGCCCCGGCGAGCGCTTCCGCGCTTTCATATTCCGCGAAGTCGATCCCGGTTTTTTCGAGAATTCCCTCGCGCATGTTTACCCGGTTCCACGGTTTCCCGAAATCGATCTCAGCCCCGTTATACGTGACCTTCGTCGTTCCCAGCGCCCGTTCCGCCGTGTACCGGATCATCTCTTCGGTAAAGTCCATGACCTTCAGGTAATCAAAATAAGCGCAGTAGAATTCAAGCTGCGTAAACTCCGGGTTATGCTTATACGAAACGCCTTCGTTCCGGAAATCGCGTCCGATTTCGTAAACCCGGTCAAGCCCGCCGACCAGAAGCCGTTTCAGGTACAGCTCGAACGAAATCCGCAGGTACAAATCCTGATGCAGCTGGTTATGATGCGTCGTAAACGGGCGCGCCGCCGCGCCGCCGTAAATCGGCTGGAGAATCGGCGTTTCGACCTCGAGAAAATCGTGACGGTCTAAAAATTCGCGCAGCGCGGAAACGATTTTCGCCCGCGTCTTAAAAATCCGTTTGACGTCCGGATTGACGATCAGGTCGGCATAGCGCTGACGGTAACGGATTTCCGGATCGCTGAGCGCGGTGTGCCGGACCGTGACCCCGTCGACGAGCTCCTCCTTCGCCGCCGGAAGCGGCGTAATCGCCTTGGAGAGCATCCGGATCGACGTCGCGATCAGCGATATTTCGCCCGTTTTCGTCCGCGCGATCGTTCCCGTCGCTTCGATAAAATCGCCGATATCAAAATACTCCTTGAAGAAAGCCAGCTGGTCCCCGAGCTCGTTGACGCGGAGAAACAGCTGGATCCGCCCGGAATTGTCTTCGATATGCGTAAAAGCGAGCTTTCCCATAACGCGGAGCGAACGCATCCGCCCGGCGATCGTCGCTGCGACGGGCTCCGCCGCCGCGGTCCCGGCTGCCTCCGCCGCCTGAAAACGAGCGATCGCGTCTCCAATCCGGAGCGTTACCCCGGAGCGCGTCGGATACGGCGGAATCCCCTGCGCCGCCAGCGCGTTGAGTTTTTCAACGCGAACCTGTTCTAAATCGTTTAGCTTCATAATTGATCTTTTCGTGCCAATCGTTACTTAACGTCGACGATTTTCAGACGGAACGCGCCGGCGGGCGCCGTGACCTCGACGACGTCGCCCTTTTGATGACCCATGACCGCGCGGCCGATCGGCGATTCATAGGAAATCTTCCCCGATTCGAGGTTGGCTTCCGCCGCGCCGACAATAACGTACGATTCCTCTTCCTCGCCGTCCTCCTGAACCGTAATCGTCGATCCGATCGCGATTTCGCCCGAATGCGGCGAGTCGTCGGCGATCCTCGAGACCGCTAACATGCGCTCGATTTCGTTGATCCGGCCTTCGATAAACGACTGCTCGTTCTTGATCGCCTCGAACTCAGCGTTCTCGAGCAGATCGTTATCGCCGCTCTCGATCGCGTCGCGCAGCCGGTTTGCGATTTCGACGCGTTTAACGTCGATCAGATCGCTTAACTCTTTTTTTAATTTCTCGTAACCTTCCTGCGTCAGAATTACTTTGTCCATAACACCTCTGAAAAGCACATTCAATAAAATAAAATACCTCCCCGAAAGGAGGAAACTTCAGATTTCGTGTGAGCGTATTGGGACTCGAACCCAAAACAAATGGCTTAAAAGGCCACTGCTCTACCATTGAGCTATACGCCCTCAGAACGACGGTTCATATCTTATCACGCTCCCGCGTTTTCGTCAAACCGAACCGTCGTTTTCCCGGTCTGGCGCGCGCCGGTAAGAACCAGAGCCGGAAAATGCTCCGACAGGTAGATCAGCCTGTTTTCTATTTTTCGCTCAATATACATGCGGGACCGCTCCTTTCCGCTGTGCGTTTCTTATATGATATCAGACGTTTCCGACAAATACGGAATATCATTCCGTTTTTTTCAGCAGGCCCTGCTAAAAATAAAACGCCTGTTCATTGGGCGCAAGTACCCGAAACGAAGGCAGGCGTATTCTTACAAATACGAACGAGCTAATGATCTTTTTTGTTATACTTTATCATATATTTACTATAATTTATAAATGATCTATTGTGCTGATCGGCCGTCAAAAGCTGATAACCGCGCTTCTCCCTTATTTCGATTTTATGCTTATTTTTTTGATTTCCGTCTCAGGATTTATGCGCGGTGCGCAAATGATCTCGTTTATTTCCTGAACTGTACTCATTTCAATCTCCTGTTAGAATAAAAGCTCTTATATCATTCTGATTTAAAAACTCTGTCAATAACGAATGGAAACCACGAATCATCTTTCTCAACTCTTGAAAAATTCAGGGCCAGGTTCTTCAGAGATATTTTCCGGTTACGCTGTTCCTGCTTGCGGCGATTTCTTCCGGCGCGCCGGAAGCTACGATTTGACCGCCGTCCTGACCGCCTCCCGGCCCCATATCGATGACATAGTCCGCATTGTGAATGAGGTCAAGGTCGTGCTCGATCGCGATGACAGTAGCGCCGCTGTCGATCAACCTCTGGAACACGGAAAGTAAGACTCGTACATCCAGCGGATGCAGACCAATTGTCGGCTCGTCAAATACAAATACCGTATCTTCCTGACCTTTCCCCATCTCGCTCGCGAGTTTCAAACGCTGGGCCTCTCCGCCGGACAGGCTCGGGGTCGCTTCTCCGAGCGTAAGATAGCCCAGCCCAAGGTCGGACAGCGTCTGAAGACGGCTGCGCACCGGTTTTAAATCGTCGCAGGCTTCCAAAGCTTCGTTCACGCTCATAGCCATGAGCTGCGGAAGCGTGTACGCCGCGCCGCCGTCTTTCCTCGCGCGGGCTATCAAGGAAGCTTCCTTTCCGTACCTCGATCCGCCGCAGTCCGGACAGACGATCTCCACATCCGGCAGGAACTGGATATCGAGACTGATCGAGCCGGTTCCGTCGCAGGTCGGACAACGCAGCTTCCCGGTGTTGTAAGAGAAGTCGCCGGCTTTGTACTTCATTTTCTTCGCGTCCGCTGCCTGAGCATAAATCTTACGAAGCTCATCATGCACGTTGGCGTAGGTAGCTACAGTGGAACGGATATTGATCCCGATCGGCGAAGCGTCGATCAGCTTTACCTGATGAATTCCGGGCGCGTCGATCGACCTGACATGAGGCGGAAGCGCTCTCCCCCTGCAGACGGCGTCAAGCCCTGGTATCAGGCTTTCCAATACCATCGTCGTCTTACCGGAACCGGAAACTCCCGTGACGGCGATAAGCCGCCCTTTCGGGATTTTTACCTGAAGCGGTTTTACCGTGTGAATCTCGCGGGTGCTCATTTCGATCGTTCCAAGATCGAACAGATGCGCCGCGCCCGCTCTTCGGCGAACCAGCATGGTTTCCGAACCGGAGAGAAAACCGCCAATCCGGGAGTTCCTATCCGCCTCAAGATCAGGAAGCGTTCCCTGCGCGATGACCGTTCCGCCTTTCGCTCCAGCCTCCGGTCCCAGCTCAATTACCCAGTCGGATTCTTTTAAAAGCTGCGTATCGTGATCTACCAGCACGATCGAATTCCCGTCCGCTACCAGATCGCGCATCACGCCCTTCAGCCCTTCGATGTTGGACGGGTGCAATCCGATCGACGGCTCATCCAGCACATAGAGAACGCCCGTGGTACGATTTCGGACAGACCGTGCAAGCTGTACGCGCTGGCGTTCTCCGATAGAAAGCGTAGCCCCCTCCCGGTCTAACGTCAGATACCCAAGGCCAAGATCAAGCAGGCGAGCCGCCATGCCACGGAAAGAATCGCCGATGCTTTCCGCCATTGGAATCATTTCTTCCGGGAGCGCGGGCGGAATCGTCTCCGCCCAGGCTGTAAGCTCCGACAGGGTCATCCGGCAGGCATCCATCAGGCCAATTCCCCGAATCCGAGGCGCTCTGGCCGCGTCGGACAGCCTCGATCCGCCGCAGTCCGGGCAGATACCCTGCTTCAGGAACCGTTCGACGCGCTTCATGCCCTTTTCGTCCGTCACCTTTGCAAGCGCGTTCTCCACCGTATAAATAGCGTTAAAGTAAGTGAAATCCATTTCGCCGGAAGCTCCGGTCTTCTGATTCTGATAGATCATGTGAACCTTTTCCGCAGCGCCATGAAAAACAAAATCCTTTTCTTTGCCTGTCAGTTCGCGGAATGGGACGTCTGTCCGGACCCCCATTTTCCGGGCAATCTCTTTCATAAGCGACCACATGAGCGTCTGCCACGGGAGGACGGCCCCATCATCAATCGAAAGCGAATCGTCCGGTACGAGCGTAGATTCGTCGACGACACGCACAACGCCCGTGCCGTCGCATTTCGGACAGGCTCCGGCGCTGTTGAAGGAAAGCTCCTCAGCGGACGGCGGAAAGAACTTCCCGCCGCAGTCCGGACACACCAGGGGAAGCCCCGCAGCCACGTTCATAGATGGAGCGACGTAATGTCCGTTGGGACAGCGATGGCTTGCAAGTCGGGAGAACATGAGACGCAGTACATTCAGGAGTTCCGTGGAAGTGCCGAAGGTGCTGCGCATACCCGGGACGCCTGGGCGCTGATGCAGCGCAAGCGCGGCGGGAACGTAGCGGATCTCGTCCACCTGCGCCTTCTCCTCTTGCGTCATACGCCTGCGCGTATAGGTAGAGAGGGCCTCCAGGTATCTTCTGGAACCTTCCGCGTATAGGACGCCAAGCGCCAGCGAAGATTTTCCCGAGCCGGAAACTCCGGCGATCCCGACGATCCTGTTCAACGGAATGTTCACGTCCACATTTTTCAGGTTATGCACCCGCGCGCCGCGTACTTGAATAGCGGCGGGGACCTGTTCTTTCGTTTCATCCATATCTGTCAATCCTCTCATCATCATGATAGCTGACGTATTACTGCGATCGCCATCGGATTCCCTTTGCCAGTCGAAGCACGGCGCCCTCGCTAATCATAATCCTACCGGCCCGGTTCCACGACGATAAGATGGGCTTAAACATATTCTCAGCCGCAGGCCCTTGACAGGCAACTCAGACGCACTATAATAACCTCATACCTTTTGGAACATCGCACTTCGCAGTCAGTAGGGGGAAAAAGGCTCAAGTCGTTCTGCCTTCTTTAAATAAGAAGGCCTTTTATAAAAATAAAAAACCTTCGATAACGAAGGTTTTTTATTTTTAGCCCGAAACGATCCGACTACGGAGCGGCGGGCGTTTTCGCAGGGTCCTCTGCCGGCGCAAGCGTAGCCCCGGGAGTAAACAGGCCCATCGCCTCGCCGACCTTGTTTAAAACGCGCAGCGCATGATAATTCCGGTAATCCCACGCGCCGACCGTCAGGTAGATATGATTTTCCTGCGAAAGGCCCTGATTGACTAACAGCTGCGCAACCGCCCAGAAGTTATAAAACGGAATATCATAGTCCCGGGCGACCTGCGCAGTGACGCGATTAATCCAGTTCCCACCCTCGACGTCGTCCGCCTTGCTCGTCAGGATCGGCAGCACGCCATGGCTGATCAGGATATCCACGATCTCCGCCAGATACTCGTAATACACGTCCATTCCCAGGCCGTCGACCCAGTTCGTCCCCAGGTTCACAAACATGATCGAAGGATTATGCAGCCGGATTTCGCAGAGAATCGGATTTTCCCCTTTTTCACAGCGTTTCGGATCCGACCAGGTCGTCGTCAGCGCCGATCCGACGCTCATCCCATCATGAACCGCCAGACTCTCCATCAGGAACGCGTCATGGAAATAGTCGATCGCGGTCTGCAAATACGCGTCTTCAGCGCTCAGCATCCCTTCATAACCCATCCCGTAAATCCCTAAAAATACGTTCGGGACCGACTGGCAGTCGCCAATCTTCGAGAAGACGCGCGGATTCGTCCCGAATTCGTCGACGCCCTGACGGAAAATCCGCTTCGCGGTATCGGAAATTTCCGGAACGATGGGCCAGCTCTGCCAGTTTTCAGCCAGCGGCCGTTCGTCCGGCGTCGCCGTCCCTGCGATTTCGGTGATCGTCGGCGTCGCCGTCTCGGTCGGGACCGGCGTTTCCGTCGGCGTCAGCGTCCAATCAGCGACAATCGTCTGATTGATTTCTGTCGAGGCGACGGCGACCTGCGTCGCTAATTGATCGTCCTGCGCCTGCCGGATGCCGCAGCCGGCAATCAGGAACGCGAATGCAGCCGTCGCGAAAACGACGGTTTTCCGCCCGAACGGCTTTATGCTCCCTGGTATCTGATGATTCATGATTCAACCTCCGTCCCGGCTCCCTGAGCCGGACCTCTCAATCCTTCTGAAAATTGATCAGGATCAGGCTCCGCTCGCAGCTCTCGCTCGGCTCAAAAAAGACCCGCTTGGAGACCGGCTCCCGGTCCGAATTATAAAGCTGGATCCAGAGCGGACCTTCGATCCGCTGAACCGGACGCGCCAGCGTAATTTCATATCCCGACGGACCGTAAATCTCGAACAGCCCGCTCATCGTCTCGCGAACCTCGCCGTCCGCGAATCCGCCAACCTGGACGAAATACCCGACCAGCGGATCGCCCTTCAAGTCAGTAACCAGCCCGGCGACGCCCATCCAGGAGCAGTTCGAATTCTGATAGATCATGTTCGCGTTAATCGCTCCCGGTTCTCCGAGAACTTTAAACGGATAATCGTCCTCCGGCGTCAGCGAGGACGGGGTTTCCGCCGCCGGGCGCGGCTTCCCGCCGTCAGGGGCTTTCGTTCCGATCCGGGCCGTCGCGGTCGCCGTCATCGTCGGCGTCGGCGTTCCCGTTTCCGTTGGAAGCGGCGATTCTGTCGCTGTTGGGACGGTCGCCGTCAAAGTTGCGGTCGCCGTCCGCGTCGGCGTCACGAACAGCGCTTCATACAGCGTCTGATAGGCTTTAAACTGCGGCTCAGCCGCGGTCGCGGTCGCCAACGGCGAACCCGCGTTCCGCGTCCGCGATACCGATGCCGTAATCAGCCGGACCAGGAAAGCCACGCCAAGAATGCCCAAAACGATCGAAAAAAAATGCCAGAACCGGCCGCGGCGCCGTTTCGCGCGCCGTTCCGCCCGTCGATTCAATAAATCCGGATCAAACCTCGGCTCAGCCATCGCAGCGCCGGGCCTCTAATCGAGCCGCTGAAGATCCGCGCTTCCGCGGGCCGCTTCCAGCCAATTCGAAAGAATCAGTCGCTCCACCGTTTCACGGACCTGCTGCGACAGGGGGCGATCGGTCGACCGTTCAGCGGCGTACAAAAGATGAAAGCCCAGCTCCGTTTCCAGAATCGGCGTCGTCTCTCCCGTTCCGAGCGCGAAAAGCGCGTCTTCGAGCTCAGGGTAAACGAGAACTCCGCGCGCGATCCAATCCAGATCGCCGCCGCTGATCGTGTCCTCCGTTCGCGCCAGCGAAACAAAATCGAATCCCAGCGCGAGTTTATCGAGATACCCCTGCGCCGCCGATTTCGAATCGGTCAGGATCTGATAGGCATGAATCTGTTCAACCTGCGGAAGGGCCTCCGTGATCAGTTTCTCCCGCGCGAACGCGACCGCCAGCTCAGCGTCCAGCGCGCGGCGGAAGCTTTCCGCCGTATACCCGTTCCGCCACTGCCAGTCCTGAAACGCGCCCTCTCCGCCAATCGCCGTAACGAGCGTCAGGATCCGCGCGTCGATCGCCTCCGGATCGGAAACATACCCGCTGTCCCGCGCGTAAGCGATCAGCAGCGCCTGATCGATAAGTCCGTCGAGGGCTTCGCTCCGCGCGTCTTCCGGCGCGCCCGTTCCCAAATCGCTCGCGGCGCGAATAAGGTTCTCCGTCTCGCGGGCCAGGTCCTCTTCAGGAATATAAATCCCGTTGACGACCGCGACCGACGGCAGCGGCGTCGGCGTCAGCGTCGGTTCAGGCGTCGCCGTATTCTCCGGCGTCGCGCTTAACGTCGGCGTCGCCGTCGGCTCCGGAGCGCATCCGGCTAAGAAGAAACAAACTAAGCATGCGGCAAATAAAAATCTCTTCGTCATCAGAAAAATTATAATCGCGCCCGTGCGCCCGACCGTTCACGGCGAAAAATTCAAGTGATACGGAGGCAGGCCTGCCGCGCGTTTCCAGATCAGCCCGGTTGACAAATTTTCAATTTCCGGTACAATACCTCCCGATATGAAATTGAATTTCAATTTCATATCGGAAAACGAGAGCCGAAGGCACAGCCCGAAAGGAGCGCATGAAAGATTTAACCTACCGGACCCGACAACGGGCCGTCATCCTGAATTTTCTCGCAGCGAATCCGGAGAAGACGTTCGACGTCGAATCGCTGCATGAAGCGCTCCTCGCGAACGGCGAAAAAGTCAGCCGCACGACCGTTTACCGGATGCTGAAGAGGCTCGCCGAAGAAAAACGGATCGTCAGCTTTTTCGACGACGCGCAAAAGCTGACCCGGTTCCGGTTCGACCCGGACCGCGCCAGATCCGCCGGCCAGATTGAACTGAAATGCAGCGCCTGCGGCAAGGTCGAGCGGCTGGATTGCAGCGCGCTTTCCTCCTTCGAAGCGCATCTCCGTTCGGAACATCACTTCCGCCTGTCCTGCGCCGAACGCGTTTTTTCCGGCGTCTGTGAAAACTGCGCCGGGACAAAGACCGGCGGAAATCAATCAACGGGTTAGCGGTTCGGCCCTGGATATCGACGCCGGGAAACCGCGTCGACGTTCAGCTTGAATCACAAATCCAAATCTGATCTGTAAGAAAGGTAAGACAAAGAACATGTTTAATAAAGACAGCAAAAAATTCACGATTGTTTTTCTCGCGCTGGCTGCGGCGCTGGCCTTCGCCTCGGCTGCGCTCGCCGCGGACCCGATTAAAGTCGTAACGACGAACTTTCCCGGTTACGATTTCGTCCGCGCCGTCGGCGGCGACCTGGTCCAGGTTAAAATGCTCCTTCCTCCGGGCGCCGAAAGCCATTCGTTCGAGCCTACGCCGAAGGACATGATCGAAATCCAGCAGGCCGGGCTTTTCGTAGCGACCGGCGGTGAAAACGAAGAATGGGTTGAACGGATCCTCGAATCGTTCGGCGAATCCGCCCCGAAAACGGTCCGCATGATCGAGATGGTCGACGCGGTTCCGGAAGAGATCGTCGAGGGCATGGAACACGACCATGACCATGACGACCACGACGCGCACGACGACCATGACCACGACGACCATGACGACCATGACGTGCACGACGACCGTGACCACGACGCACATGACGACCATGACGACCACGATAGGCATGACGACCACGACCACGATACCCATGACGACCACGACCACGATAGGCATGACGACCACGACCACGATACCCATGACGACCATGACCATGACCATGAAATCGAGCTCGACGAACACGTCTGGACGTCTCCCAGAAACGCGATGATTATCGTCAACAAGCTGGGCAAAACCCTCAGCGAGCTCGATCCCGCGAACGCGGACGTCTACGCCGCCAACGCGGGAGCTTACGCCGCGAAATTAGCCGACCTCGATAAAGAGTACAAGGACCTCGTCGCCGGCGCCGTCCGGAAAACGATCATCGTCGGCGACCGCTTCCCACTCAGGTACCTTGCCGACGCGTACGGGCTGAATTACTTCGCCGCTTTTACCGGCTGCTCGACCGATACGGAAGCCAGTGCCGGAACGATCGCGTTCCTGATCGACGAAGTCAAGGAGCATCAGATTCCGATCGTCTTCTACATCGAATTCTCGAATCAGAAAATCGCCAACGCAATCGCCGAAGCGACAGGCGCGAAGACGCGCGAAATTCATTCCGCACATAACGTTTCAAAACAGGATTTTGAATCCGGCGTCACCTACTATGATTTAATGAAAAAGAACCTGATCGTGTTGAAAGAGGCGCTTTATTAAAAACGGGTCCCCTGTCAGGGAATTTAAAAAAGCGCTCAGGAATCAGAAAGAGACGCAATTCAGAAATGGCATATATTTCCTGTCGCGACGTAACCTTAGCGTATGATCGCCGACCAGTCGTCACCGGGTTGACCTTTTCGGTCAATCCCGGTGATTATCTTTGTATCGTTGGGGAAAACGGTTCCGGAAAAAGCACGCTCGTTAAAGCGCTCGTCGGATTGAAAACCCCGGCGCAGGGTGAAATCGAATTCGGAGACGGACTGCGCCCGACCGAAATCGGCTACCTCCCGCAGCAAACCGAAATTCAGCGCAGCTTCCCGGCGTCCGTCTTCGAAATCGTCCGCTCCGGCTGCATGTCCCGACTCGGGAAGCGCCCGTTCTTCGGCGCGAACGAACGCCGCCGCGCGGAAAGCGCGCTCAGCCGTTTCAGGCTCGACGCGCTGAAACGCCGTCCCTACGGGGAACTCTCCGGCGGCCAGCAGCAGCGCGTCCTGCTCGCGCGCGCATTCTGCGCCACCGAAAAGCTCCTTGTTCTCGACGAACCGGGAGCCAGTCTCGACCCGCTCGTCACCAAGGAGCTATACGAAATTATCCAGACGGTCAACGCGGAAGAACGGATCACGATCGTCATGATCTCACATGATATTCATAACGCCGTGGTCGGCGCGTCCCACATCCTGCACCTGAATAACCGTCCCCTCTTTTTCGGGCCGACGGCTGAATATGTCGAGACGCCGCTCGGGCGTTTTTACCGGGAAGGGACGCAGCTATGATCGAGGCCTTTTTCGGGAACGTTATACAAATGCTGTCGTTTCCGTTCATGGTCCGGGCGTTTATCGTCGGGATCCTGGTCGCGCTCTGCGCCGCTCTCTTAGGGGTCAGCCTGGTTCTTAAGCGTTACGCGATGATCGGGGACGGCCTGTCGCATGTCGGATTCGCGGCGCTGGCGCTGGCGACGGCGCTCGATCTCGATCCGCTCCGCGTTTCGATTCCGGCGACGGTCCTGATCGCGTTTCTCCTGCTCCGGCTGAACGAAAGCGCGAAAATTAAAGGCGACGCAGCGATCGCGCTGATCTCGACGGGATCACTGGCGATCGGCGTCCTGATTATCTCGGCGTCGACCGGAATGACGACCGACGTCTGTAACTACATGTTCGGGACAATTTTAGCGATGAGTAAAAGCGACGTAACGTTTTCAATCGTACTGTCGGTTTCCGTCCTGATCCTCTACGTCGTCTTCTATAACCGGATCTTCCTGATCACGTTCGACGAAGCTTTCGCCCGCACGACCGGGCTGCGCGTCGACGGCTATAATATGCTGATCGCGGGGCTGACCGCGATTACCGTCGTTCTGGGAATGCGGATGATGGGCGCGCTGCTGATTTCGAGCCTGCTGATCCTGCCGGCGCTGACCGCAATGCGCGTTTTCAAGTCGTTCCGCGCCGTAATCGTCTGCGCTGCGCTGTTGGCGATCGTCAGCTTTATCGCCGGGCTGTCGCTCTCGTATTTCGCCGCGACGCCGGCCGGCGCTTCCGTCGTTACGATGCAGCTGGCGTTTTTCGCCCTGTTTGCCCTTGCCGGAAAGCTCCGGCGAGGATCCTGAGATCGGAGGGGATTATGATCCGTATTCGCGGCTTTAAGCTGCTCCTCGTGATGAGCATCCTGTCAGGGATGCTCCTGACCGGCTGCGCCGATAAGTCGGCGCCGGTTTCTTTCGTCGATTTCACTGCGACGCCGACGTCGGAGTTCCCAACCGAAACGCCGACGCCGATGGCGATTCCGGTCCGGCCGAGCGAAACGCCCTTTTCCGGCGTCCCGACCGTCCGTCACGAAGTCTACCCGACCGAAACGCCGGTCGCCGGCGTCGATATCCAGATCGGCGAAAAAATGTTCATTGCGCAATGCAACGACATATACGTTAACGCCCCGGACTACATCGGCAAGATCATCTCGCTCGAAGGGCTTTACAAGCGGTCCGAATATCCGTTCCAGGGAAGGATCGTCGTCGAACAATACGTCATGCGCTATGGACCGGGATGCTGCGGGAACGATGGGTCCGCCGGATTCGAAATCGACTACAGCGGCGACGATTTAATCGACAACGACTGGGTTCGGGTCGTGGGAACGCTCGACATGGTTCCGCGCGAGGGAACCGACTATTTCCGCCTCGTTCTTCGCGTCATGCAGATTCAAAAGCTCGAAGTCCGCGGAAGCGAATTCGTGCTGCAATAGCCTGGCTGTCAAAAGAAGCGGCGGGAGTTTACCTTTTCCCGCCGCTTCCCGCTTTTTATCCGAGAGAATCCAGCTGCGAACGCAGCCTTGCCGCGGTTTCGCGGTATATATCGAGCTTCTCCCGCTCCTTCCCGACGACAGCGGCGGGCGCTTTTTCCGCGAACGGCGAATTCAGCAGCTTTTCAAGCCGGTCGATCCTCGCCGCCGTATCGGTCAGTTCCTTTTCGAGCCGCTCCCGCTCCGCCGTCGGATCGATCTCCTCCGCAACGCGAAGATAAATCCCAACCCCGGAAGCGGCGGTCGAAAGCGTTCCTTCCGAAGCCGCGTCCTCGGACTTGTCGACAATCGTCAGCGCTCCCGCGTCAAGCGACGCTAACGCGGCGAGAACGGCGCGCATTTCCTCGAACAGCGCCCGATCCTCGCCCGCCGCGATCAGCGCCGGGAGCTTCTGCCCCGCCTTTACGTTCTTTTCCGTCCGGATATTCCGGATCGCCCGGATGACCTCCTGAACGAGCGTCAGCCCCGCGATCGCGTCCTCGTCCGGCTCCGCGAAAACCGCCCCCACTTCGGGCCATTTCGCAATCATCAGCGATTCTTCCCAGCCCTGCGCCGGGGCGAAAGCCGGGGAAAAATCCGCCGCCGCCGCTTTCAGCCGCCGCCAGAGCGCTTCCGTCACGAACGGCGTAAACGGGTGCAGCAGGCGCAAACAGGTATCCAATACCCGGATCAGCGTCCGCGTCGTCAGGAACGCCCTGTTTCCGCCTTGCGCCTGCTGGATCTTCGCGATCTCCAGATACCAGTCCGCATACTCTCCCCAGAAGAAGTCGTAAATCTGCCTCCCCGCCTCGCCGTAAGAATGACCTTCGAATAAGCGGTTGACGTCGGCGACGAGCGTTTCCGTCCGCGATAGGATCCAGCGGTCCGCGCGCGTCAGCTCCGCCGGCTCGTCCGCTTTCAGCTCGCGCGGCGTCCGTTCGAACGTCGACAGCACGAATCGGCCCGCGTTCCAGAGCTTATTCGCGAAATTGCGGTTGGATTCGACCTTTTTCACGCTCAGATTCGTATCGTTCCCCGCCGTCGATCCGACCAGGAGCGTAAAACGGAGCGCGTCGGTCCCGAGCTCGTCCATGACCGTCAGCGGATCGATAACGTTGCCCTTCGTCTTGCTCATCTTTCTGCCGTGTTCGTCGCGTACGAGCCCATGCAGGTAGACCTCGGTAAACGGGACCTTCCCGGTCAGGTAAAGTCCCGTCATGATCATCCGCGCCACCCAGAAAAACAGGATATCGTACCCGGTCTCCATCATCGTCGTCGGATAGAAATAACGGTAATCCGGCGTTTCCTCGGGCCAGCCCAGCGTCGAAAATGGCCATAGCCCGGACGAGAACCAGGTATCTAAAACGTCCTCGTCCCGCTTCAGCGCCATTCCGGCACATTTCGGACAAGCCCGCGGTTCCGTTCGGCTGACGATCGTCTCGCCGCAGTCCGAACAATACCAGACCGGAATCCGATGACCCCACCAGAGCTGACGCGAGACGCACCAGTCCTGAATATTTTCCAGCCAGTTCAGGTAAACCTTCGTGAACCGTTCCGGAATAATCCTGATTTTCCCGCTGCGGACCGCTTCGATCGCCGGTTCGGCCAAAGGCTCCATCCGGACGAACCACTGCGTCGAGATCATCGGCTCAATAATTTCGCCGGAACGCTGTGAACGGGGAACGTTCAGCGTGTAATTCTCCTCCTTAAGGACGAGCCCGGCCTCCTTCATGTCCGCCCAGAGCCGTTTCCGCGCGTCAAACCGATCCAGCCCGGTATAAGGCGCTCCGAAAGCGTTGATCTTCGCCTCGGTATCCAGGATCGTAATACTTTCGAGACCATGCGTCTGGCCGATTTTATAGTCGTTCGGATCGTGCGCCGGCGTAATTTTCAGCGCGCCGGTCCCGAATTCCCGGTCGACATATTCGTCGGCAATCACCGGGATTTCGCGCCCGACGATCGGGACGAGGACGTTCCTGCCGACATATTTCTGGTAACGGGGGTCCTCGGGATGAACCGCGACCGCCGTGTCGCCCAAAATCGTTTCCGGACGCGTCGTCGCGACCGGAAGATATTCGCCGCTTCCGTCCGCGAGCATGTATTTAAAGTAATATAAGAAGCCCGGTTCCTCGCTGTATTCAACCTCAAGATCGGAAACCGCCGTCCCCAGCTTCGGCGACCAGTTCACCATCCGCGGTCCGCGGTACATCAGCCCGTCTTCATACAGCCGGATAAACAGCTCAGAAACCGCGCGCGACAGCCCCTCGTCAAGCGTGAACCGTTCGCGCGTCCAGTCGCAGGACGCGCCCAACCGGCGGACCTGTTCCCCGATCCGGTTCGAATAAAAATCCTTCCATTCCCAAACCTTCTCAACAAACTTTTCACGTCCCAGCCCCTGCCGCGTCACGCCCGTCTTACTCAGTTCGCGTTCGACGACCATCTGCGTCGCGATCCCGGCATGGTCCGTTCCCGGAACCCAAAGCGTCGGAATCCCTTTCATCCGGTGATACCGGATCATCAGGTCCTCCATAGACACGAACATCGCGTGGCCGAGATGCAGCTCGCCGGTTACGTTCGCCGGCGGAATCGAAATAACGTAAGGCGGTACCGACGGATCGAAGCCTGCCTTTTTTGGATCGTTCCACGGCTGAAAATAACCGGCGTCGTTCCAGTCGCGATAAAGCTTCTCTTCCGTTTCTTTAAAATCGTAGGTCTTCGGTAATTCCGGACAACTCATAGCTCTATTCTCCCTGACTTAAAATAAAAACTTTCATCCTGACCTGAGGACGAAAGTCGATTCTCTTCCGCGGTACCACCTCAATTCGGCGGATCGCTCCGCCGCGCTCTGCGCAGTTCGCTTCCGCTGTAACGGGCCGGCCCGGATCGCTCTACTGGGCCGGTTTCAGGCCGTTCTGCGATCGACAGGATCAGGCGACGCTCCGGTTCGGCTTAAGGAGTTTCAGCGATACGATCTCTCCTATTCTCTGCAAGCCCGAAATCCGGTTTCCTCCCGAAAATCATCTTAACCTGAATTATACGGTCTCCCACCGCTCGCCGGAGACGTTCCGCGAAAACACCTGACAGCCCCGCCCGCGCTTATGCCGATGGATGATCCCCCGGCGCGTCCTTCGCCGAATCGGCCGCCTTCTCCGAGGCTTGAGCCGGCTCCCGATCGCGCCCTTCCGAAAGCAGCGACCGATTCTCGCGGACCGGAACGACGCGAACGAACGAAACGCCGAGGCCAGGCTTAACCATCGGCTTAAAAACAAACGTCATTTTCGTGTAAAACGCCAAAGCTTCCGTCAGAACCGTCCGCAGCCTCGGCTCCGGCTCCTCCCGCGCCCGATTAAAAAAGACGGCCCAGGCCCAGAAATACGCGGCAATCGCGCCCGCGCCGGCGATCCAAACCCAACTCATATCCGCACCTCGCTTTCAAGCTCCGTCCGCGCCCATGAATCCACGTTCTCCCGGCGCAGCTCGGCAAAAATTTCTTCGCTGAACCGATCGCGCCGCCAGGGATAATCGCTCATCAGCGCGTCCAGCTCAAGCCGCGTTTCCGGCGCGGCCGCGATAATCCGTTCCATGACGTCCTTCGGTAAAATCACGTCCGACGGCACGTCGTATTTCAGTCCGACGCCCTTCCGCCAGTCGCGCAGCGTCTGCCGCCGGTTGAGAACCGACGGGCTCGGGAGCGGCCGCGCTTCAGGATAAACGAGATCGGCCGTATCGAGCGGCGCACGAAGCGTCCGGAGGAGCGATTTCGCGTGTTTCCGGATCAGGGTCTCCCCCACGCCGCGAATCTTCCGGAGCTCGGCGATCGTCAGCGGACGATGAATCGCCAGTTCGGTCAGGACCTCGTTCCGCGCGATCCAATACGTCGGAAGATCCTCCCGCTCCGCGATCAGCTCGCGCCAGGAGACCAGCGCCTGAAGCCGGATCGCTTCCCGCCTGGTCAGCTCGTTCGGCGTTTTCGCAACGCGCCACCAGGTCGCCTCGTTCGGACGATTCGAGCCGCAGCGCGTTTCGCAGAGATGCAGAAAGTCTTCTTTCGCCAGCTCGCTCAGATCCCGCGCCGAAAGCTCGCCCGCTAAAAGATCGCGGAGCCGCCGAAGGTGCATCGTGTCGCCCGCCGCATATTCGATCATCTTTTCGCTAAGCGGCCGCTTCCCCCAATTCGCTTTCTGATACTTCTTATTCAGCGCGATCCCGAACGCGTTTCCCAGGAGCGAGCCCAGCCCGATTTCCTTATAACCCAAAATTCGCGCGGCGATCATCGTATCGAAAACGTTCGCGAATTCGAAGCCAAAATCGCGTTTCATTCCGAGAATATCGTACTCGCCGGCATGAAAAATTTTTTCTATCCGTTCCGACGCGAAAAGATCCCGAAACGGTTCGAGCGTCTCCAGCCGGACCGGATCCAGAAGGACGTTCCGCCCTCCGGCGCTGAGCTGAACCAGGCAGACCTTCTCGAAATAAACGAAAAGACTATTCGATTCCGTATCGATTGCGATCGAATCCTGACGCTCCGCCCAGTCGACGATCGCGGGAAGCTCCTCGTCCCGATCGATCAGCTCAACCGAATAACCCTGAAACCGTATTTCCATGTCCCGTATTATACCCAATCCTGTTTTCATCGTTCAATTTCTTTCAGGACGATCCCAGCTCAACCTCGATCCACGCCCGAAGCGGCAGGGCATAAAAACTGCACCTGACCATCCAATGAAACGAGTTCAATTTCTCCGCCGCGCGTTTATCGCGGCGCTGATTCTCTGTCTATCCGCCTGTTCGCTGCTGGAAAACGAGGAGAACGCCGCGGTCGAAGCCGAAGCGCTCGCGCTCGTCCGTACGATCCAATCCGAATCCGCCGCCGCCCCGAAGGCCGCGCTTTCCGATCCGGCGCCTGTCGAAATCCCGACCGCCAGCCCGATCCAGCTCAGCGAAGCGCCGGTTGAAATCCCGACGCAGCTTCCAACCCGAATGCCGACGGAGATTCCGACGCAGCCGCCCACCCTGGTCCCGACCGAATTCCCGACGCAGCCGCCTGCCCCGATCCCGACCGAAATCGAGAATGAACTCCCGACCCAGCTTCCCGACCCGTTCGCGGAGCCGGGCCCCGCGAAGACGGACGACTTTCCCCTGTTCGAGGCGCGCGTCATCGATCCGAACGCCTCCGGCCGCGACTGGCGCGAGCTTCCGATCGTCCCGACGGAATTATCCGACGCCGTCCGCGAAATCTATGCGTTCGGCCGGACGCATAGCGGCCGTAATCCGCGCTTTTTCTCGAAAATCGGCGATTGCCAATCGTTCCCGGTCGTCTTCCTCGGCGAATACGACCCCCTCTATATCACGACAGAGCTTCAGCAGGAACATCCCGAACTCAGCGACGCGATTTTCTACTTCGAAGGCTACAACGAGACGAGCTATTCCGTCTTCAACGGCATGAGCGCGGCGTCGGCGCTGACGACGACCTGGTCCGATCCAAGCGCATGTCAGTCCGGCGAATCCGCGATTCATTGCGAGCTGCGCATCCATAAACCGGCGTTCGTCTTCGTTAATATGGGAACGAACTGGAACGTGGGGCAGGATACCGGAATCTTCGCCGAATATCTCGAAGAAATCGTCGTCGAAATTATCAGCACCGGCGCAATCCCGATCCTCTCGTCCAAAACCGATAACATCGAAGGCGACTGGTCGCTGAACGAAATCATCGCCCGGACGGCGAAAAAATACGCCGTCCCTTTTTTCAACGGCTGGCGAACGATTCAGGGCCTTCCCAACCACGGACTGGACCCCGAGCGAAAGAATATTTATATGACGACCGAGGCCTGGAGCTATCGAAGCCTGGGCGCGATGCAGACGCTGAATTTCATCGGGAAAAGCCTCGGAGCGTATTAATGTTGCGGAACGAATCCCCGCCGGTTCTCCGGAAAGGGTTAAAATTAACTGAAAACTAATATATGATGAAAGTCTGAGCGCAGCTGTTCGCGCTTGAGGGGCGCCCATGAACAAATCTTTTTTGATCCTGCTGGTCGTATTCGTCTTGGTTTTCCTGGCTGCGGGCTGTTCCCCTGCGGGACCCGCCGCGGATCCGGGTCCGGAAAAGCCGGCGGAAGAAGCCGCTGTCGTCGAAACGTTTTATAACGCGATCCTGAACCATGACCGCGACGCGATCGCGACGATCGCCTGCGCCGATTGGGAAAAAGAGGGAAAGCGTGAAGTCGACGCGTTCGCCGGAACGACCCCGACGCTCGTCGATTTCGCCTGCCGAGTTACCGAAAAAACGGCGGACGGGAACGGCGCTTCGGTCGCCTGCACCGGGAAGATCGCCGCGTCGTACGGCGCGGAAATCACAGATTTTCCGCTGACCGGCCGCGTTCATTCCGTCGTTCGGGAAAACGGGGAATGGCGGATCTGCGGATTCGAGTAAATCGCTGAAATGCGGGAAAACTGGCTTGCTTTGCTGATAGCCCTATGCGTCATAGGGCTGATTATTTTCTCCGCCGGCGACGCGCCGCTCTGGATTTATCAGGGATTCTAAGCGCATGGAATTGCCGCTGATTTTTGTGCTGATCGCGCTGTTTGTCGGGATACGCCTGATCCGCCGCGAAGAGGCGCGCCGGTTCGCGCTGATCGCGCTCTCGGCGGCTTTTCCGTTTATCTTCCAACCGCTCGTCCCGATCCGGGGCTTCGCGTTCTGGTTCCCGTTCCTGACGCTGACGCTGACGCTGACGCTTTGGGCGATCTTTCGCGAGGCACGTCCGCGGCCGGACGGAGAAACGTCCAAAGCTTCCGTGGACGTCCGCGTGCTGCTCCGCCGGGAACGGCGAACGATCGCGGAGCTCGGCGTCATTCTCGCCGTCGTCGTCCTGATCGCCGCCGCGCGCCTCGTCTCGATCGACGGCTGGCTCCTGAACGCGAAACCGCCGCGCATGGATCAGCTCCTCCTGCCGCTCCTGTCAAGCGCGCTGCTGATCGCCGCTGTCGGACGCGCCGCGAAACGGAACCGCGCCGCCGCCTGCGCCGGCTTCATCGCGCTGATCCTGGCGCTCCTGATCGTTCAGAAATTCGCTCCCGCCGGACGGCTGGTCAGCGTCTGGCTGCGGCTTGGCGTCGGTCAGTCCGGCGAAGAAGCGCTCGCTTCCGACCTGCGCTGGTTCGGATATTCGTATATCGCGTTCCGCTTGCTGTCGATCGCGATCGAAGGCCAGGGCGGACGGAAATTCGCCGCCGGTCCGGGAGAATTCCTTTGCTACGTCTGCTTTCCTCCGACGCTTTCCGCCGGTCCGATCGACCGGTTCGACCGCTTCCTGAAAAACCTGAACGCGCCCGACCGATTCAGCGACGGCGATTTCTACGCCGCGACCGAACGGATCACGCTGGGACTGTTGAAAAAATTTATCCTTGCCGACGCGCTGTCGTATCTTTCGCTCTCCGCGCGAAACGCGGAGCAGTTCCAAAGCGGCCCCGCCGCGCTTATCGCGCTCTACGCATACGCCTTCCAGCTCTATTTCGATTTCGCCGGGTACTCGGATATCGCGATCGGAATCGGCCGGATCCTCGGCGTCCGCGTCCCGGAAAATTTCAACGCGCCTTACCTGAAACGGAATATCGCCCTCTTCTGGAACAACTGGCACATGACGCTCACCGGCTGGATCCGCAGCTACTGCTTCAATCCGCTGACACGCGCGCTCCGCAGGCGAAAACTTCCGCAGAACTGGATCATCGCGATCGGCCAGACGCTGACGATGACGCTGATCGGACTTTGGCATGGCGCGACGGTCAACTACCTGATCTGGGGCCTTTGGAACACGCTCGGCCTGTTTATTCATCAGCTTTACGCCGACGGGCCGGGGAAACGCGTCCAAAGCGCGCTCGCCGAACGGCCCCGTGCCGCCGCCGTCTATAACGCCGCGGCGACCCTCCTGACGTTTCATTTCGTCGCGTTCGGCTGGATCTTTTTCGCGCTTCCGACGATCGATCTCGCGCTGGCGTTTATCGGGAGGCTTTTCGGATGAAAAAACTGCCGCGCGTCTTCTTGAAAGCGGCGCTGATTGCCGCGATCCTGATCGGCATATTCGCCGCCGTCGGGCTGAAACGGCTGGGGGGATGGTCGCTGTATAACCGCCTTTGGCGCGGACGCGACCGCTTCCCGTTCGGCGAAAATCCCGCCGCCGCCTACAATTTCAGCCTTTCCGACCTCGACGCGCTCTTCGCCGCGCATGCGCTTTCCGGCGCGCCCGCCAGGCGCCCGAACGAGCTGCGCGTCGTCGTGATCGGCGACTCCTCCGTCTGGGGAACGCTGCTGCGCCCTGAAGAGACCCTCGCCGCGCGTCTCGACGGAAAAACAATCCATGTCGACGGCGTCGAGCTGACGCTCGACGTCTATAACCTCGGATATCCAACGCTTTCGCTGAGCAAGGACGCGCTGATCCTGAACCGGGCGCTGGCGTATGAGCCGGACCTGGTGATCTGGTCGATGACCTTTGAGTCGTTCCCAATCGACAAGCAGCTCACAACCGCGCTCGTCGCCGACAATATCGCCGAATTCCGCGCAATCGCCCAAACGGTTCCGCTCCCATCCCTCGAAAACGAATTCGCGCGAACCGCGGCGCCGGCGTTCTCGCTGAACCGGATTCGCCGCGAGCTTTTCGACCTGATCCGGCTTCAGCTGTACGGGTTCCTCTGGAGCGCGACCGGCGTCGATCAGGACTATCCGGACGATTACCTTCGCCCGAGAACCGATTTTGACGCCGACGATACGTTCCATGGCGTCAGCGGCGAATACCCGCTGGATCGTCAGGCCTGGGACGTTCTCGACGCCGCCGCGGCGCTCGCCGGCGAAACGCCGATCCTGTTTTTGAACGAACCGATGGTCGTCAGCAGCGGATCAAACTCAAAAATCAGATATAATTTTTACTATTCACGGATCGCTTACGACGCGTGGCGGAGCCGTTGGAATGAAAACTGTATCGAAAAAGGGTGGTTCTGCGTCGACGCCTGGGACGCGCTCCCCGTCGAACGCTTTACCAACAGCGCTATTCATTATGACGGAATCGGCGCGATTGAATTAAGTCAGGTTATAATAAAACGGTTACCGGGATTCATCGATCCGCGCCGCCCGTCCGGAGAAGACACAGGAACGGCTGCGGATTTTCGCTGAAACGCCTGAATGACGAAATGAGAACATGGACCATTATCGGTTAACCCTTCCCCAGCCTTTAAGGCTAAACGCGGCGATCCTTTGTATCGTGATGATCTTCGCGATCCGTTCTTTCGCTTTCGCTGAAAGCCAATCCGAGACCGGGCATATCAAATGGCGCGAGTTATCCGTCCTCCCCGCGGGGATCAGCGAAAGCGCGCGTGAAATCCTGAAAAAGGGTCTGATCAACGGACACAATCCGCATTCCTTCTCGAAAATCGGCGACTGCTACGCGAGTACGTCCTGGTTTATCGCCGACTTCGATCTGGGGAAACAGTATTACAATCTCGGTCCATTCGAGGCCGATTTCGCCCCGGTTATCGAGTATTATCAGGGCTCGTTCGGGACGCACTCGTTAGCCGCGCGCCCAGGATTCACCGCCGCGTCGCTCCTGTCCCCGACCTGGATCAACCCGACCTGCGAGGACTACGACAACCCGCTGAACTGCGAGCTGGCGGCGCAGAATTCCCTCTTCGCGATCTTCTCGATCGGGACCAACGACGCGTTCAATCCGAGCCAGTTCAAAGACAACATGCGTGAAGCGATCGAAACCGCCATCGCGCAGAACCGCCTGCCGGTCCTGATGACCAAAGCGGACGATATCGAGGGGGGCCATCGGATCAACCAGGATATCGCCGATCTCGCGGCCGAATACGAGCTCCCGATCGTTAACTTCTGGGCCGCGGTTCAGGACCTTCCCTTCAAGGGACTCCAGCAGGACGGGATCCACCTGACCTTCTATAAGAACGATTTCAGCGATCCGCGCGCCTACGACGCGGGCTGGACCTTCCGGAATATCTCGACGCTTTACATGCTCCAGCTTATCAAAACGGAAACCGAAGCGCTCCAGCGCGAAATCGAGGAAGAAAAGCGGCATGAGCCGCAGATCAAGTTAGCCAACGCGGTAGGAGAAACCGCCGGTTCAGGAACGGACGAGCTCGCCGGCGACGCGGAAAACATGCAGCCGGACAGGAATAAGGGCGTCGTCATTATCGTCGGCGACGATGAGGACGACGGGACCGTCCAGCCGGTCGCAGATGCGCAGCAGCAGCCCAGCCTGATCGCGATCGTCCGGGAGATCGGCGAATCGTTAGCCGAATCAATTCAGTCCGAAATCAGCCTCCTCAGGAAGCTTCCCCGTTCCGAAGCGACCGCCGAAGCTTACTATCGATACAACCCGATGACGTTTATTCCTGAAGTCCAGGATCAGCTGATCGCGAACACCATCTCATTTTCTCAATACCTGAAATCGAATCAGGAATTCATCCTGATTTGCCCATTGGAAACGAAATAAGGAATCAGACCGCATGAACTTTCAAGAAACGATCGAGCTCCTCAGCGAGCGGATCCTCAGCGATATCCTCGAAACGCCGGAACGGAAACTGACGCCCGATACGCCGCTGATCAGCAGCGGCCTTATCGACTCGTTCCATCTCGTCGACGTCGCGATGACCGTCGAAGAGCTCTTCGGCGTCCGGATCGAAGACTACGAACTGAACGCCGATACGTTCGACACGGTCGAACAGCTCGCTGAGCTCATCCAGAAACGCCGCGGCTGACGTCCGGTCGGTCGCGAAGCCCCCGAACTGATCCGCCCCTCCGCTATCGGGAAAAACGAACCCATCAGCGTTACAGCTCGAAATCGTCCTCCCTCCCCGGCTCGCCCGGACGCTCGTAGCGGATATACGCGTCGACGTCGACGAGACGGAGCGGGATCCCGTCCGAAAAACAGTCGCTGAAAAACCGAACCGCGGGGAGCATCGGCGGAAAAACCCGATCGCCCGGAATGTTTTCGGCGGAGAAAAAGCGGAATCTGCGCTGGCTGCCCTCGATCCGTTCGAGCCGGCCGCGCGTTGACGCAGCCGAAAAAACCGCGTAGATCGGATACACGCGCGCGTCGTCGGTCTCGATGTACCGCTGCGACGCGTCGGAAAAAACGCGGATCAGGTATCCCGCCTCGATCAGGACGCCCGTCTGGTCCAGGACCGTCCGCTGAAGGCAATTCATCATGTCTTCCTCAGGCCGGATCGGTCCGCCCGGGAGCCGCCAATAGCCGTCGTTCTCTCTCTGCGTCATCAGCAAATTCCCCTGCGGATCGGTCAGATACGCCAGCGTCCAAAACTCAACCATCGGAAACGACCCGACAACGCGATGAAAAATTTCCCGATACAGCGCCATGCCTCCGCTCCTCCCGCCCGTTATTTCATGCGTAAAAATCGCGTAAATCCTGCGAATTCGACGGATGACGCAGCTTCCGCAGCGCCTTCGACTCGATCTGGCGGATCCGTTCGCGGGTAAATCCGAGACGTTGGCTGACCGCTTCGAGCGTTTCCTCCTTTTTCCCATTCAACCCAAACCGATACTCTAAAACGGTACGCTCGATATCCGGGAGCGTCTCGATGACTTTCTGAACCTGCTCGGAGAGGAATCCGCTGTCCGCAGCGTTGATCGGTCCGTCCGATTCGGTATCTTCGATAAAATCGCCGACAAAATCGCTGTCGCCGTCGCCGACCGGATGATCGAGCGAAATCGGTTCCGCCTCGGACTGCATCAGCTGCTGGATCCGGTCAACCATCTCCCCCAGCCGCCGCCGCACATCCGGCGCCAGCGCCGCCCCGGTCTTCTTCGCGGATTGAATCGCTTCAATATCCTCGTCGGAAATAAATTTTCCAGCGATAACGATATCCTCGATCGTCGGCTGATGCGAAAGCTGCTGCGTAAGTTCGCGCTGCGTCCGGAGGATTTTCCCGACCGCGTCGACCAAATGCGTAGGGAGACGGATGACGCGCGACTGCTCCGTGATCGCGCGGTTGATCGCCTGCCGGATCCACCAGGTCGCGTAAGTACTGAGACGGAACCCGAGCCGCGGATCATACCTGGTAACGGCGCGCATCAAACCAATATTCCCCTCCTGGATCAGGTCCATGAACGACATGCTGCGGCGCTGATAGCGTTTGGCGATACTGACGACCAGGCGCAGGTTCGACCGAATCAGGACCTGTTCCATCGCGTCGCCCACGGCCTCAACGCATTTCAACCTCCGGATAACCTCCGCCTCCTCCGGCTCACGGGTCAGCAGCTTCTCAAACGCAGCCTCCGCCGTTTCGCCGGCCGCCAACGACGCGCTCAGCTCCGCCAGTGACGCCGCCGGCAGGCAGCAGAACGACAGGAACAAATCGAATAACGGCTCCGCGACCCGCTGCCAGCTTTTCGACTGCCATTCGCCGTTATCCAGATATCCCCGCAGCACCGTCGTCGTCATCCGATCCGGATCGGCGATCAACCGGTCCGCCTCGTCGATCAACGCCAATAAATCCGGCGGCTCCGCCTCCGCCTCATACCCCGACAGCGCGCTCAGGACCTTCTTCCAAAGCTCCGGGAGCGACAACGCGACCGTACGGTAGACTTCCGCCGCGACCGACGCCGAATCCGGACTGTCGAGCTTGCTCTCAATTTTAGCCAGGTAACCGACCGCGGAGACCGCGGTCGCGGCGTAAAATTCCCGCTCCGGGCTTAAAAGCCCGGTCGCTCCGATTTCCTTAAGATAAAGCTCGACCGGATCGTCTCCGGCGATGACGGCGTCGGAAATTTCCGGAATCTCCGCGTACTCCTCTCCAGGCGCGTCGTCCATCGCCCGCTCGCCAACGGATTCGTCGCCGTCGAATGCCTCGATCGCGTCGCGCTCCTCAAACTCGTTCGGTTCAAAGCTCATCTTTCTGTTTCCTCCTGCAATTTTTTCCGCTATGCATAACCCGCGCTGCAGCGAAAGGCCTACGGCTGATCCCGGAAATCCTTATCAAAATCCCCGCGGAAGCGCTTCTCAAGCAGCTTATCGATCAGCTTCCGTCGAAAAAACAGGTCCTTGGACAATTCCGACAGATAGGCCCGCGAAACGCCCTCTTCGCCCGTCGCACCCTCAGGGACCAGATTCATCTCGGACTGCACCGCTCGCTGATCCTGCGTCGTACGATCCCGGCGCAAAACGCCAATCTGACGGACTGTATCGGCCAACAGTTCAGCTCGATTCTCAAACTGTTCTTTCGCTTTGAAAGATTGAATCCATTGAAAAACCGGGACGCAGTCCTCCGACAGCCGGTCGCCAACATACCGGATAATATCCGGTTCAAAATCCTGATTCAGCCCTTCGAAATACAGCGCGGCGATCTCTTTATACCTCGCTTCTTCGAAATCCGCCGGCGAGATCGCCTCCAACCCGACGCTTCGGACGCATCGATCGATCTTCGCCAACCCCTCCGGCGGCGGGAACCCTCGGAGCGCAAACCAAATCAGCGTCGTTTCCTTATTTAAAATGCTTTTTCCCAGATCTATAATTACAAATCCAGATGAACTATCCCCGGTTCCCGGATCGTGCGCGACCTGAGCCGAAGAAGATTTCGTTTTCTTCGGCCTCGGCGCGGAGATCAGGAACCGTACGTCAACGTTCAGAAATTCCGCTAACTGCTGCCGATAGGTTTCGCGCTCGACCGGGTTCGCGACCTCCTCTATCAGCGGCAGGACTTCGTCGGCGATTTCCTGTTTGACCTTCGCGTCGGATAGATTTTTTCCCGCCGCCGCGGTTTCCATTCGGAACGTTACGATCGGCCTGGCGCGCGCTAAAATTTCTTCCCATTCGCGCGCGTCGCGGAGAACAACCTCGTCCGGATCCTGACCCTCGGGAATTTTCGTCACGCGGATATCGGCCTTCAGCTCGTTCTCCTGCCGAATCAGGTCCGTTTCAGAATTCTCGCCCTTGACCGTCGCGCGGATCACGTCGATCCCTTTGATCGTCGCGCTGTCGCCCGCCGCGTCCGCGTCCAGCGCCAGCAGGATCCGCTTTGACTGCCGCGTCAGGAGCCGGACCTGATTCGGGCCGAGCGCGGTCCCCATCGGCGCGACCGTATTCGTGAACCCGGCCTGATGAAGGATAATGACGTCGAAATAACCCTCGACAATGACCGACTGGTCGCGTTCGCGGATCGCCGTCCGCGCCCGATCATAGCCAAACAGCGTCCTCCCCTTATCGAAAAGAACCGTTTGCGGAGAGTTGAGAAACTTCGGGTTATCGTCCGGATTTAAATGCCGCGCGCCAAACCCGATCATTCCCCCCGACGGTTCGCGAATCGGGATCATCAGCCGATTCCGGAAACGATCGTAGATCCGCCCGTTCGGGATCAGCTCGCCGTTCGAGTCGCGCTGCTCGCTGACCATTCCCCCTTCGATCAGCTCTTCGCGCGAATATCCGAGCGACAGGAGCTGCTGGGTCATGCCGTCCCAGCTTCCCAGCGCGTAACCTAATTTCCAGCTCGCGCAGGTCTCCTCCGTAACGCCGCGCCTGCGGACGAACTCGCGGGCCTCCCCGCCCGACGGATGACGGAGCAGCTGCTCATGATAGATCGTCGCCGCCCGCTCCAGCATCTCCTGAAGCCGGGCGCGCTTTTCTTTTTTTACGCCGCCGTCCCTCTGAAACTTTTCGAGCTTGATCCCGGCCCGCTGCGCCAGAAGCTCGATCGCCTGATGAAAATCGAGGCCATCGCGCTTCATGATAAAGCTGACGACGTCTCCCCCCTCAGCGCAGGCCCCAAAACAACGCCACGTCCCCGAATCGGGAAAAACGACGAACGCGGGCGTATGCGTATTCGCATGAAACGGACAGAATCCGATATACGACTTCCCCGTCCGCCTGAGCCTGACCGTCTCCGAAACGATATCGACAATATTGACGCTGTTTTTAATTTCTTCAACCTGAGACATGCGTTAATTCTACAACATTCCGCCCGCGCCCGACGAAAATCCCGAACCGGGTACAATAACATCAGCATGAAAACGATATTCCATCCCTCCGCTCCTCCTGCTCGAAAGCGCTCCGGCTGGCAATCCGCCGCGCTGATCGCCGCGATTTTCGCCGTGAGACTCCTTTTCTGGTGGGGCTGGGCCGCGCTCGGCGTCAACGAAACCGCGTCGGAAACGCTCTACCCAGACGCAGCCGGGTATATCGCCCCGGCGCGATCGCTCCTGACCGCGGGCGCGTTCCTCAACGCCGAAGGCGCGCCGGAAATCGTCCGGACGCCCGGCTACCCGCTCCTGATCGCCGCCTGCCAGGCGCTTTTTGGGAGCCGCTGGCTGGCCGCGCTGATCACGATTCAGCTGTTCCTGAGCGCGCTCGCCTCTTTCACGTTCATCAAAACGCTCGAAGGCCTCGGCGTTCCGAAAATGGCACGGGATATGCTTGGGCTAATCGCCGTTTTCAATCTCCATGACGTCTATTTCGCCCTCTTCGTCCTGAGCGACAGCCTCGCGCAGTCGCTTTTCATGGGCTTCGTATATTTCCTCGTCAGCGCGCTTAAAAATCGGGAACCGCATGATTTTGTCCTGACGTTCGCGCTGCTGACGCTCGCGACCTTCGTCCGGCCCGGATCGCTCTTCCTTCCGTTCTTCGTCATCGCAGGGATCCTGATTTTCGAACTTCGCCGCGGCGCGCCGGGAAAGGTTATCGCCCGAATCCTGATCGCGTTTATCCTGCTCGTTCCGTTCCCCATCGGCGCCTGGGCCATGCGGAACCGGACGGCCGCCGGTTACCTCGGTTTCAGCGCAATTTCCGACGCGAACCTCTACTTTTACCATGCCGCCGGCGTCAGCGCGAAGCTCAACGGAACCGATTTCTACACGGCGCAGGAAGCGTTGAAAACCGATCCCGCCTATCTCAGAAACCTTGAAACGATGATCGCGCCCATTGCGCAGCGGCGCGCCGCGTTACCTATCCTGAGCGGCAGCCTTCCGCTCTATCTCGCGCTGCATGTACAGGGCGCGGCGGCAACGTTGATCTATCCGGGAACGTTCGATCTTTTCCGAATCGTTCCACGGTCGCTCGCGCTGATCGATTCCATGAAAACGGCCTATCTTGAACATGGCCTTTCGCCCGCGCTCCTGGCCGCGCTGATGACCGACCCATTCGGCCTCCTGACGCTGATCGACATGCTGTTCCTGAGTCTCATCGCGATCCTGACGCTCCGTGCGATCCTTCATGCCTTCCGCTTTCGCGCCGCCGACGGCTCGATTCGGATCGCGCTTCTTGGGCTCCTGATATACAACCTGATAATCAGCGCCGGACCGAACGGCTTCGGAACGTATCCGCGTTTCCGGCTCAGCGTCTCGCTGCTGGAACTGCTTTGGATCGGCGTTGGAACGCTTATACCGCGTCGATCGATGCATCCCGGAGCTTCTCCAACGCCGACGCCGCAGACACGATCCGGGCCAGCTGATCCGATTTCAGCGAAACCTTAGCCTGATCAAATTCCCTGAGCGGGCGGACGACGCTCTTCATCCTTCCCGTCAGCCCGGCTACTTCGTCGCGCAGGCTCTTTTCCAACGACGCCGTCAGCGCCGTCTCAACCTCCGCTAACCGCCGCTGAAATTCACGCTGTGATTTACGCTTATAATACGGAAGAACGGCGAAACCGGCGACCGCGACCCAGACCGCCGCGAAAATCCCCAGCAGGTCCGTCGCGACCGTCGTCGCTACGATCGTCAGCGCCGCGCCGACCCCGACCGCCGAAACCTCGATCGCCAGCGCCGTTTTGACCGCCGTTTGAACGTGACGCATTCCAATCTCCACGGCAACTTCCCGATCGAGCCGATCGCTGAGCGCGTCGATCGCTTCCTGGACCCGTTTCAAAACCGTACCGCGCTCGGAAAGCGTTTCCGAATCCGCCCCAAGCGACGCGCCCGGCTCGTCGCGCCGCGCGATCCGCTCGGAAATCATCGCCGCCACCGTCGATTGCCGCTGATAAATCTCTCCGACGACGTCCGAAGCCAGCCGCTCGACCGCAACCGGTAAATTCTTTAAGACGCGGTCCTGGAACTCGTTCCGGATTTTTTCCTTCCGGACGATCGTGGGAACGTTCCGAAGCTTGAAAAGCTCTTCGAAATAATCGTCGGCGCCGCGGCGAATCTCGTCAAAAATGAACCCGACCTCCCGAAGCGAACGCTGAATTTCCTTTCCAAAATCGCGCTCATACCCATCCGCCATCGCTTCGATCGAATCGATCAGCGCCAGATCCTCACGAAAAATCTCGATCTCCGCCGCGGTCCGCTCCTGAAGCGTCTTCGCGAACCTCTCCCCTAAACGAATCGCCGAATCCATTTTTAACCGGAAGCGCTCCGCGCCGGATAACGTCCCGGTCAGGAACGCCGTCAGCTCGCCGAATCCGCTCTCCGGCGGAAAAGCTTCCCCGTTCAGCGCCGCTTCCTTCGCCGCCCGCGCCGAAATCGCGAAAACCGGAAGCGTCAGCCTGAAATCATGATGAACCCGGTCGCGAACGAACGAAACGAGACGGTCGCGATCCGCTTCCGCCGGAAACAGGTCGATCTTATTGATCAGAACAACGATTTTCTTTCCCCAGCCACGAATCGATTCAAGGAAGCGACGTTCGCTCTCCGAATATGGCCGATCCGCCGACGTCACGAAGAAAACGAGATCGGCGCGCGGATAAAACCGCTTCGTCAGGATTTCATGATCGGTAAAAACCGAATTCGTCCCCGGCGTATCGACGATACTCATCGTCCGCAGCGGCTCGCTCGGAACGGTGACCAGCTCGCCCCAATCGGCGGCCTGCCGCCGGGAGGGCGTTTCTCCATAACGGATCAGGTGAACCATGGAGGTTGTCGGCGTGATCCCTTCAGCCATTGCCTCCCGCCCCAGCAGCGCGTTGATCATCGTCGATTTTCCCGAATTAAATTCGCCGACGACGACGATCAGGAACGGATCGTCAAGCGCGTTGACCGTGTCCTTCAGGACGGTCAGCTCCGCTGCGGGAAGCGACTGAACCGCGCTGATCTCAACCAGATTCGTCAGCTCGCCGCGGATCCGCCGGATGACTTCCTGGCGCGCCCGCGGATCTGATTTTGAGCCTGTTTCCAAGGGCAGCTCCGTCATTCTTTTTCCGAATACCGTTCGATCCAGGTCAAAACGACCTCTCCGACCACCTGTAAACTCGCCTGCGAAACGTTCGTCAGGTCGTCGCGAACCGTATGCCATTCGGGATCGTCGAAATCGATCAGGTCGACCGCGCGCATCCCGGCTTCGATAAACGGAATATGATCGTCGTAAACCGAAAAGCGCGCCCGATTGACAAACTGTTTGTCATAGCCTGATTCGGCGGCAACCGCCCAAATCTCGTCGCTCAGCTCCGGATCGGAAAAATTCTCGCGATAAATCCCCAGCTCCGGATCGCCAATCATGTCGAGAATAACGACCGCGTCGGGTTGGATCCCGGTCTGCCGGGCCTGGTTCTTATAGTAACTCGCGACCATCTTCGACCCGATACACCATTCGTCATAAGGCGCGATCCCGCCCTGATCCTCCAGGTCAAATAAAACCAGCGTCACGCGCACGCCGACGCTCCGATCGAGCGACTTCGCCAGCCCGTAAAGAAGCGCGACGCCGGACGCCCCATCGTTTCCGCCCGGGACCGGCTCCGTCCGATTCGCCGCGACCGGGTCCTCGTTCGCGTTCAGCCTGGAATCGTAATGCGCTCCCAGTACGATCCAGGGGCGGTCGCCCACGGCTCCGTCCGGACGCTCAATGATCAGGTTAATCGCCGTCTCCCCGTTTTTGACGCCTGAGAGACGCTGAACCGTCCAGCCGGCCCGGGAAAATGCGCCTTCGGCCAAGGTCAGAAACGCCGCGTGCGCCTCGCTTCCGGGCGTGCGCGGCCCCAGCGCCAACTGCTGTACGGCAAAATCGTACGCCGCCGAGCCGTCAAACTCAGACGCTGAAACCGCGCTGAACGCGGCAAACCAGCAGCCCAAAAGGATACAGATTAAAACGATTCGTTTCATGTTGTCCTGTCTTTTGTAACGCGCCTGCAAACGATCGGCGAGTCAAAACGTTCCGCGACCGGCAGCGCTGCGTCGTATATAGAAAAAGCCCCGGACGGGGACGCATTCCGCACCCGGCCCGAGGCAAAACCGCTCCCTTAACGCCGCTTACGCCGCGTCATATTCCGGCGTAGCCGAGCGGCGGCCGTTCGGCGGCGGGAAAATCGCTTCGAATTCTTCCCGCGTCAGCGACTCCTTCTCGATCAACGACGCCGCGATCTTATCCAGCTCTTCGCGATACTGGATCAGGATTTCGCGCGCGCGCTCATAAGCCGCCTGAACGATTCGGCGGACCTCCTGATCGATACTTTCAGCGATCGATTCAGAGTAATCCCGCTGTTCCGAGAGTTCGCGCCCAAGAAAGATCATCTCCTCCTTCTTCCCGTACGTAACCGGCCCCAGCGAATCCGACATGCCTAACCGCATGACCATTTTCCGCGCCAGATCGGTGACCCGTTCGAGATCGTTCGACGCTCCCGAAGTAATATCGTTGAACATCAGCTCTTCCGCCATGCGTCCGCCCAAAAGCGAAACCATATCGGCTTCCAGCTCCTTTTTCGACATCAGAACCCGATCCTCAATCGGCAGGTTCATCGTATACCCGCCGGCGGAGCCGCGCCCGATGATCGTAACCTTATGAACCGGGTTGCATTCCGGGATCACGTTCATGATCACAGCGTGCCCGGCTTCATGATACGCGATAATTTTCTTTTCGTTCTCGCTCAAAATCCGGCTCTTCTTCGCAGGCCCCATCATGACCCGCTCGACCGCTTCGCTGATCTCGCCGGTTCCGATCGAAAGCTTATTGCGCCGCGCGGCTAAGATCGCCGCCTCGTTCATCAGGTTTTCCAAATCCGCACCGACAAAGCCGGGGGTCGAACGCGCGATCGTCGCCAGATCGACGTCCGATTCGAGCGGCTTGCCTTTTGAATGCACCCTGAGGATCGCCTCGCGCCCGACAACGTCGGGACGATCGAGAATAACCTGACGGTCGAAACGCCCAGGGCGCATCAGCGCCGGATCGAGGATATCCGGACGGTTCGTCGCCGCGATGATGATAATATTCGTGTCGGTATCGAACCCATCCATCTCAACCAGCATCTGGTTCAGCGTCTGTTCCCGTTCGTCATGGCTCCCGCCCAGACCGGAGCCGCGCTGACGGCCGACGGCGTCGATTTCGTCAATAAAAATAATACACGGGCTGTTCTTCTTCGCCTGATCGAAAAGATCGCGGACGCGGCTCGCCCCGACCCCAACGAACATCTCAACAAATTCAGAACCCGATATCGAGAAGAACGGAACGCCCGCCTCCCCGGCGACCGCCTTCGCCAGCAGCGTTTTACCGGTCCCCGGCGAACCGACAAGAAGGACGCCCTTCGGAATCCGCGCGCCAAGCGCAATAAATTTCTTCGGTTCTTTCAGGAAATCGACGACCTCGGCCAGCTCCTCTTTCGACTCGTCAACGCCGGCGACGTCGGCGAACGTCACGGTCGGCCGGTCCCCCTCGAGCATCTTCGCCCGGGACTTTCCAAACGCCATCGCCGAATTCCCGCCAGCTTGCGACTGCCGGAAAATAAAGAACATCGCCCCGAAGATAAACAGGATCGGGAGGAAATAACTCAGGAGCGATAAAATCGAAACCCAGCCCGACTTTTCTTTAAAGTTGACGACGATCTTCCGCGCCGATAAATCCTCCGGCTGCACGCCCAGAAGCGACATCTGGCTCAGGAACGAAGCGTATTCCTCGATAACCGTTTTCGCGACCTCCCGGCTTTCCAGCTCAACCTCAACCGTCGTCCCGTTAACGTTAATTTCTTTGACCTTGCCGCTTTTAATCTGATCCGCCAATTCATTGATGGACATATTCTTCGTTGAATTGCGCGGATCGGAAAACGAATACATCAGGAGCGAAATAATCCCGATCAACAACAGTAAATAAACAATATTCGCTTGTCCGCGTTGTTTAAGATTCACGTTTCTCTTCCTCCCGCCCCCAAAGCGCGTATTCGGCGACCGATAAAACCGCGTCCCGCGAACCCGAACCGGGGCTTTTCAATAAGCATATTATATCAATCGCCACGCGGCGCCGTGTTAAATCCGTATAAGAAACGCGCCGCGGCGCATGAGGCGACGATCAATAAAAAACTTTTCGGCCGCGAGGCTCCGGACGATAGCCGGCGTCCTCACGCACGAAAAGTCATCTTCTGATTTTGCCCGGAACGAACCTTAGACACGCGTAATATATTCACCGGTCGAAGTGTTAACCCGGATCGTATCGCCTTCGCTGACAAAATTCGGAACCATGACGCGGGCCCCGGTTTCGACGGTGACCTGCTTATTGACGCCGGTCGCCGTATCCCCGCGGACGGCGATGTCCGCCTGAACGACGAGAAGATCGACCGACAGCGGCAATTCATAATCGATAATTTCGTTTTGATAGTACGTCAGCTTGACGTCCGTATTTTCTTTCAGGTACGGCGCGGCGTCCTTCATGATCTCAGCGTTGACCTGCGGCTGTTCATAGGTTTCCGTATTCATGAAATGGAAAAAGTCGTTGTCCGCGTATAAGAACTGAACGTTCTGGAATTCGAGATGAACGTCCTGGACGCGATTGCCCGACGTGAACGTGCGTTCGACGTGCGCCCCGGTCCGGAGGTTCTTAGCCTTAATGCGAATCGTTGCGTTTCCACGTCCGGCTTTGTTATGCTCATAGTCGATAACTTTCAGCAACGCGCCGTCCAATTCAATCGTGACGCCTTTTCGCAGTTCATTTACATCAATCATACGAGATATTTCCCCAATCGTTTTAAATCACAAAATTCTATCGGCAGATTATACCAGCGAATCCGTCGGAAAACTTCGGATCAGCGTTGGAACGTGTTTCGATCCGATCCTATATAAAGAGTCCGGAAACGGGATGAAAACCGATATCGAGTGGATCAGGCCGGCGGCTCCGGTATTCCCGGCTGGGCCTGATCCGCCCGGTTCGCTTAGATTTTTACTCCGTCAGGTCAGTCGCCCTGAACCCAACCAGATCGATATCCACCACGCCCTTCGCGTACGACTCCGCCATCGCGCCGACCGTCCCGCTTGCGAACTGCGTATCGACAATCGGAGCAGATTTCGAAATCGTCTGTTCCTTATCGTTGATAAAGACGCGGATTTCGCCGCCTTTGCATTCCAACCCAATTTTATTCCGAACGTTCATTCCCAATTTCAGGTCCGTCGTAAAATACTGGATCATGTCCGGATGGAGCCGAACGTAAGGAACGTGGCCGCTCGCTTTCAGGACCGTATCGTATTTATAAAGCGCGTATGAGCCGGCTAACGGGCCGGAAATATTGACGCGAAGCTCGTACCAGCCCAACTCGTTCCGACGGCAGACGACCCCATAGCTGGCTTCAGTCGACCGGACGTTCTCAAACGTCGCCTCGACCAGGACGTCCTCGGTCAGAGACCCTGTATGCGTCACGAATTCGTAAACCTCAGTAACCGGAAGCTTGAACGAGAGTCGGCTCGGGCCTAAATCAAAATAATCGCCGTTCGGGTTCCCGATCAGCGTCGTTGCCTCCCAGCCGCGATCCCAGAAATCCTTCGCGAACGTTTCGTTATACTCGCCGTTCTCGTCGAAGAACGCGCCCCTCTCCGCTTCAGCGCCGCCGCTCGCCGCCGCGCTGTCCTCAGCGACAATCTCCGGAACCTGCGTTGGGGCGGGGCCCGCGCCTAATCCGCCGTAATGACTCGTCTGAGCCTGAACCGCGCCCGCGCCGACCAGGACCAGCGCGCCGATCACCAGGATTGTCCATAATTTCTCACGTCGCAGCATTTCAATACCTCCAATTATTTTTTTTATGTCAGGAAACCAGACTTCCCCTCAATTCTACTCAATTAACCGCGAAAAACGGGAGGGAATCAACGCGAATCATTCGTCCGTCAGCGTCATGCTGACCATCCCGAGCGGCGGAATATCCAAATTAACATGATCCATCGGACGGTACCTCGGAAGCGAAACGTCTTTCAGAACCGGCGCCGCCACGCGTGGCTGGAAAAGCCTCGCGATCCGGAGTCCGCTCCCGCCGCGAAGATTCCGCGCCGCCGTCGGCCGCAGGTCCGGAAGATGCGCGAAATGCACGCGGGCAAAAAGCCGCTTTCCCGGATTCAGGTTCTGAACCAGAAGGTGAACCCGCCGGCGATCGAGCGACCGCGTCGCGCTCATTATGACGTCCGGAACGTCGCTCGCTTCGACCAGGCCGGGAATCCCCTCGCTTCGGGCGTTCGGGATCGGCTCGTCGCGAACCGACCGCCAGCCAAGCTGCGTTCCCAGGCGATCGGACGCCATCCGCCAGACCAGCGCGCCGATTGCTTCATGGAACCGGCCGTCCGCGGCCTGTCGCGCGACCGCGGGCAGGTCCATCAGCAGCAAGCCGAAACGCGAATTCGCCGCCAACGACGCCAGCGCCGACAGGTAGAAAAATCCGTCCGCCGAACGGTCCTGAATCCGAAGCAGATCACGCTCGTCCGGCGCGCGGAAATACCGCCAGCCCGTCAGGATCATCGGTTTCGCCAGCGTCTCAGGAATATCGCGGAAAAGCCTGTTCGTGGTGCGAACGAGCCTGCCCGCCCCCATCCCGAAAATCGCCGCGGCATCCGCGTCGGAAGCGTCCGATTCCCAGCCCGCCGGGCCGGGGAACCGCCAGGGAACGCCGACGGCGTCCGCCGCGTCCGCGCAGCTCGCTAAAACGTCCTGGAAGCGGCGGAGAGAACGCTCCTGCGCCAGCTCAACGCCGCTGAAAACGATTTTTATCCACGGGAAACGCGCTCGAAGCCGCTCCGCCGCGGCGACCGCCTTCCCGGGCTCATCCCCGACTTCAAGCTCGATCCAGCCCTGATCAAAATCCCCTGCCGCGGCTCCGCGCTCCAACAATCCAACGAGCGTAGCGAGCGCGGCGTCAGTTTCCCCGCCAAACCATTCGCCGTCAGCTTTCAGGTAAGGAGCAGCCCCGACACTGCGGCAGAGATCAAAAAAAAGCGAAAGAACCGCCGCCGGACGCCCCGAACCGATATCGAAGCGAACCGCCGCCGGGTTCAGCTCACGCAGCGTCCCGACCAACCCGTCCGCCAGCCGCATTCCCGCCGGATCGTACCAGAGGGGCCGGTCCGGCGCGGCGTCAAACGATTCAAGATTGACGCCGAACGAAAGCGGGCTTCCCCCGCGAAGAACCTCGTCCCCGTCGAGGAGCAGGTTGACTTCATATTCCTTGCGGAAGATGTCGAAAAAAGATCGCGGCCGTTCCAGCGCGGCTAAACGATTCGGCGCCGCGACGGCGCCGAGCGAAAGAACGCCGAACTCCGCCGTCGTCAACCGAACGGTCGCGCCTGTCCATTCGCGCTGCCCCGGCGGGAGATTAAACCGCGCCCGCCCGCCGTTCTCCAATACGAGCGGAAACCCCGCTTCTGGAACGAGCGGCCCCGTCTCGCCTCCGGCCGCAATCGCCGCTCCGGTAACCGTCACGCGATAAAACCGATTCACGACGGTCAACCCTGTCGCCGCCGCACCGCCTTCGCGTCCCGCGCCGATATCGAAATAATCGTTAAGATTCAAGTTCTGTCCGCTCCGTTCTTTCTTGTGAAAGCACGCTTGATTTTACCCAAAATTCAGAAAAAAATAAAATGGGATCGCTCGCCGTGATGCCAGCCGGCGCAGCAATCCCACTCGTTCAATCACACGAATGATTCCTGTCCGTCCCCGCGCCGGGAGCTCCGCAGGCCCTGTTTCCTGCGGAGCTCCCGTTTTGCGATAAAACCTACGCGATCTCAGTCTCGATCAGCCCGAACGTCCCGTCCATTCGCTTATACAGGACATTGATCGCGGACGTATTGCCGTTATAGAAAACGAAGAAATCCTCGTGTCCCAGCAATTTCATCTGCTCCAGCGCTTCCACTTCCGTCATCGGAATCAGCGCGAATTTCTTTCGGCGCGCGATCACCGGCGTCTCTTCCACTGGTTCCGGTTCAGCCTGCGGAGCCGCCGGATCGACGAAGACCTTTTCAAGATGCGTCCGACCGCGCTTCCCCTTGAAACGTTCGATCTGCCGGATCATTTTATCAAACGACTTATCAAACGCGGCCGAAAGCTCGTCCGCGCGCTCCTCGGTTCGAAGAATAAACCCTTTTCCACGAATGGTAATCTGAGAAACGTACCGGTCGTTTGCGTTGCGAGCCGTCTTTAAATGCGCTAAGTCAATTCGAACTTCCTCGATGTTGGTTAAGAATTTAGAAAATTTGTCCGTTTTCGACGTGACGTTCGTCTTAATCCGCTCCGAAATTTCCAAATTTTTCCCGTAAAGAACCGTCTTCGTTTCCATCCTATCCTCCTAAAAAATAAGTTTAGATCAGGCGCGGTTTTTCGTCGCCGCGATCGTTATCCCGAAGACCGACGCCGCGCCGGCCGCCTTCAACGCGCGGGCGCATTCATTCATCGTCGTTCCGGTCGTCAGGACGTCATCGACGACTAAAACCGATTTCCCCAGAATATCGCTCGGCTCGGCTTCGAAGACGCCGCCTAAATTCGTTCGCCGCGCCGCTTCGGTTAAGAGCGCCTGATGCGCCGTGTCCCGCGTTTTTTGCAACGCGGTCGCCGAATAAGGCAATCCGGTTTTCAGGCTGAACGTCCGCGCGACCCAGGCTGATTGGTTATAGCCTCTTTCCGCCCGCCTCGCCCGAGAGATCGGCGCGGGAAGGACAATATCGACCCGCGTCTTCATCTCTAAGTATACAGAAAAAACCGCATCCGCAAAGAGGAAAGACAACCCGAGTTTCCGCTCAAATTTAAATGCATGGATCGCCTCGCGGATCAAGCCTGCATAGACGAACGCTGAACGGACCCGCTCGAACCAGATCGTCTCCAGCCCGGAGCAAAGCGGACAAACCCCCGCCCCCGTCAACGTCTTTCCACATCGGCCGCAGGTCTTCCCAACCGGCCGCTCCGCGCTCCGCAGGCACGCCTCGCAAATCTCCGCGCCCGGCGCGCCGCAGCCCATGCAGCACGGCGGAAACAGCCGCCACAGCAGGCGCCAGCCGAACGATACCGCTTGGAACCCGAATGTTTCCGCGGACATGCGCCCCGACGGATCAGACCGGCGCGATCAGGTCCTGGACGAACTTCATGATCGCCGGACCCAATAACGTCAGCAGGACAAAAATCGTGACCCCGACGATAATCAGGATTAAAACGTATTCAACCAATCCCTGTGCGCGTTCTTTGTGCGAAAAAAGATCCATCAGCGCGGTTGCTCCTTTCCGAAAGAAAACGTCCGATCTCAGCCGCCCGCGGCTGTTAACCTTAATTATAGGTTCCTTGCCGCCGAACCGCAACCTTTTCGCTATCAGCGCTTTTCGTTCAGGTCATCCAGCCCTTTCGTCAAAGTATCGTAAAGCATCCTTGCAGCAGAGATAAGATATATGAATAATTTTATAAGGATAAAAAATATCTGGCTAATAAGTTTTGAACGAAACCGAAAGGAACTTCCCAGCAACTCGGTTAGTTTACTCATATCTGTTCCTTATGACCATGCACTCTGTGCATACATTTAATGCTCTGCCGCAATAAGTATATAACTGGGCTATAACCTTTCGGGCGCACTGGACGAGTTCGAGGGGGCGCTGAAGGACGGAAAGGTTAGGATCATCGGCGTTCATCAGCTTCTGGCTGCGCATTTCCTGAACGTGGCGTTGAAAGAGGGCGGTGAGACGCTGAAAAAGAACCCGGTCAAGATCGAGCAGCGGGCGCGGATCGACGGGTTCATGAGCGTTATCGACGCGCGAACGCTAAGACATCCCTGCCGCCAACGCGGCGGGACTTGTCTCCGTCTCACAAGGAACGGGACGGGCCTTCGGAAGTATTATCCGGAGATCGGGCTGCTGATCGAGAACGAACCGCGAACTCCGGATCAAGTCGTTTCGTTTTACGCAGCCGTTTCGTCTCAGCGCGCAAGCTTATAGAGTATGAATTGATTCAGGGAGACGCCGTTCGCTTCAGCCTGGTCTTTGAGTTCGCGATGAAGTATTTTCGGGATTCTTATGACGAGTTTCCCGCTCAATTCCCGCGTTTCGTGTTCTTCAAAGGTTGCGAGCTGGCTTTTATCGTTTTCCGCGAGAGCTTTACGGAAATCGGCGACCGCTTCGAGTTCTGATTTATCCGGGATAAAGGTTTCCATTTTCATCCTCCTTATTTATAAATATCGCCGCGGGAACCTATTTCGACGATATAAAGGTTTTCGCCGATCACGGCAAAAAGAATTCTGAAATCGCCGACACGGTAACGATAGATGTCGTCCGTTCCCTGCATCATTTTGACGTTCGGACTTTTTCCGACGTCCGGAAAGATTCCGATCAGTTCTTCCAGCGCTCTATCTACGCGTCCCCGAAAGGTTTTCGGCGATTTGTCATAGTACTTTTTGGCTTTTTTCATCCAGATCGGCTTCATGCATTTATAGTACCACAAACGATACTGATTTTCAAATGTGAGACACAGAGAGGGTCTGGTTTCAAGTTCCCCTCTTGACTACGGAAATTTGAAGGTGAGTTGTCAGAGTAAATGCAACCCTGTTCAGGGGGTGCGGCCAAAATCGTCAGCGATTCAATTCATTTTGATATTACAGCGTTCAGACGAAAAAGGACAAAGGAAGATGCCTTTCGCTACCTGCGAAACTGCGTAGAAGAAAGCGGAATTTTTGTCCTGATCGTCGGGAACCTTGGGCACTCAACAACAAAAATTGATCATGATCTATTTAGTTGACGCATCGGTCATCATCACAGCTAAAGATTATTATTACCAAATCGACCGCGTTCCGGAATTCTGGGAATGGCTCTCATACTGGGGAGAACAGGGGAAAATAAGAATTCCAAAAGAAATTATGTTTGAAATAACACAAGACTCAGGAATTCTCGGGAAATGGATAAAAGAGCGGAAAAACTTATTTCTAATCGACGAAGAAATTCAAAATGTTAATTACGTCCTGATGAATGGGTACGATCTGACGCTGGATGAAATTGACGATATACAAATCGCGAAAGTAGGGAAGGATCCTTTTCTGATCAGCTATGGCCTGACCGACAAAGAAAATCGTGCCGTCGTCTCGACAGAATCGTCGAAACCATCAAAACAGAAATACAACAAGAAGATTCCTGATGTCTGTTCCCAATTAGGGATTAAGTGCTTTGATATTTACCGCCTGATTAAAGACTTGGATTTCAGGACCAATTGGAAAACATTCTTGTAAGCAGTGAGCGCCGTCAGTAAGTATTATAAAAACTCACCGTCTGGTGAGTTTTTTCAGCGGAGAGAGTGGGATTCGAACCCACGATACCTTTCAGTATACGCGCTTTCCAGGCGCGCGCGTTAGGCCAACTACGCTATCTCTCCCAGCCGTCGACTCGATGATTATATCATAATCAAAAAACGACGCAAACTTCCGCCGCAAATCGGGCTTTTCTACCTTTCCGACAAGACCGGACGGATCGTCGATTCGATAATATCCTTCATGATCGCCGCGCTCTGATCAAACTTCGCCCGATCCTCGTCGTTCAGCCGCAGCTTCAATATCTCGCGGATTCCATCATGATTTACGATCGTCGGGACGCCGATAAACAGGTCCTCCTGACCATATTCCCCCCGCTGAAGAACCGAGAGCGTCAGGAGCGTATTCTCATGATTCAGGATCGCCTGAACCAGGCGGTTCAGCGCCAGCCCGATCCCGTAATACGTTGACTTTTTTCGATTAATAATTTCGTACGCCGCTTGCTGAACCTGCCTGTAGATTTCGTCAAGGAACGATAAATCCCGGCCCGTTTCTTTCAGGTACTCGACCAGGTTTTTCGCGCCCAGATACGCGTGGCTCCACGGGATAAAGCTTGAATCGCCATGCTCCCCCATCACGAGCGCATGAATATTCGACGGCGAAACGTCGACATACTCGCTCATCATATATCGCAGCCGCGCCGTATCCAGAATCGTTCCCGACCCGATCACGCGCGCGGCCGGCAGCCCGGTAACCCGGTACGCAACGTAGGCCATCAGGTCAACCGGATTCGAAGCTACAATCAGAATCCCGTCAAAACCCGACTTCATAATCTTTTCGCAGACGTTTTTCATGATCCGCGCGTTGGTCGCCGTCATGTCCAGCCGCGTCTCGCCCGGTTTCTGCGCCGCGCCGGCCGTGATCACAACGATTTCCGCGTCAGCGCATTCTTCATATCCGCCCGCTTTGATATTCATGTGGTTCCGCGCATACGGCAGCCCATGCTGCAAATCCATCGCCTCGCCGATCGCTTTTTCCTCGTTCACATCGATCAGAACGAGTTCGTCAACGCCTCCGGTCGATAAAAACGTATACGCCATGCTCATTCCGACAAACCCCGTCCCAACCAGGACGACCTTCCGATCCTTCTTCGCCGCCTCGCCGTTAGCCGCCGAAGCGCGATTGGATGTATTGATATATAGCTGCGAATTCTCCATATCATTTCCTGCCTTTCAGTTCCTCGTATTCCGCCGCCGCGCGGCGTTCGACTTACCCTGAATTACAGCGCTGAATCAGCGCCAGCGCCGCCAATTAGTTCGTACAAACCAAATTATAGCAAAACGAATCGACCCATTCGTTTGATTTCCAACCGGCAGCCGCAGTTAGCAGTTTATAATTCGGGTCGGGCTAAAAAAAACTGCCCCCGCGGTCCCAATCGTTCGAAACCTCAGCGCGGACGGATCAGCCGCGGGGACAAGCCGGAAACGAAAAGCTGTACACGGAAAGAGGAAAAGAATGAACCGATATTTTGAACTGAGCGAAAAGGTATACGATATCACTGAACGATATCCGCAGGTACTCGATCTGCTGATCTCCAAAGGCTTCGACAATCTCCGTAACGAAACGATGCGGAAGACGCTCGGGAAGGCAATTTCGCTCGATCAGGCGCTTAAAATGAGAAAAATCGATATCGCGCTTTTCGAAGCCGAAGCCGCTGAAATCCTGGACGGCGGTGAACTGAGTTTATCCGACGGCCTTGTCAAAGCTGAGCTGCACAGCGACACGGCTCAGATGTCGATCGAAGGCGTCCTTCCCTGCCCGGTTAAGCTTCAGCTCCTGGAAAAAATCGAGAAACTTATCGAAGATGAAAAAATCGATATCAATATGGACCTGCAATCGGCCAGCTTAGGCCTCGACCCTATCATCGAAAAGGTCCGGAAAAGCCGGAGCGCGGACGACCTCGCGGATATTTACATATCCGCCGGATTTAACCTGTTCTTCGATAAGGACCTGATCGGAAAGTACATGGAACAGGGCGTGTTCGCCGACCAATCCGGCTGGGAACATATCAACCCGGATTTCGAAAACGCATCGATCGACCTGCGCGATCCGCTGAAACGCTATTCGATTATCGGCGTCGTTCCCGCCGTCATGGTCGTCAATACCGCCGTTCTCGGCGACCGGCCCATGCCGTCCCGCTGGGAAGACCTCCTCGCGCCCGAATTCAGGAACAGTATCTCGCTCCCGGTCAGGGACCTCGACATGTTCAACGCGCTGATGCTCGGATGGTACAAGCTGTTCGGGTTTGACGGGATCCGGAAACTCGGCGAGAACCTGCTGGAAGGGATGCACCCGGCGCAGATGGTCAAAGGGGCGAAATCGGCTCAGGGAACGCAGCCGGCGGTCAGTATCGCCCCCTGGTTCTTCGCACAGATGGCCAAAGAAAGCGGACCGCTGAAAACCGTCTGGCCGGAGGAAGGCGCGATCGTCAGCCCGATTTTCCTGATCACCAAGGCGTCGGTCCGCGAACGGATCAAGCCTGTCGTCGACTTCCTCTACTCGAAAGACGTCGCCGAGACGATTTACGTCGACGGAAAATTCCCTTCGACGAACCCCGCGCTCGATAACCGTCTCACGTCGGACCAGAAGTTCGTCTGGATCGGCTGGGACGTTATTCATCACGAAGACGTCGGGAAACTTCTCCGCGACGCTGAAGCGGCCTTCTTCAACCAATCCAACCGGACCATCCTGAAAATCGGAGCGCGGCGATGAATTTAACGATTTTTTCCGGTCCCCCGTCGTCAGGGAAAACCTCGGTCATCCTGAAAACGATCGATTCGTTTCGGGATCGCGGGCTGAAAGTCGGCGTCGTCAAGTTCGACTGCCTGTATACCGACGACGACACGCTCTACGAAAAGGCCGGCGTCCCGGTAAAAAAAGGGTTGTCCGGCGGTCTCTGCCCAGATCATTTTTTCGCCTCGAATATCGAAGGCGTCGTCAGGTGGGGCCGGCGCGAGGAGCTCGACCTCCTCGTCAGCGAATCCGCCGGTCTGTGTAACCGCTGTTCCCCCTATCTCGCCGACGTTAAAGGCGTCTGCGTGATCGATAATCTCTCCGGGATCAACACGCCGAAAAAGATCGGCCCGATGCTGAAAGCCGCGGACGTCGTCGTCATCACCAAAGGCGATATCGTTTCGCAGGCCGAACGCGAAGTCTTCGCGTCGCGCGTCAGCGCCGTCAACCCGCGCGCGATCGTTATCCATGTCAACGGACTCAGCGGACAGGGCGCCTACGAGCTCAGCACGCTGATCTACCGCGACGACGTCGATATCGAAAGCGTTCAGGGGATGAAGCTGCGCTTTCCGATGCCGGCGGCGATGTGCTCGTACTGCCTCGGGGAGACGCGGATCGGCGAATCGTATCAGCTTGGCAACGCTAAGAAAATGAACTGGGACGAATAAAAGAAACGGAAAGCGGCATGAATAAAAAAGAAGAACTGGAAACGACGCGGACGTTAACGCTGGGCGGGATTTTAGAAAAATATCCGTTTACGCAGGATTTCTTCGAACAGAACCGCCTGAAAATCAGCGGTTCCGAATCGCTCACGTTTCCGGAATTTTTAACGCGCCTGAGCGATGAGGAAATCGAGGACAGCGCAATCCGCATCGAAACGCTCCCCGGAGAACTCAGCTTATACATCGACCAGATGAAAGAGTTCCTCGGAATCGAACGCGAAGCCGCCGTCGGCTCGCTTTCGATTCTCGCGGGGCGGGACAAGAACAGGCAGCCGGAAACCTTCGGGAGGATCGATATTTACCCGTCCCAGATCGTTTCGATCGTCGGCCCGACCGGATCCGGAAAGAGCCGCCTGCTCGCCGATATCGAATGGGCGGCGCAGCGCGACACGCCGACCGGGCGGATGATCCTGATCAACGGAGAAAAACCGGATCCGAAATGGCGCTATTCAACGACGCATAAATTAGTCGCGCAGCTGTCGCAGAACATGAACTTCATCATGGACCTCAGCGCGGGCGAATTCGTCGAAATGCACGCCGAAAGCCGGATGATCGAGAACCGCGAAGACGTCAAGTCGAAAATTCTCGCCGAAGCGAACCGGCTCGCCGGCGAAGCGTTTTCCGAATCCACCCCCGTAACCGGGCTCAGCGGCGGCCAGTCGCGCGCGCTGATGATCGCCGACACGGCCATCCTGAGCTCATCGCCGATCGTCCTGATCGACGAGATCGAGAACGCCGGGATCGACCGCCGGAAAGCGCTCGAGCTCCTGGTCGCGCAGGATAAAATCGTCCTGATGGCGACCCATGATCCTCTTCTCGCGCTGATGGCCGACCGGCGAATCGTGATCCGCAACGGCGGGATCGCGAAAATTATCGAAACCGGCGAAGAAGAAAAAGAACTTCTGAAAGCGTTGGGGAAAGTCGATCATGTGATGCAGGAGGCGCGGCGAAAACTCCGCGCCGGAGAAAAGCTGAGCCGAAAAGACGGGGAGCTGAATTAAGTCAAAAAAGGGGCAAACCTGCGAATGGTTTACCCCTTTTTTATCATTGAGCTTATCCGAGGAAGCGACGCGGCTTATTCGTCCGCATGGCCTCCAGGACCGCCGCCGGATCTTTAACCTTGCTCAGGAAGATCATCGCCGCGATAATATACGGTTTATAGCTGGCTTCCTTATAGAGCGGAACGCGATAGCGATCGAAGACCGAACCTTCGACCTCGCCCGCTTTGCAGCTGACGCCGGTAATGTCCGCCGGTAAGCAGTGCATATACAGCGCTTTCCCGTCTTTCGTCGTCTTCATCAGATCTTCCGTGCATTCCCAATCCTTATGCTCGGCGTTCTGACCCAGAAGGACCTTCTCCAGCGCCTTGATCCCGTCGGTATCGCCATCGCCGTACAGCTTCGTCCGCTTTTCCATCGCCGCGAACGGCGCCCAGCTCTTCGGATAAACGATATCCGCGCCGGCGAACGCCTCGGCCATCGAATGCGTCTTCGAGAATTTACCGCCGCTGGCTTTCGCGTTCTTCTCCGCGACCGCTTCAACGTCGGGCATGACCTCGTAACCCTCCGGATGCGCCAGGGTAACGTCCATTCCAAACCGCGTCAGCAGGCCGATAATCCCCTGCGGGACCGAGAGCGGTTTCCCATAGGACGGGGAATACGCCCAGGTCATCGCGATCTTCTTGCCCTTAAGCTGATCGATGCCGCCGAAATGGTTGATAATATGGAGCGCGTCCGACATGGACTGGGTCGGATGATCGATGTCGCACTGTAAGTTGACGAGCGTCGGGCGCTGTTCAAGAACGCCTTCTTCATTTCCATCCTTGACATACTGGCTGAACGCGCGCATGTAGGCATTGCCCTTGCCGATGTACATGTCGTCGCGGATCCCGACCACGTCCGCCATAAAGGAAATCATGTTCGCGGTTTCGCGAACGGTCTCGCCGTGCGCGACCTGCGATTTGCCTTCGTCAAAATCCTGAACCTCCAGGCCGAGGAGATTCGCTGCGCTGGCGAAGCTGAAGCGGGTCCGCGTCGAATTATCGCGGAAAAGCGAAATCGCCAGGCCGGAGTCGAAGATCCGCGTCGAAACGTTGTCTTCGCGAAGGCCGCGAAGGATATCCGCGACCGCGAAAGTCGCGCGAACTTCTTCGTCGTTCTTTTCCCAGGTCAGCAGGAAATCGTCATTGTACATCTTCGACGTATCGAGGCCCTTGAGCAGGCTGATCAAATTTTTCGTTTTTTCCATAAGGTCTCCAGTTCTTTCCGATCCAGGATCGGATTATTTCTTCAACTTTCCGCAATAAACCGCCGGAACGGCAGCGTACATCGCGGCAGCGGTAACCAGATGACTCGTCCAGGTCTTCTCGTTCGGGGCATGCGCCTGATCCTCCGCGCCGGGGCCGAACCCGATACACGGAATGCCGTAGCGGCCCATGATCGAAACGCCGTTGGTCGAGAAGGTCCATTTATCAATAACAGGTTTCTTATCGAAGAGATTCTCATACGCGCTGGCGAGCGTCTGCGTCGCGACATGATCTTCCGGGATAACCCAGGTCGGGAAGAAGCATTCGGTCGGATAGGTCAGGTTCGTGTACGACGGACGTTCATACGTATACATCGAAACCTCAGCCTTCGCTTCCTTGACGGAAGGCAGGTTGCGGATTTCCTGGAGCGCGCTTTCCCAGGTCTCCCCGTCGGTCAGGCGGCGGTCCAGCGAAATGGTGCAGCTGTCCGCAACGGCGCAGCGCGACGGCGACGTAAAGAAAATTTCGGAAATCGTAACCGTTCCCTTCCCCAGGAACGGATCATAATGCAGATTTTCGTTCAGCGCGCGGATTTCGTTGATAATCGGGGCCATCTTGTAAATCGCGTTGTCGCCGCGTTCCGGCGCCGACCCATGGCAGCTGATTCCGGGAGTGCGCACCTTAATTTCCATCCGGCCGCGATGACCCCGGTAAATCCGAAGCGACGTCGGTTCGGTAATCAGGACGAATTCAGGACGAATCTTATCTTCGTTGACAATATACTGCCAGCAGAGACCGTCGCAGTCTTCTTCCTGAACGGAGCCGACGACGAGGAGCGTATAATCGTCCTCGAGATGCAGATCTTTAATGATCTTGCCGGCGTAGACCATGGAAACCATACCGCCTTCCTGATCCGAGCCGCCGCGGCCGTAAATTTCGTCGCCGATAACTTTCGGTTCGAAAGGCCCTGTCACCGTCCAGTTGTTGATATCGCCAACGCCGACGTTATCGATATGCCCGTCCATGGCGATCAGGTGGCTGCCATGTCCGATCCATCCAAAAATATTTCCCATCGGGTCGATTTCGACTTTATCAAACCCGACTTTTTCCATTTCCTGCTTGATTCGTTGAACCGTTGGACCCTCCTGGCAGGATTCACCCGGGATCGCGATCAAATCGCACATAAACTTCGTCATATCGTCCGCGTAGCTTTCAGCTTTCGCGCGGATTGCCTTGAAATCAATAGCCAAAATAAACCTCCGTTTTTAGATCTGTCAAGATCGGATAATAATTCGGTCATCGTCGACAGGTTAATTGTCTGACAACTTCATTAACTCAATTTTATACCTTTTTGAAATCATGCAAAGGTGATAAATGACCCTATTCTCATGTGATACTCGACGTACTACCTCGGAGCAGCGATATGACAATCGGGAAAACCCGGATAGAAGCGAAAATAAAACCCAAAAGCGCAGACTTTCCGGGAAAAAAGCCAGTACCGTTCCGGTCATTGGTATAATTCTTCTATGATCATCCGCAATTCTCAGCCGCCTCAGCCAATCCTGGCGATTTCGCCGGCCAGCCTCGACTTTGGGCTGGTAAATTACGCTGAAGAAGCGGCTGAGGGGCATGGCATCGCCAGGCTGACGATCCGAAACGACGGCGACCGCATGCTCGTCGGGAGAATCGCGATCCAGGTCTCCTGGGTCACCGCCTATCCGCCTGACTTCCGCCTCAACCCCGGCGAATCCAGCGATCATCTCTTCACCGTTCGCCGCGTCAATCAGCTGACCTGGAACTCGGGCCACAAGTTAGGCTCCGATTTTATCGCGCTGATCAACAGCAACGGCGGATCCGAAACGATCGGCGGTTATTACTATATCGATAACGCCGAAACTGTAAAAAAACGCGCGCCGCTTTCGCCGCGGATTTTTGCCTTTCTCGCGCTCGGGCTGCTCCTGACCGCCGCGGTCCTCTACTTCGTCTTCTGGCAGGATCGCAAAATCACCGAAACCAGGACGACAGAGCAGGTCTCCGCTTTCTATACCCAGATCGCCGAAACGATTCACGCCGATATCGCGGCGCAGCTTCCAACCCCGACGCGGACAATCGTCGTTCCCGCCGCCGCGCTGGCGACCCCGGCCCGCCCGGGCGCTTCCGACAGCGCCGCGCCCGTGTTTACCCCCTGGATCCCGGGCGACTATCCGAACCCCGAGGATTTCGTCCGGTCCTATTACGCGACAATCGCCGAGGGAAGGTTAAGCGACGCCTGGTGGATGATGTCGGAGAAAAGTCAGATTGCCTGCTGTTACAACAAGGGGGTCAACCCCGCCGATTACTTCGCGGCGAACTGGGCCGGGATCAGCGAGCTGACCGTCAATTACGTCTTTCTTCAGACCGAAAATCAAAATCCCGCCGTTCTCAACGCCGAAATCACGTTCAAGAACGAAGACGGAACCTCCGGCCAGAGCGATTTACAAATCGAAGTCATCGCCTCGTCGCAGCAGGGAACGCTGCTCATCGATTCAATCAAGTAACCATAACAGGTCGAGACGCGCGTCTCATGATAAAATCCAAAAGAACCAGCTGGAAATTTTAGGAGAAAAAATATGAATGTGTCTTTCGAAGAGGTAAAAAAAGTTGTCGTCGACGTCCTGAAAATCGACGGAGCGAATATCACGCCGGAAACCGAATTCATTAAAGACCTGAAAGCGGATTCCATGGATCAGTTCTTCCTGATCGACGGCTTTTCCGAAGCCTTCAACGCCACGATTACCGACGATCAGGCAAGAGAAATCAAATCGGTCCAGGACGTAATCGACATCCTGTCCAAAATGTAATCCGGAAAGCGCAGAAATAGAACGGTACCGGCGCTGAAGCTCGCGCCGATACCGTTCTTTCGTTTTCAAACAGCAAAAAAGCCGCTGGTCATGAATACGTTTCGAGAACGCGGGGCAAATCGCGAAGCTTCGAAACGCAGCGCAGACCTAACTGCTGAAACGTTAATTCTTTCTTATCAACCGAACCGATATCGCCGTCGATAAACGCGCCCGAAGTTCCGAACGAGCGGTTCTTCGGGAAATTCCGTCCGGCGAGAACGCCGACGACCGGCGTCGCCATCGAGAACATCGCGTAAGACGCCGCACGCTCCTCCTCAAGCCCGCCGACCCCGCCGATCAGGACAATCTTCTTCGTATACACGTCTTCGTCCATCAGCGCCAGCGCGTCGACGATCGTCGTCCCCTGAAGCGTATCGCCGCCGATCCCGATACAGGTACTGACGCCGATCCCCGCCGCCTTCAGCGTTTCGAGAACCGCGAAACCCAACGTCCCCGACCGCGTAATCACGCCGACGTTTCCGGGAACCGCGCAATCCGCAGGGAAAACGCCCAACAGCGCGTTTCCCGGATTATAAATCCCCGGACTATTCGGGCCGATAAACCGGATCCCTTTCGAATCCATATAGCGGCAGGCCTTCGAAACGTCATGAAGCGGGATTCCCTTCGTAACGCAGACAACAACGGAAAAACAACCGGCATCGGCCGCTTCGTAAAGCGCGTCCAACGCCTGCGGCGCGGGTACGAACAGGATCGCCGCTTTCACGTTCGGGAAAATCTCGACCGCGTTCGCGACCGAATCGAAAACCGGGACCTTTCCGTCTAAGACCCAGGAGCCGCCGACGTTCGGCGATACGCCCGCGACAATATTCATCCCGAACCGATACATCAGACGCGAATAATACTCGCCCGCGCGCCCGGTAATACCTTGAACGATGATACTCGTCTCACGATTGATCAGGATACTCATCGCCCCCCTTTTTGGCAGCAGCCGCAACCCGCCCGAATCCATTCCTGTTTCCAGGGTTCATTTCGCCTCCTCTTTCGTCAGCGCGACCGCCGAGCTGACCGCGTCTTCAATCGAGGAGCAGACGATCATCCCAGAATCCTGAAGCAGTCCATTCGCGTCCATCCGCCCGCGGCCGTCGAAATTGACGAAAATCGGAACGCGCCGGTCCGCCTCTTCCCAAACCGAGAGCAACCGCCGGGCGACATCGTCGCAGGAAGCCATTCCCCCGTAAAAATTGACGACAATCGCGGTCACGCTCGGATTGCGAAGAAGGATCCAGAGCGCCCGATCGGAATGATCCGTGACGGAACGCGCGCCAAGGTCGACGACGTCGCCGACGGTTCCGCCCGCCGCCGCGATCATGTCCATCGTCGACAGCGCCAGCCCCGCCCCGTTCGCCATGCAGGCGATCGCGTTTTTCCCGTCGCAATCCAGATAAGTAAACCCAAGCTTATACGCTTCGAGCTCCCGGTCGCTCCGCCGGATCATGTCCGAATGATCAAAGATGAACGTCTGGCGGAAGCCCGCGTTCTGATCCAACGCAATTTTTCCGTCAAGCGCGACGACACGCTGCGTCTCGGTGATAACGAGCGGACTGAACGCGACGTACCGCGCGTCCAGATCGGTAAACAGCGACCACATCTGCAAACAGACCTTGATAAAAACGGCGAGATGCGCGTCGGGGAACCCCGCCTGACGCGCCAGAGCGCGAATCTGGTAGCGCTGCAGCCCGATCAGCGGATCGATCGAAATTTTACTCATCGATTCGAAAACCGCGTTGGCGGCGTTCTCGATACTGATCGACGTCCCGGTATACAGCAGCAGCGTCGGGAACCGCGTCGCCCGGTCAAACGTCAGGACGACCGAAAACTCATCCTGAATCGATAACGCTTCATCGACCTGAACCTTATTGACGACGAAACCCCCGATCCGCGCGGTCATCATTTCCGAAGCGATCGTTTCCGCCTCGACCGGCGTCCGGGCGACGCGGATCCCGCCCTTCTCTCCGCGCTGCGAAACGGGGATCTGCGCCTTGACGACAACCGATTTTCCGATTTCCTCCGCGATATTCTTTACCTCGCGCGCCGACGAGGCCGCTTTTCCAACCGGAACGGGAATCCCGTACGTTCGGAAAAGATTTTTAACCTGATATTCGAGTAACTTCAACGCAGCCCCGACCTTTCCCCCATATCCGATCGCTTAAAGCTTATAGTTCAAAAGAAGCGGCGAACGCGCGCGAACACGGCGCTTCCGCGTCCAAACGTCCGCCGTCGTCCCGGAACCAGTCCTCTTCGCTTATCCGTTCAAAAACTCAGTGACCGCATCGCCGCTGATCCGGTATGCGCTCCCGATCTTCCGCGCTTTCAGCTCACCGGCGTTAATCGAAGCGATAATATCCTCTTCGGAGACCTGCAACAACTGCGCGACTTCTCCCGGCGTCATGACCGCTTTAATCCCCGGCGCGGAGGGAGCGGCCGACGCCGCCGGAGCCGCCGGAGCGGGCGCCGGCTGAACGGCCTGCGGCTGAGCGAACGTCTGCGTCATCAGGTTTCCCAGACCCATCCCCGCGCCCAGGCCCGCGGTTAATCCCGCGCCGCCGCTCGGATTATTCGCCGCCTCGCGAAGCGCGTCCGCCGCCTGGAGCTGCGTATACACGCTCATGTCGAGCATTCCCATCGCGCGCAGCTCTTCCGCTGATTTTTCGGAAGGTTTGAGGCTGCCGATATAAAACGATTTAAGCGTCAACCCGATCGCGGCGAAATCGTCCTGCGCGCTGACGCGGACCGCCGTCCCGATTTCCTCAACGAGACCGATCAATTCAAAAATATTTTTGGTCTGCGTGAGCGTCCCTAAGACGTCCTGAATCTTCGACAGCAGCATCGTCCGCAGCCGCCCTTCGATCGCGTCCAGCGTATACGCGGACCGCGAACCGACGATCTGGGTAATAAACTGCTGCGGATCGGCAACCTGGAAGCTGTACGTACCAAACCCCTGAAGAAGGCTGACGCCGAGTCCGACGCCTGCGTTACGGACGATAATCGGCTGCGACGTGCCCCATTTTACATCCGCGAACTCGCGCATCGAAACGTAGAAAACCTCGGCGGTAAACGGAGTGCGTCCGTTAAACGCCGTTCCGAGAAGCCCCGTCAGGAGCGGAAAATTCATCGCTGAAATCGTATGCCGCCCTGGACCGAGTACGTCCAACGCCTTCCCGTCTCGGAAGAAAACCGCTTTCTGCGACTCGCGAACGATAACCTGCGACCCAAAACGTAAATCGGCGACCCCGTTTTCCGGGAAATGGTACGCTAATACGTTCTGCATCTCGTTCGCGTACTCAACTACATCAAAAATCCGTGCCATTTCTCTGCCTTTCTGCCCTGATCCCGCCGCGGCGCGCGGACGGAAGAGATCTATTGATGATTATGAATTGACCGTTCCCTGAACGACTTCCGAACGGCGGTTGAACGCAGTTACCATTTCGGCGGCAACCTTCGTCAGCTCCTGAATCGCCCGATTCAGCTCCGTTTCGGGTCCGCCGATCCCGGCCTCGATCGTATCCAGACGTTTCCTGACTTCGTCGACCAGGCTGAACAAGTATAAATCATAATCGTACAGCTGATTCAGCGCCGCTTCGTCAACCTTAACCGCGTCCATCAGCCCGGCGTAACCGTAAGCGGCTGTCCGGATCCGGTCGATAAACTGGCGGATTTTCAGCGCAGGAGATTCGAGATCGCCCATCGGTCCGAGCGCGCCGGCTTTAAGAAGCTGACGCTGGAGCGCCGAGATCCGAGCCCATTCCTCTTCCAGCCGGGCCGCAACCGTTTCGCGCACGAGCTTATCCGTCGAACGGCGATCCTCTTTTGCTTTGTACCCCTTAATTCCGGGAATTTTCTCGATCAAGCTTTCAAAACCACCTTTGCCGGACGCAACGACTTCATGCAACTGTTCCATTGTCTCTCCTTAAATATATAAAATCAACAACTATTTCTTCGGTGCTGTTACCTTTATATTTTACTGTATTTCCTGATTTTCGTCTTTCGAATTCGCAGTCGAATTGCATTGAAAAAACCGCGCCCATACGCCGGGACCATCGAATTCCGCGGCACTGAAACGCCGACCTCAGCGCACCGTCAGCCGCAGCCGCAGTATCTGGCCAAAATCAGACCCGTCCGGCGCGCTCAGGCGAAACCGCGCCAGGTATTGCCCATGCGCCGTCGGGGCGGTAAACGGAAGCGCGATCGTAACGACCTCGCCCGGACGAACACCAGCGAACGGCACGACCGGGAACGTCTCCGCGTCGGTAATCGGAACGAGCGCGGTCCCGCTCTCCCAGGCGCAGCTCCCGATATTCATCACCCGCCAACGCTTTTCCAGCGCCGCGCCGCTTTCGACGGTTTCGCCGTCGGGGAGCGTCTCGTCGCCTGAAAAGCGCGCCGCGAAGGTACAGCTTCGGCCAGCCCGTACGTCCGAAAGCGGCGACCCGCGCGAAAAATCTACGGCCGTTTCCGGCCATGCCTCGCTCATGCGCGCGTTGGCGAACTGCTGCGCCGTGCCGTCGGCGCTCAGGACGCTTAGAATTCGATTGATCTCAGGGACCAGCGTCGATCCTTCCGGCGCGGCGAACGCGAAGCGAACGGTCGCGAAATCGCCCGTGATCCAGGTATACGCGCCGCTGAGCTCGTAGCGCCGTTTATAAACCTCCTCCGTCGTCAGGAAATAATCGATCTCGCCCCAGTTCAGCGCTTCGACCGCTTCATCGCGCGAATCAAAAACCTGAAGCTGCGCCGGGGGAATCCGTCCGGACCCGACCCAGTACGACCGCGCGAACTGCGCCTGAACCGTTCCGCGCTGAACCCCGAGACGGATCCATCCCAAATCGTCCGCCGTAAACGCCGACGCGTCGAGTCCGCCCGGGAGACCCAGCAATCCGAATTTTCCCTGATAATAAACGTTCGTGTAATCCAAAACGGAGCTCAATCCGTCCTCGACCGGAAGCGCTCCGGCGATCAGGTCAACCTGCCCGGCGAGAAGCGAGTCGACGAGCCCTGCGAACGCGATATCGACAACCTCGCCCCCCACGCCAATATCCGCGGCGATCCGCCCCACCAGATCGATATCGATCCCCTCGATCGCGCCTTCAGGAGAAACGGACGCGAAAGGAGGAAAATCCGAGGCGACGCCGACGTAAAGAATCCGATTCAGGCGGACGTTGCGAAGATGATCCGCGGAGACAGAACGCACGAAAACGGCGGCAAGCGCCCCCGCCGCGATCATCAGCCCAATCAGTTTCAGCCTGAATCCCCGTCGCATCCCCGCGGACCTCCTTCCGTTGGAAGCTTTCGATATAAACCGATTATATCAGATCGCCGCCCGCGTAAGCCAAACGAAAAAGTCCGGATCACGGCGATCGGGCAATGATAAAATCAGGTCATCGAACCGCGATCCGATCCGGCCCGCCGATCCAAAGGAGACGACATGAAAACTTCCGGGACGTCCGCCCCAAATCAGCCCGATCATATATATAAGGAAGACGGCGCCTGCGTCGAGCTCTGCGCCAATATTGACGATCAGAGCGCCGAAACGCTGGCGCTGGCGCTGACGCGCGCGCTCGACGCCGGAGCGCTCGACGCCTGGTTCACGCCGATTCAGATGAAAAAAAACCGGCCCGCCGTTCTCTTTACCGTCCTGGCGCGGAAAGAAGACGAAGCCAGATTCGCCGAGCTGATCCTCCGGGAAACGTCGACGCTCGGCGTCCGCGTTAAAGACTGCGCGCGCTATACCGCCGAACGCGACGAAATCGTCCGTGAAACCGTCTTCGGCAGCGTCCGGTACAAACGGAAATTCCTCGACGGGCGGCTTTTCTCCGAACGGCCGGAATCCGACGAGCTCGAACGGATCGCGCGCGACACGAACCTCCCGATTCAGTCGATCCTGACCGAGCTTCAAAAATCGCGAAACGACCCGCGGGAATAAGCTTTTCGCTTTTCCCGAACCTCCCCAAACCGCTGAAACTAAGCTATAATCAGGACCAGAACATTATAGCAAGGTGACCCGATGCCCGGATGTCAGGGCTTAAAAGGTGGAAGCCGGTGAAAGACCGGCGCTGTGCCGCAACTGTAACGAATCGGAGCCGGTTCGAAGCCAGGAAACCTGCCTTGCAGCGTTTTATCGTCGTCTTCTCGAGCAAGGAGACCGGCCTGAACCCCAATCGCTGTCGCAGTCTCTGACGCTGTCTGTTTCCATATCATCAGGGATCGGTTCCGCCTCCTGTCTCGAGACATTAACCGATAGGAGGTTGTTATGAATGTTTTCAAGAATCATCTCAAATCCAAATCCGTTCTGTACCTGTTCTTAGCCCTGATCCTGGGCTTCGGGATCCGTCCCGTCCGAGCCATGCATATCATGGAAGGCTTCCTGCCGATCGGTTGGGCGATTTTCTGGTTCGCGGTCTCGATCCCATTTTGGGTCGTCGGGATGATCCAGATTCGAAAAATCGTCGCGGAAAAACCCGAAAGCCGGCTCCTTCTCGGATTCTCCGGCGCGTACACGTTCGTCCTGAGCGCGCTGAAAATTCCGTCGGTGACCGGCTCCTGCAGCCATCCGACCGGAACCGGCTTCGGCGCGATGCTCTTCGGGCCGTTCCCGATGGCGGTTGTCGGAACGGTCGTCCTCCTTTTTCAGGCGATCCTCTTAGCGCACGGTGGATTAACAACGCTTGGCGCGAACGCGTTCAGCATGGCGATCGCCGGACCATTGATCGCCTGGGGAATCTGGAAGGCGTTGAAGGATAAGCTTCCGCAATCCTGGGTCATCTTCCTTGCCGCCGCTGCCGCCGACCTGCTGACGTACGTCGTGACCTCCGTCCAGCTCGCGCTGGCGCATCCGGATACCGCCGGGGGATTCGCCGCTTCCTTCGTAAAATTCGGCGGAATCTTCGCCATAACCCAAATCCCGTTAGCGATCAGCGAGGGAATCCTGACCGTCCTGATCTTCAACGCGCTGAAACAGAACGCGTCCGCCGAGCTGAAAGCGCTCGGATTCGAAGGAGGTAAATCATGAAAAATTCAACCTGGATTTTGATCCTGCTCGTCGTCGCGTTGGCGGTCGTTCCGCTTTTCTTATCGAGAGGGGCTGAATTCGAAGGCGCGGACGTTCTCGCCGAAAGCGCGATCGGCGATATCAACCCTGATTACGAGCCTTGGGCGGAACCGCTTTTCGAGCCGCCGTCCGGCGAAATCGAAAGTCTCCTCTTCGCGCTTCAGGCCGCGCTCGGCGCCGGGTTTATCGCTTACTATATTGGTTTGAAAAAAGGCCAGTCGCAAAGCAAAGCGAAAAATCGCTGATACCGCGTCCCAAAAATGCGCCTGATTGACCGGTTCGCGTATAACAATCGCATTCGCAAGCTGGATCCGGCCTGGAAAGCCGGGTTCAGCCTGCTCTTGCTGCTCAGCTGCCTGACCGTCAACCGGGCGGGGTTCAGCGCCGCCTGCCTGACGGCCGTCGCGCTGATAACGGTTCTTCTCGCCGGGATCCCGCTCGGACCGTTCCTGAAAATCCTGTTCACGGAAGCCGGATTCCTCGTCCTCAGCGTCGGAACGGTCGCCGTCAGCGTCTCCACGATCCAAAGCGCAAACGCGCGCTTTTTTTTCGGGCTGTGGTTCTCGGCAACGCAGGAATCGCTCGCCGCCGCGGGCGGCCTGTTCCTGCGCTCGCTCGCCTGCGTCAGCGCGATGAACCTGCTGGCGCTGACGACCCCGATGGTCGACCTGATCGACCTGATGACGCGAATGAAGGTTCCCGACTCGCTGATCGATATCCTGACGCTGATTTACCGGTTTATTTTCACGCTCCTGGACTGTCTCGACCGCATGATCGTCGCCAAAGAGGCCCGGCTCGGCTTCCGGACGTTTCGAAACGCCTTCCGGTCCAGCGCCGATATCGCCGCCAGTTTATTTATCGACGCCTATCGACGCAGCCAGCGGCTCCAGATCGCCCTGGAAGGGCGCTGCTGGAACGGGTCGTTTCGCGTCCTTCCCCGCGACTATGAATCGCCCCGCTCGCTCTGGCGGGAAGTAAACGCCCCCGGAGCCGCGAATTCCACCGGGACATAACCATATGACGGATTTTATTTTCCAGAATGTCGTATATAAATACCCCGGGACAGAACGGAACGCGCTCGACGCGCTGACGCTCCGGCTCGGAAGCGGAAAACGCGCCGCGCTGATCGGACGCAACGGCAGCGGTAAATCCACGCTGATGAAGATCGCGAACGGGATCCTCTTTCCCGCCGAAGGCAGGATCATTTTCGACGGCCGCGTCGTCGGCAAAGGCAAACGCGAAAGCCGCTTTCTCCGCGAACGCGTCGGGATCGTGCTGCAAAACCCGGAAGACCAGCTTTTCAGCGCGTCCGTCTTCCAGGATATCAGCGCCGGACCGCTCAATATCGGGCTGACGCCCGAAGAAGCGCGCCGGCGTGTCGCCGAAGTCGCCGCGCTCTGCGGGCTGACCGAACTCCTTGACCGCCCGACGCACGCGCTCAGCGGCGGCGAAAAAACCCGGGCCGCCCTCGCCGGAATCCTCGCGATGCGCCCGAGGTTCCTTTTCGCCGACGAGATCACGAACGCCCTCGATCCATGGATGCGCGCGCAGGTGCTGAAGATCCTGGGCGATTGGACGGCGCGAGGGAATACCGTCCTGCTCGCGACGCATGACTGGGACATGGCGCGTTCATGGGCGGAAGAGGTATACTGGCTTGAAGACGGAAAAGTTCTTCGCGCCGGAACGCCGGAAGAAGTATTTCAAGGCAGCGAGCTGCCGGAAAGGTACGGATAATCAGAATGCATCAAACGGGAGAGTCACAAACCAGCAAGCAAAAAGGTCTTGTCGTCGTCTTCACGGGTAACGGCAAAGGCAAAACCTCGGCGGCGATGGGCGTCATGACCCGGGCCAGGGGGCACGGCCTGCGCGTCGCCGTCCTCCAATTCATCAAGAGCCCCGAACGCGCGTACGGAGAAGCCGACGCGGCGCGGCGGTTGGGGGTCCCGTTCGAGAGCCTCGGGACCGGGTTCGTTTTTAACCCCGAGAAAGGGGGGCAGGATCGTCAGGCGACGCTCGCTGCCTGGGAAAAGGCGAAAGCGCTGATTTCCGGAGGCGGGACCGACGTCGTTATCCTCGACGAGTTTACCTATCCGCTGACGTTCGGCTGGCTCGACACCGGCGAGGTCGTCGCCTGGCTCAAGGCGAACAAGCCCGACCGGCTCCATCTCGTCCTGACCGGGCGGAACGCGCCCGATGAGCTCGTCGAATATGCCGATATGGTCACCGAGATGCGCGAAGTCAGGCATCCGTTCCGTCTCCAGCAAATCCCAGCGCAAAAGGGTATCGACTTTTAGGAGAAACGCATGAGCACACCATCATCAGAAAAAGCCCTCCTCGCCGTCAGCTTCGGCACCAGTTTTCAGGAAGCGCGCCGCGAAGCGATCGAAGCGACCGAAACCGACCTCGCGAACGCGTTCCCGGATTTCGCGCTCAAGCGCGCAATCACGTCGCATCAGCTTTCATCGGCGCGGAACGACGGCGAACGTTCCGGAGAATTCGTTTCCGAGGTCCTCGCCGCTCTCGCGAAAGACGGGTACCGCGAGGTCCTGGTTCAACCGCTTCACCTGATCCCGGGATTCGAATATGCGAAAATTGAACGCGAAGCCGCGCTCCGGGCAGATTCGTTCGAACGTCTCGTCGTCGGGAAGCCGCTTTTAGCGGACGACGACGATTTTCCCGCCGTCGCTGAAGCGATCCGCCCCATCGCCGCGGCGCTCCAGAAAGATCAGGCGCTGCTCCTGATGGGCCATGGCTCCCGACACGCCGCCAACCAGGCATACGAGCGCATGACGCAGACGCTTGAGCGCGCCGGGCTCCGCCGCGTTTATCTGGCGACGGTCGAAGGCAGGCCGGTTCTCGAGGATATCGTTCCAGAGATGAAAACCGGCGGCGTCCGGCGCGTCGTCCTGATGCCGTTCATGCTCGTTGCCGGCGACCATGCGCATAACGACATGGCCAGCGATAATCCGGACAGCTGGAAATCGATCCTGACGGCGAACGGCTTCGAAGTCCGGACCCGGCTGACCGGGTTGGGCGAGCTCGCCGCGATCCGCGAAATCTACGTCCGCCACGCAAAAACAGCCTGGGACACGAAAGCGAATGGCTGACATCGCTTCCGGAAAAGTCTTCTTTATCGGAGCCGGCCCCGGCGACCCGGAGCTGATCACGCTGAAAGGGGCGCGGATCGTCCGCACGGCCGACCGGATTCTTTACGCCGGATCGCTCGTCCCTGAAGAAATATTCGCCGACGCGCGAGCGGACGCCGAGCGCTTCGACACGTCGCGGCTCCCGCTCGAACGCCAGCTTGAGCTCATGAGCGAAGCCGCAAAGGCGGGAAAAATCGTCGCCAGGCTCCATACTGGCGACCCGTCCGTTTTCGGCGCGATCGACGAGCAGATGCGCGGGCTCCGCGATCGGAACGTCCCGTTCGAAATCATCCCCGGCGTCAGTTCGGCGTTCGCCGCCGCCGCCGCGCTTGAGATCGAATATACGCTGCCCGAACGGTCACAGACGCTGATCCTGACGCGCGCGTCCGGCCGAACGCCCGTCCCGGAGAAGGAAAACCTGCGGGAGCTCGCGAAGCATCGCTGCAGCGTCGCAATTTTCCTGAGCTCCTCGTTAATCCCGAAGGTCGTCAGCGAGCTGACCGAAGCCGGCTATCCGAAAGATAGCGCGATCGCGGTTGTTTACCGCGCTTCCTGGCGGGATCAGGCGATCCTGCGCGGGACGATCGAAACGATCGAAGCGCAGCTTCAAGCCGCCCGGATCGATCGCCAAAGCCTGATAATCGTCAGCCCCGCGCTCGACGCGTCCCGAGACATCCCGCGGTCGTTCCTTTACGGCGGTTATCAGGCGGGGGGCGCCCCGCGCGCCGGATGTTCAATTTTCGCGCTGACCGAACCCGCGATCCGCCTGGGGAAAAAACTCCTGAATGAACTCAATAACGCGCGGCTCTTTATTCCCGAGGCGCATGTCAGGTCCTTCGCCGACGCGGAAACCGCCGGTCAGCGCGTCTTCCCGATCCGTAACGGCGTCCGCGAAGCGCTCCAAAACGAATTCCGCGGCGCTGAAAGCCTGATCTGCGTCATGGCCGCCGGGATCGTCGTCCGTTCGCTCGCGCCAGTCCTGTCCAGTAAACACGCCGACCCCGCAGTCGTCGTCCTCGATCCGCAGGGCGCGTTCGCCGTCAGCCTTCTCAGCGGCCACGAAGGCGGCGCAAACGCGCTCGCCCTCCGGATCGCTGAAATGACTGGCGGTCAGGCCGTCGTTACCACCGCGGGCGACAACGCGGGGCTGCCTCCGCTCGACGTCATCGCGAAAAATCACGGCTGGAAATTTCATCCGCGCAGCGACCTCCCGGGCGTAATGAGCGCGCTGATCAATGGACGTCCGGTAACCTTATTCGTTGACGACAGGCTGCCGGTTCCCAAAGCGCTGACGACGGTCCCATGGGCGGAAATCGCCGTGCTCCCGGGCCATGGAGCCGCGAAAATCGCGGAAAGCTCGGTTTACTTTACGTTGCGCGGCCTCGAACGTCATTTTCCGGACAGGATGAACGGCGCGGCGATCCTCTATCCCGCCGCGTTGACCGTCGGCGTCGGCTGCAACCGTGGGACGGACGAAAGCGAGATTCTTGAAGCGATCGAAACCGTTTTCGCTGGGGACGGTCTCTCGCTGAACGCGATCCGTTGCCTCGCGAGCGTTGAAGACAAACGCGACGAGCCCGGGCTTGTCGCGCTGGCGAAGAAAACCGGTTGGGAGCTGCGTTTCTTTTCGCGCGCGGAACTCGAAAGCGTCGCGGATTTCGTCGCGCACTCTCCCGCGGCGCGGAAAGCGCTCGGGGTTCCGGCCGTCGCCGAACCGGCCGCGCTCCTCGCCGCGGCCAGCCAAAAACTCCTGATCCGGAAACGAAAATTCACGAACGTGACGGTCGCCGTCTCGCTGGCTGAGGAGGACGCATGAGCGGGGCGATTACCCTGATCGGGACGGGACCGGGCACGCCGGAGCTCTGCGCCCCCGCGGCGCTCGCGGCGCTCGGAAAAGCCACGATCATCGTCGGTTATCATACCTACCTGAAGCAGATCGATTCGCTTTTCCCAGATACGCCGCGCTTTGGAAGCGGAATGCGTCAGGAGGTCGAGCGCGCCGAAAAAGCGATCCAGTTCGCGCGGGAAGGCCATACCGTCGCCGTCATCTCGGGGGGCGATGCGGGCGTCTACGGCATGACCGGATTGATTTTTGACTTGCTCGACGGCGACAGCGACGGGATCCCCGTTGAAGTCATTCCCGGGATCACCGCGCTGACCGCGGCGGCGGCGCTGCTCGGCGCGCCGTTGATGTCCGATTTCGCGGCGATCAGCCTGAGCAATTATCTCGTCGAGGAAGCGACGATCCTGAAACGGCTCGAAGCGGCGGCGCGGGCGGATTTTGTAATCTGCCTGTATAATCCGACTTCCTCAAAACGGCGCGCGTTCTTCGAGACGGCCTGCGCCGCGGTCGAGAAAATCGTCGGCGGCGAGCGGCCGGTCGGGATCGTCCGCGCCGCGTATCGCGACGGCCAAAGCGTTCGCCGCTGTCGGATGGCGGAGCTCCGCGGCGCGGAACTGGGGATGGACTGCGTCGTGATCATCGGGAACCGCACGACCCGTTTCGCGCGCGGCAGGATGATTACCGCGCGGGGGTACAATCTTCAAAAGCAGTCAATGGAGACAGAAACGCTTGAAACCTGAAGAAATTGAACGCGAAAGCTTCCGAATCCTGCTTGGCGAAATGCATCCGCATTCGTTCAGCGAAACCGAGCTCCCGATCGTTCAGCGCGTCGTCCACGCAACCGCCGATTTCGAATTTCAGGACCTGATCCGCTTTTCGCCCGGCGCGATCGACAGCGCGATCCGCGCAATCCACGCCGGCAGGCCGGTTTTTTCGGACGTCAGGATGATCGAGGCCGGAATCGGGAAACCGCTGATGGATCGGTTCGGCTGCCGGTCGCGCTGCCTCGTCAGTGATGAAAACGTCGCCGCGATCGCCGCCCGGACCGGGAAAACGCGTTCGGAAACGGCAATGCGCCTGCTGGGGAGAGAGATGGACGGCGCGGCGGTCCTGATCGGGAACGCGCCGACCGCGCTTTTCGAGGTCCTTCGCCTTTATCGGGAAGAAGGAATCCGTCCGGCGGTCGTCGTCGGCGTTCCGGTCGGCTTCGTCAACGCGGCCGAGTCCAAGGCAGCGCTCTGCGGGACCGATCTGGACTATATAACCGTATCCGGACGGAAAGGCGGTTCGACCGTCGCCGTCGCGATCTTCAACGCCCTCCTCCGGCTGGCGAATAAAAAGCGGGACGAAAGCGAACGAAAAGAGTCGGAAAGATGAGAACCGGATTTTCAACCAGCGCATGCGCGGCCGCCGCCGCGGTCGCCGCGCTCCGCGCGTTGACAGGCGGGAAAACCGTAGCGAACGTCGCGATCGATCTTCCGACCCGGCGAGGGGTCGCTTTTTCGATCGTCCGCTGCGAATGGGAGGGGGACGGCGTCCGCTGCGGCGTTATAAAGGACGCGGGCGACGATCCCGACGTCACCAACGGACTCGAGATTCAGGCGCTCGTCCGCCCGTCGGAGACAGGGCGGATCGAAATACAGGGCGGGATCGGCGTCGGGACCGTGACGCTTCCCGGACTTTCGGTCGCCGTCGGGGAAGCCGCGATTAATCCCGGCCCGCGCCGCCTGATCCTGCATGCGCTGCGGACCGAAACCGAGCGATTGGGACTGGCCCCGGAGATCGGACTCAGCGTGACCGTCTGCGTCCCGGACGGCGAGCGAATCGCGCGGGAAACGATGAACCCGAAGCTGGGGATCGTCGGCGGAATCTCGATCCTCGGGACCGACGGCCTGGTCCATCCTTATTCGGTCCCCGCTTTCCGGACAAGCCTGTATTACGAGCTAAAGGTCGCGAAAGAGAACGGATCGCGGACGGTCGCGTTCGCGACCGGAAAGCGTTCGCTCCAATACCTGAAAAGCGTCCTCCAGAAATCGAACGAACTGGAGCTGATCAACGTGGGCGACGAGATCGGGTTCCCGATCGACCGCGCGCTGCGGTTCGGATTCAGCGGAATTTACATCGGCGGAATGATCGGGAAGCTTTCAAAGTTGGCGCAGGGACGTTTCCAGACGCATGTCAACGAAGGCGAAGTCGATTTCGATTTTCTGGCCAGCGTCGCGGTCAAAGCGGGCGCACAGCCCCGGGACGCGGAAACGATCCGGACCTGCCGGACCGCGCGTCAGGCGCAGCAGCTTCTCAAGCCGCTCGGGGTCCGGCTGGAACCGATCCTGACAGAGATGGCCGCGCAGTCGGTTTGGGAACGCTGCCGCGGGCAAACGGATATCGGCGTTTACCTGTTTAACCTGACCGGCGACCTCCTGGCCAGTTCGTTCCGGCCCGCCGAAAAAGAGGAAGGGGAGGCGTGATGGTCCCCGAAAAAATCGTCGTCGTCGGCTCAGGAATGTCCGGAAGGAGCGAGCTCAGCGCTTCGGCCCTTCAAGCGATCCAGAGCGCTGACGAGCTCTGGGGCGCGGAACGTTTCCTATCCGAATTCGACGACATTCCGGCGAAGAAAGTCCGATTCCGGTCCCCCCTCCGGCCGCAGCTGGAAAGCCTGCGCTCCCGCGGTTCCAGACGGATCGTTGTCCTGGCGTCCGGCGATCCCGGTTTCTACGGAATCGCCGCGACGATTTCGGAAATCCTCGCCCCGGAGGAGATAACGATCGTTCCGAACGTTTCCGCGCTCCAGTCCGCTTTCGCGAAAGCCGGCGTCCCCTGGCAGGACGCCGCGCTGACAAGCCTGCATGCGCGCCCGTTTCCCGAAGCGCTGGGACTGATCCGCCGTCATGCGAAGATCGGGCTGCTGACCGAACCAGGGTTCCCGCCCAACTGGATTGCGGAAAAAATCCTTTCCGCCGGAGTCCCGGATTGCCGGGCGGTCGTCTGCGAAAATCTGGGGACGAAGGACGAACGAATCCTGGCGGGAAGTCTATCCGAAATTCGCGGAATGCGCTTCGCGCCGCTGAACGTCCTTCTGCTGCTTCAGCGCGAACCGTTCGTCCCATCCTCCATCGGCGTTCCACGGCCGGACGACGCCTATGCGCATCCGCGCGGCATGATCACCAAACGGGACGTGCGCCTGATGACGATGGATCGACTGAAAATCGCTGAAGACGACCTCGTCTGGGACGTCGGCGCGGGAAGCGGCGCGCTTTCGATTGAAATCGGCGAACGCGCCTGGCGCGGACGGGTTTTCGCGATCGAAAAAAACGCGGAAGCGCTGGTCTTCCTGCGCCGGAACGTCGACCGCTTCGGCGCGCTGAACGTCAGCGCCGTCGAAGGCGCCGCGCCGGAAGCGCTCGCGGATCTCCCCGCCCCAACCGCGGTCTTTATCGGCGGGAGCGGCGGAAAACTGGAGGCGATCCTGCGCTTCGTCCTGAACCGCGCCGCGCCGAACGCACGCCTTGCCGCAAACTTCACGATTCTTGAAAACCTGACGCTGGCGCTGGAAACGCTCCGCGGAGCCGGATACGATCCCTGCGTCGCCGGAATCAGTCTCGCTTACGGGCGCGGGATCGGCGGCGGAACCCGTCTCGATCCGATCAATCCGGTATACGTTTTAAGCTGCGATCTGGGGAAAACGATCCAAAGATGAGAATTCCGCGTATCCTGATTTCCGCGCCGGGAAGCGGTTCCGGGAAAAGCGTTATCACGTCCGCGTTGGCCGCTCTTTTTTCGGAGCGCTTCCCGGTACAATGTTTCAAGGTTGGCCCCGACTTTATTGACCCGATGTATCACGCGTCAGCGACCGGCCGGCCGTCGCGAAACCTCGACAGCTGGATCCTCCCGGCGGAAACCAACCGCCGGATCTTCGCGTCAGCCTCCTCGTCCGCGTCTCTCTCCATAATCGAAGGTGTTATGGGACTTTTCGACGGATTCGCCGACGACCCGATGCGCGGCAGCCCGGCGTCGATCGCCAGGCTGCTCGATTGTCCCGTCGTGATCGTCCTCGACTGCGCGAAGCTGTCGTCGACCGCCGCGGCGATCCTGAAAGGCCTCGACACGTTCGAGCCCGGGCTGCGAATCGCGGGCGTCGTCTGCAACCGCGTCGGGAAGACGAATCATGCCGCCTGGCTCAGGAGCGCTATCGATACCTACGCGAAAATCCCGGTTCTCGGCTGCGTCCCCAGGCTTGACGCGCTGAACCTTCCGGAACGGAAGCTCGGGCTGCGGACCGTCGTCGAAGACCCGGACGCAGCGCGAGCGTTCGTCGCCGAATCGGCCTCCGCGCTCCGCGAATACCTCGATCTGGAAAAAATCTTCGCGATCGCTGACGCGGCGCCGGATTTCTCCCCGCCGCCCACGCTCGTCCCCGCAAAAGACACCGACCAAAATCGACGGGAACCGCCGGTCCGGATCGCCGTCGCCCGCGACGAGGCCTTCTGTTTCTACTATCGCGATAACCTGGATGCGCTCGAACGCGCTGGGGCGGTTCTTGTCGAATTCAGCCCGCTTCGCGACGCTCGCCTTCCCGAAGGAACCGACGGAATTCTCCTTGGCGGCGGCTTTCCCGAACGTTACGCCCGCCGGCTGAGCGCGAATACCGCTCTCCTGGCGGAACTCCGCGCGCGCTGCGCGGATGGGACGCCGGTTTACGCGGAGGGCGGCGGACTGATTTACCTGTCGCAGGGCTTCGAAGACGAAGGAACGTTCTTTCCGTTCGTCGGCACGATCGACGGACGCTGCCGGATGGGAACAGGATTGAAAATGGGGTACCGTTCGGTCCGCCCGCTCGGAGATACGCTTCTCGCCGAAAAGGGAAGACTCCTGCGCGGCCATGAATTCCATTATTCAGAATGGGACGGCGCGGACGAAAGTCGGGCCGGGGTTTCCCCCGCCTACGAGCGTCATGTCGGCGACCCGGACGGACCGGTCTCCACCGAAGGCTGGCGCAGCGCGAACGTCCTCGCCTCCTACGTGCATTTGCATTTTCAGCAGGACCCGTCGTTAGCCGAAACCTTTATTCTGAAATGTGCCCAAAGGAGAGCTTCCGTCGCTGCATGAACCGTCCAATCCGCTTTTTCAGCTTCCTCCTGAGCCTGACCATCGCCGCGCTCCTGCTGATCGCCGCTGTCAGATACGCCGCGGCGCAGCCGACAGCGCCCACCGTCAGATACGCGACCGCGTTCACGATTCAAAATTTCGATACCTACCGGCTGCTGACCGTGACCCGTCCCTGGCGCGGGGCGGACCGGACCTTCGAATATCTTTTCGTCAAGCGCGGGACGCCCGACCCGGAAGGATACCCCGAAGCGCAGCGGATCGAAACGCCGGTTTCGTCGGTCGCTTCGCTGGCGGCGACGCATCTCGCCTTTTTAGGACGGCTCGGAACCCTCGACCGCCTCACGGCCATCGCCAACCCGCAGTACGTCAGCTCCGAAACGGTTCAGTCGGGAATCGCGGCGGGGACGATCGCCGCCGTCGGGAACGGACCCGACGTCGATCTTGAAGAATTACTCAGCGTAAATCCCGACGTTGTGACGACGTTCGCGATGGGGAAATCGACGAAAGACGACTATCAGCAGCTCCTCTCGCTCGGCATGAAGACGCTGATCTTTTCGGACTACATGGAAGAAACGCCGCTGGGACGCGCCGAATGGATTAAAGTCATGGCGCTTTTATTCGATCAGGAGGCCGAAGCGGAACGGATCTTCGACGACATTGAACGCCGCTATCTCGCGCTGACCGAAATCAGCGCCAAACTGGAAGTAAAGCCGAGCGTCATCATGGGGTTCCATCAGAACGGAAAATGGAACGTCCCCGGCGGGAACAGCGTTCAGGCAGCCTATATCCGCGACGCCGGCGGCGCGTATCTCTGGGCGGACGACGGAACGTCGGGACGATTCCCGATCAGCTTTGAAACGGCTCTCGAAAAAGGCGCGGAGGCCGATTTCTGGCTCGATCAGTCGCTTTCCTGGCGCTCCGCCGAGGACATATTGAACGCCGATCCGCGCTACGCCGGAATCAAGGCGTTCGCCGATAACCGCGTTTACAATAACAATCGGCTCGTCGCCGATAACGGCGCGAATCTTTACAGCGAGACCGGGATCGTCAATCCGGACATCGTCCTCGCCGACCTCATCCGCATCCTCCATCCGGAGGCGCTCCCGGATCACGATATTGTCTACTACCGGCGCCTGGACACGCATGAACTCCCATAACGAAAAACCGTTCCAGCGCCCTCCCGCTCAGGCGCGCTGGCTCTGGGGCGCGCTGATCCTCGCGTTCTTCGCCTGCTGGGCGGCGGACCTGACGGTCGGCTCGGTTCAGATCCCGATCCGCGAAGTTTTCCGCGCGCTGACCGGAGCGGAAAACCTGCCGCGGAACTGGAGCGTTATCGTCCGTGATTATCGATTCCCGAAATCGATAACCGCGCTGCTTTCCGGCGCGGCGCTTTCCGTCGCCGGGCTGCAGATGCAAACGCTTTTTCATAACCCGCTCGCGGACCCGTTTATCCTCGGGATTTCGTCGGGCGCGAATCTCGGCGCGGCGCTCGTGATCCTGACGGGAATCGGCGGCGGTTTCCGATCGATCGGCAGCCTTGACCTGACCGGGAGCGTCGGGCTGATCCTCGCCGCGGCGATCGGTTCGCTTCTCGTTTTTATTCCGGTTATCCTCCTCGCGCGCAGCGTCCATCCGGCGACGCTCCTGATCTCCGGCGTCTTCGTCGGCTCGATCGTCAATGCGTTCGTCCGGATCCTCGTTCAATACGCGACGCCGGACGCGATCCAGGCGTATCTGTCCTGGACCTTCGGGAGCTTCTCGGGCGTCACGGGGAACCAGCTCAGAATCTTCGCGCCTGTCGTCCTCGGCGGTCTGGCGCTTTCAGCGCTGACGATTAAACCGCTGAACGCCTTTTTACTGGGGGACCAGCAGGCCCGCAGCGTCGGAATCGACCCGCGCCGCGCCCGTCGGCTGACGATCGCGGTCGCGTCTGTCCTGACCGGCGTCGTCACTGCGCACTGCGGCATCATCGGCTTCATCGGTATCGCCATTCCGCATTTCTGCCGCAGCGTTTTCGCCGACTCAGATCATAAAGTTCTGCTGCCGGCCTGTATCCTTGCCGGAAGCTGCGTCGCGCTGATCGCCGACATGATTTCGCAGAGCTTCGGCGGGACGTATCTCCTCCCCATCAACAGCGTCACCGCGCTCGTCGGCGGTCCGGTTATTCTGGCCGTGATCCTGAATAAACGCAGTCTCAGTCGGGATTTCTGATCATGACCGACGTGATTTTATCCGCTTCGAACCTCAGCGTCGGGTTCCATGGCCGGAAACGCCGGGCGCTGCTCCAGGGGCTGACGCTGACGCTTTCGCCGGACCGCCTGAGCTGCCTGATCGGACGGAACGGCGTCGGAAAATCGACCCTGATCCGAACCCTCGCCGGGCTGCAGAAGCCCATCGCCGGAACCGTCAGCGCCGCCGGCGAAGATCTCTATCGGATCCCGCCCGAAAAACGCGCCCGCCTCGTCAGCGCCGTCCTTTCCGGCGGCGTCCATGTCGGAAACCTCAAAGCGGTTCAGGTCGTCGAGCTGGGACGCCTCCCCTACACGGACTGGCTCGGGCGGCTGACCGACGCCGACCGCGAAATCGTGTACGATGTTTTGAAAAAAATCGGGGCGCTTCCGCTCGCCGACCGCCGTTATCTTCATCTCAGCGACGGCGAAAAACAGAAAATCCTGATAGCCCGCGCGTTGGCGCAGCAAACCCCGATCCTCTTTCTCGACGAACCGACGGCGTTTTTAGATTGGCCGAATCGGATGGAAACGCTGTTATTATTAAAAGAGATCGCGGTTTCCGAGAAAAAAGCGATCCTGTTCTCCAGCCACGACCTGGAATTGGTCATGCGGTTCGCCGACGTGATCTGGGTATTAGACGATGACCGCGCTTTTTTTTCGGAGACGCGGGAAGGAATTCTCAAAAGCGGCGCGCTGAAAAACGCGTTCGGCGGAAAATATCTCGAATTCCTGACGAAAAAAAACGGCGGAGAATCAACAGTCCCGCAAACAACAGAAAGGATCTGAACCTGATGAAAAACGGCGTCATGCTTCAAGCGTTTGAATGGAATACCGAAGGCGGCGGCACGTTCTACGACCGAATCCGAAATCAGGCAGCCCAGTTCGCGGGCGCCGGATTCACCGCGCTTTGGCTTCCCCCCGCGTTTAAGGGGACCTCGTCGCTTGACGTCGGATACGGGACGTACGATCTTTACGATCTTGGCGAGTTCGATCAGAAGGAAGAAACGCGGACGAAATACGGAACCAAGGCGCAGTACCTCGACTGCGTCCGCGAATTGAAACGGCGCGGGCTCGAAGTTTACGCCGACGTCGTGCTGAATCATAAAGCCGGTGCAGACGGCGTCGAACTTTTCCGCGTCGTCGAGGTCAATCGCGACGACCGAACCGAAGTCATTTCCGACCCGTTCGATATCGAAGGCTGGACGCGCTTTGACTTCCCCGGCCGCGGCGGCCGCTACTCCGCGTTTAAATGGAACTTCAATCATTTCAGCGGCGTCGACTACGACCGGATCTCCAATCGAGGCGGTATCTTCAAAATCCTCGGCGACAACAAAGATTGGTCGCGGGACGTATCCAGCGAGCTCGGGAACTTCGATTACCTGATGTTCGCGGACGTCAACACGGATCACCCGGACGTCCGCGACGAGCTGAAACGCTGGAGCGACTGGTTTATCGCGGAAACCGGCGTCGACGGCTTCCGGATGGACGCGGTTAAGCATATCAGCGCCGACTTCATGCGCGATTTCGTCGAACACGTTAAGGAACAGCAGGGGGACCAGTTTTACTTTGTCGGCGAGTACTGGAAAACCGACAGCTCGGAGACCAACCGTTACCTCTACGAAACGAACTACGACATGGATATCTTCGACGTCAAGCTCCATTTCCATTTCGCCGAAGCCGCCTGGCACGGCGCAGAATACGACCTGCGAACCGTTTTTGATAATACCGTCGTCCGGGAACACCCGGCTTTAGCTGTAACGTTCGTCGATAATCATGACAGCCAGCCCGGACAGGCGCTCGAATCCTGGGTCGGAGAATGGTTCAAGCCGCTCGCTTACGCGCTGATCCTGCTCCGGAAGGACGGGTACCCCTGCGTTTTCGCCGGCGACTACTGGGGGATCAACGGCGATCCCGACCGTCCGGGGTTCCAGTCCGAAATTGACCGCCTCCTCCGGATCCGGCGGCAATTCCTCTCCGGCGACCAGGAAGACCGTTTTGATCATCCCAACCTGATCGGCTGGATTCAGCATGGCGACGATGAAAATCCGGGGAAACTGGCGACCCTCGTCTGCACGAGCGATGACGAAATGCGCATGCGTATCGAGTTCGGCCCAACGTACGCCGGCCGCGTCTTCGCCGACTACAGCGGCCGCCGCGACGATAAAATTACGCTTGACGAGAACGGCGCAGCCGACTTCCCCGTTTCAGCCCGCTCCTACTCGGTCTGGGGAGATCGAAGCTTCACGGCGTAAAAAAGCGGGCCAGCCCGCCGGACGGGTTCGCAGTCCCTCCCGCGAAATAATCCGAACGTCCCCACAAAACGCCAATAATACGATAAAATTGAACCGGTTTAAATCAGGAACAGTTCCACGATCCGTTTCAGGAGGCAAGCATGAGCAAAATTATCGTCGTCGGCGCGAATCACGCCGGAACAGCCGCGATCAATACGATTCTCGACCAATATCCCGGGAACGAAGTCGTCGTCTACGACCGCAACGACAACATCAGTTTTTTAGGCTGCGGCATGGCGCTTTGGATCGGGAAGCAGATCCCCAGCGGCGACGGCCTTTTTTACAGCCGCAAAGAAGATTTCGAAGCCAAAGGCGCGAAAGTCTGGATGGAGACCGAGGTGACCGCCGTCGATTTCGACAGGAAAACGATTACCGTCCGATCCGGCGCGAACGAACGTCAGGACACGTACGATAAGCTCATCCTCGCGACCGGCTCCAGACCGATCGAGCTTCCGATCCCCGGCGCGGACCTCAAAAATATCCAATACGTCAAGCTTTATCAGAACGCCAAAGAGGTCATCGAAAAACTCGGGAATAACGACGCCTTCAAAACGATCGCCGTCGTCGGCGCCGGGTATATCGGCGTCGAACTCGCCGAAGCCTTTCGCCGGATCGGGAAGAACGTCGCGCTGGTCGATCTCGCGCCGACGGTCCTCGTCCAGTACTACGACGAGCCGTTCCGGAAACGCATGATCCAGAATCTTGAAGCGCATGGGATCCGCCTCGCGCTCGGGGAGAAGGTCCTCGGCTACGAAGGAAAAGACGGAAACGTCAGCGGCGTCCGAACCGATAAAAGGATGATCCCGGCGGACATGGTCGTCCAGTGCGTCGGGTTCAGGCCGAATACCCCCTTCCGCCATCCCGCGCTGAAATATCATGCCAGCGGCGCGTACGCGGTCGATCGGCGTCAGCGCACCTCGATCCCCGACGTTTACGCGATTGGCGACTGCGCCTCCGTTTTCGATAACGCCTCGCGACGCGACGAGTACATCGCCCTCGCGACCAACGCCGTCCGCAGCGGCATCATCGCCGCGCATAACGCCTGCGGAACTGCGCTCGAGCATATCGGCGTTCAGGGCTCCAACGGAATCTGCGTCTACGACCTGAAAATGGTCTCCACCGGGCTGACCGTCGAACGCGCCGAACGCCTTGGGATCCCCGTCGAATTCACGGAATTCGAAGACACGCAGAAGCCGGCGTTCATCCAGAGCGCGAACCCGGTTGTCAGGCTGCGGATCGTTTACCGGAAGGATAACCGTGAAATTATCGGCGCGCAGATGGCCTCCGAATACGATATGCATATGGGGATTCACATGTTCTCTCTGGCAATCGAAGAACGCGTCACGATCGATAAATTAAAGCTGATGGATATCTTCTTCCTGCCGCATTTTAATCAGCCGTACAACTATATCACCATGGCGGCGTTGAGCGCGAAATAAATCCGCGCTCCCCCAAAAGCGGCCCTGAGCAAAGCCGGGGCGGGTTCAGTTTACCAAAACCCGCCCCGACGTTTTTTCCTCTCCGGCTTCCTCCGCCGGTTCAATCAGACAACGTACGTCGACGCGGACGTCGTCCCGCCCTCGCCGGTCCAGTTCGTATGGAAAAATTCGCCGCGCGGACGGTCGATCCGTTCGTACGAATGCGCGCCGAAATAATCGCGCTGCGCCTGGATCAGGTTCGCCGGGAGCCCGGCGCAGCGGTACCCGTCGTAATATGACAGCGCCGCCGACATCGCCGGCGCAGGGATCCCGTTCATGACCGCCGCCGCGACCGCCCGCCGCCAGCCGGACTGCGCCTTTTCGAGCGCAGCCCTGAAATAATCGTCCAGCATCAGGTTCCGCAGCCCCGGCCGCGCGTCAAACGCGCGCTTGATATCCGCTAAGAAAACCGATCGAATAATGCAGCCGCCCCGCCACATCAGCGCGATATCGCCGAATTTCAGGTCCCAGCCGTACCTCTCGGCGGCGGCGCGCATCAGCGCGTACCCCTGCGCGTACGAAACGATCTTGGACGCGAAAAGCGCGCTCCGTAAATCCTCGATCATCGCGGCTCGATCGCCGTCGAAACCGGCCGCCGGGCCCGCCAGAGCGGCGGCCGCGGCGACCCGTTCCTCTTTAACCGCGCTCAGGCAGCGGGCGAAAACCGCCTCGGTAATCAGGGTCAGCGAAATTCCTTCGTCCAGCGCCGAAATCGCCGTCCATTTTCCCGTGCCCTTCTGACCCGCGGCGTCAAGGATAACATCGATCACCTCCTCGCCCGCTTCGTTCTGATAGCCGAGAATCTTACTCGTAATCTCGATCAGGTAGCTATCCAGCTCCGTCCTGTTCCAAGCCGCGAAAACCTCGGCCATTTCGCCGTTCGTCATCTTCAGCACGTCGCGCATGACCTGATACACTTCTGAAATCAGCTCCATATCGCCGTACTCGATCCCATTGTGGACCATTTTGACGAAATGCCCCGCGCCCCCGCTCCCGACCCAGTCGCAGCACGGCGCGCCATTCTCAACCTTGGCGCAGATCCCCTGGAAAATCGGTTTCACGAACGGCCAGGCCGCCGGCGACCCGCCGGGCATCATCGATGGACCATGCAGCGCGCCCTCCTCGCCGCCCGAAACGCCCGTTCCAACGTAGAGAAGACCCTTCGATTCGACGTATTTCGTCCGCCGTTCGGTGTCCGGGAAATGCGCGTTGCCCCCGTCGATCAGGATATCCCCAGGTTCAAGAAGCGGAATCAACTTTTCAATAAAATCGTCGACCGCCGCTCCCGCCTTGACCATCATCATCACGCGTCGCGGGCGCTCCAGCTGATAAACCAGTTCCTCCAGCGAATATGCGCCCCGGATTTGTTTCCCTTTCGCGCGGCCTTCGATAAATTTCGTGACCTTCTCCGTCGTCCGGTTATAAACCGAAACGGTAAAGCCCTTGCTCTCCATGTTGATCACGAGGTTTTCCCCCATGACCGCCAGCCCAATTAATCCGATATCCGACTTTTTCATCATTGCCGTCATTTTCCCTTCTCTGCTTTTACGCCTTTCGGTCGCCTTTATCGCCTGACGCGCGCGTTTCCCTGATAAATCGCCCAAACCTGATCCTCGTCGAGCGGCTGCGCATAATCGGTCAGGCAGCTCGTCGCCATCGCCCCGGTCGCCCAACCGAACTGGACCCATTTTTCCGGCTCCCAGCCCTGAAGAACGCCGTACAGCAGACCGCCGACGAATCCGTCGCCGCCGCCGATTCGATCCAGGACCGGAATCGGCCGCGGTTCAACCGTAAACCACTCGTCCTCTACATGCAGCAGCGCGCCCCAGAGATGCTCGTTCGCGCTGACGACCTCGCGCAGCGTATTCGCGAAAACCCGCGCCCGCGGATAGGCGGCGCGGACCCGCGTGATCATCTCTTTAAACCCCTCGATCTTGTCGCCGATTTCTTTTCCGCCCGCTTCCGGGCCCTGGATCCCCAGCGCCAACTGGAAATCCTCCTCGTTCCCGATCAGGATATCGGCGAGCGACGCGATTTCCTGAAACACGGCGCGGAGCTCCTCGGATCGCCCCTCCCAGAACGAGGCGCGATAATTCAAGTCAAACGAAATCAGCGTCCCGTTCGCCGCCGCACAGCGCGCAGCCGCCAGACAGAATTGACCCGTTTCCGGCGACAGTGCCGCGATCAGCCCTGACAGATGCACAATCGCAGCGCCCTCTCTTCCGAAAATCCGCTCCGTATCAAAATCGCGGATATCCAGCGTCCGCCCGACTTCGCCGGCGCGGTCGTTCAGGACCCGCGGCCCGCGCAGCCCATAGCCGCTGTCGGCGATATTAAACTGGTGCCGGTAGCCCCAGGGGCCGCCCGGATCGACCTCCGGTCCCTCGTACGAAAGATTGCGCCGCCGAAGCTCGCCCTTGATGAACTCGGCGATCGGGCTGTCCTTCACGAACGCCGTCAGCAGCTTCACGTTCTCGCCCAATGTGGCGGCGATATTCCCAACGTTCGATTCCGCGCTCGTCGAATGCATCATGTACAGATTCGACGTATGCACCGGCTGACGGTCGAGCGGCGTCATACGAACGCCCATGCTCGTCGGAATCACCAAACCATATTTATATTTTTCACGCAGCTGTATCATGGAATAACCTCGTATCATAAAAGAATCGTATTTATATCCCCCTCGCCAGGGCGTCCAACGCGATAGAAGTTCAAGCTACCTTGCTTCGTTGTCGTCGTTCTGTCCTTCCGGAGCCGCATTTTCCCGGCTCCTCAAGCGCTTGAGAGAAAAATCGAGAATCCGGGCCTTCCTTTCCGCCAGGATCGTCTTATAAAAACGCTTTTGTAAATCGCTGATAAACGGCGTCTGGTCAATAATTTCGCTGATCCCTACCATGTCGATTCGCGGGTGAATACGCTTCAGCGCCTCATTGCAGCCGTCATATTGCAGCGAGGAGATAAAGTCGAAATAACGGATTTTCTTCCCATTCAAACGAATAGCCGATACCGGCATGTCGTAAATGCGCTTGTTGAGCTGCGCCTGAACCGTGAGAACTTCCGTCATGATCGTCTCATCAGCCTGCGGATTCAGGCAGCTTCCGCAGTCAAAAACCGGAGCGAGCGTCATCTCGTCAATCCGGGCATCATACAGAAATCCCCAATTTCCGTTATGGCGATCCCAATTTCCGATCAGGGCGTCGACGATAAACATATCCCAGAACCGCTCCATCAGGCTAACCTGCTCGATTAATTGCTGTTCCTCAATCGTTTGCAAAATGTCGGGAAGCTCCGTTCCGTATCCCTGCCGCACCGAATCGATCATCCGGTTTTTCAGGGACGCAAAATCCTGAAGCGTTACGCCTGGCTCCGTAAAGTCCTTGCAGGCTACGACGATCTTTTCCTCGCCTCTAACGACGTACGTTCCGAGAATCGTTTTCTGTACGGGAACGCCGATACGATCATAGATTTGGCAGCCAAGATATTCCGAAAAGCAACTGTTTGTATAGCTCATGTCCCTGTTTTGCTTAGCGTTGGCGGGGAATTTCAGCATGTACAATTCGCCCATGTAAATGACGGAAATCTTGTTGCCGTTCGCGCCGGCATAGGTCTTTTTCCTCTGCTCCAGGTTCGTAAAATCAACGTGTGTCATCAGCTATTCTCTCCGGAGGCCCAAATACTTCTCCCTGAGGTACCAGGCTTGTTCGGGGCTGATGATCTGCTCGACCTCCGCGACGTTAATACTGGATTGCAGGTCGCAGAAGTCGCAGTCCCAATCAAAATATTTCTCGCCTCTTGCGAGCTTCGCCTGACCTTCTTTCATCGCCTCGATCGATTCCTTCAGGAAAGACGGGAGGTCAACCTCAAAACAGGAAAGATCCACGGGGAGCCCGGTCTCGGGATCCATCGAATCGGATGGGTTCATCAGCGTCTCCATTTCACAGTCCATCATACGGTCAGGCCAAAAACTTCTCCCGGCCGCCGGATCGTCATCGCTGACGACGTTCCGCTCCTGGATCCCGGGGCCGCGCCTGATCCGGCCGTACCTCTATACCGGTACTTCCTTATTTACACCCCGGTATACGAAGAGAATCCGCCGTCGATCGGAAGAACGACGCCGGTCACGAAATTCGACGCCGGCGAGATCAGGTAAAGCGTCGCTCCGAGCAGCTCCTCAAATTCGCCGAACCGGCCCATCGGCGTATGCGAAACGATCTGCCGCCCGCGCGGGGTCAGCTCCGTCGTTCCCGGGACGTAAAGAAGGTCGCGATTCTGGTTCCCGACGAAGAACCCGGGCGCGATCGCGTTAACCCGGATCTTCGGCGAGAAATTCATCGCGATATCGACCGCCAGCCACTGGGTAAAATTATTGATCGCCGCTTTCGCCGCCGAATACGCCGGGATCCGCGTCAGCGGCCGGAACGCATTCATGCTCGAAAGATTCAGGATCGTCCCTTCGCCGCTCTCCGCCATCGCCTTGCCGAAGACTTGGCTCGGAAGAATCGTCCCCAGCAGGTTCAAATTCAATACCCATTGCAGCGCGTCGGCGGGCAGGTCGAAAAAATTTCGCTCCGCGTTCGTCGTCGCCGCCGGTTTATTTCCGCCCGCGCCGTTGATCAGGACGTCGACCCGCCCCCATTTTTCAAGAACGCTGGCGCAGGCCGCTTCGACGTCGCTCTTTTCCAGCACGTTGCAGGCAACCCCGATCGCTTCCCCGCCGTTTTCATTAATTTCCGCCGCGACCCGGTCCGCCGCTTCCTGAAACAGGTCGAGAACCGCGACCTTCGCCCCCAGCTCGCCGCACATTTTCGCCTGCCCGCCGCAGATCACGCCGCCGCCGCCCGTCACAACAACGACCTTTCCCTGAATCTCAAAGCTTGGAATCATTCCCGTTTCTCCCTTTTCTCTTACTCTTATTTCCGCCTTCGTTCCGTCCGCTAAAAATCGCCCCGTTCGCTTTCGAGCCGGAAAAGCGTTTCGCCCGCGTACGGAACGACCAGGATCCCTTCGTCCTCGCGGCCCATCAGCGATTCGACGTCGATCGTCGCCGGATCGCGGTACCCGAGCGATAACGATTCGCAGCGTTCTTTCGGGATCGACGTCGCCAGCGTAACCCGGATCCGTTTTTTCTCAACCCCGTTTTCAATCGCCCCCAATCCGGTTACGTGCGTCGAATGCGCGATGACGCCCCAGGGTTCGTCCTTCCAGCGCTCCCAGTCCGACAGGAAATAATCGCGGCAGTGATATCCGATCCGGTTCAGATAAGCGTCATGCGTCAGCGACACATCCCGGATATGATCGCCATAGATGATCAGCTCGCCGCCGTCTTCGACGACCGGCTCCAGCTTATACATACCCTTTCCAGCCGTCCAAAGCTCGTCGTACAGGAGCGGCATGCAGGCGACGACCAGCCGGTAACGCCGCGGCTTATAGACGACGTTGACCTGCTTCGAAAGCTCAACCGCCGCGCGCCAGGACGGAAGCGGGGCGCCGCCGAAAAATCCGTAGACACCCTCCTTCCGGTTCACCGTGCAAAGATACACCCTTTCCGTCGGGATCCTCTCGACCGCCCGCTCGATCAGCCGCCGCTGCGGCGTGTCCGGCTTCCCGATCGTCGCGAAACAGGTCTGCATCGCCGCCACCCAATGCGTCGCATTCGTCAGGTCCGCGCCGCTGATCCCCGGGAAGAAATACTTCGTTCCTCCCGAATACCCCATGACCTCATGCGGGAAAACCGGCCCCAGAACGATCACGCGATCGTACTCCATGGCCAGCCTGTTGACCTCGATCTTAACGTCGCGATCGATCGTCCCATGCGTCAACGGGATCAGCTCCTCCTTCGCGATTGTCCCGATTTCGACGAACGTCTCCGGACGGGCCCATTCATGATTCAAAACGCGCATCCTCGCGTACTTCCCATGCAGCTCATCCACCGTGACGCCGAGGACCTTCGCGATCGCATCCTCGCTCATCGGCTGATGCGTCCCCAGCGCGATCAGGAAGTCCAACCGCGCCGCTTTTTCGCAGACCAGCTCATAGAAAAGCTGATAAAAAACCGGCAACGGCATCGTCCGCGTATGATCCGGAATCAGGACGAGAATCCGCTTCCCGTCGACCGGATACGCCGCCATGATCTCGGAAAAAATCCGCCGGAGCTCCTCCTCGCCGAGAAGTCCCGCCGGATCCGTCGTTCCGAATCCGAATACCTTCCCGCCGGCTTCCATGCTAAACAGCTCCTTTCCGCCGTCCATATCTGAATCCTGCGTCAGAGCCCATAAATCGCTTTCGGCTGATCATAGCTGAGAAGCTTCGCCAACTCATGCGCGTCGTCCAGATCAATAAAGCTGCGGCAAACCATTTTCGCCAGCCAGTTCGCCAGAACGCGCCGGAAAACGTCATGCCGCGCCGGGATCGAGGGAAACGCGCGCGTATCGTCGATAAACCCGCTCAGGTTATACAGTCCCGCCGTCTCGACGACCGAATCGAAAAATCGGGTCATCCCGTTCCAGCTGTCGTTGAACCACCACGGCGGCCCCAGTCGGAGCGCGGGATAATGACCCGCGAGCGGCGCTAACTCGCGCGAATACGTCGACTCGTCGATCGTAAAGAGGACGAGCCTGAAATCCGGATGGTTGCCGAATTCGTTCAGGAGCGGGAGAAGATGCTTCGTGAATTCGGTTTCGACCGGGATATCGCAGCCCTTATCCGCGCCAAACCGATCGTAAATAAACTGATTATGGTTGCGAAGGACGCCCGGATGAAGCTGCATGACAAACCCATCCTCACAGCTCATCGCCGCAAACTCGCAGAGCATATGCGCCATGAAATCCCGTTCCTTCGAAACGTTAACGTCGCCCAACAGCGCCCGGCGGAATATCTTATCCATCTCCGCTTTCGGGAGCCGGTCCGTATCGGTCGCGAAAACGCCATGGTCGGCGGAAACCGCCCCCATCGATTTAAAAAACGCACGCCGCTTCCGCAGCGCCTCGAGATAGCCGTCAAACGTGCGGATCTTCACGCCGGAGGCTTCGGATAAACGGGCGATCTCCGAAGGAAATTCCGGCGAACGAAGCGCGACCATACTATCCGGACGAAACGTCGGGCGGACCCGCGTCTCCCAGCCGCTCCGGCGAATTTCGTCATGAGCCGATAAGGAATCAGCCGCGCCGTCCGTCGTACAAAGCGTCTCGATATTCAGCCGGTCCATCAGCGCGCGCGGGCGAAATTCGGGCGAAGCCAGCTTCTCCGACAATTCGTCATAAAGCCGGTCGGCGTTGTCCGAATCGGGGATTTCGTCGATCCCGAAAACGACCTTGAACTCATAACTGAACCAGTTAAACGACGCCGTCCCGCGCAGCAGGTAAAACTTTTCGCAGAACCGCCGCCAGACGAGGCGGTGATCCGATTCGCTCCGACCCGGAACGCCGGGACGGAGCCGGATCCCGAAATCCTCGAGCTGCATCCCCTGCGAATAAAAGACCCGGAAAACGTAATGATCCGGGATAATTAACGCTTCCGCCGGATCGCCGAAGCCAGTGCCCGTTTCGGTAAAAAGCGCGGGATCGACATGCCCATGCGGACTGACGATCGGCAAATCGCGGACGCGCGCGTAAATTTCAAGCGCATTTTTCTTTTGCGTCGGGTCCGGGTCAAAAAAGCGATCCTCCGGGAAGAGCCATTTTTTACTCATGAAATCTCCTATGCGATACCGCTGAAACGGCGCACGGCGGCCGGTCCGCCGTGCGGCTGCGTTTATACAGGTAAGAATTATTATACGCAGAAACGCGATAAAAGCAAAGAAAAAACTGGGTTTTCGCCGTTTTGAATGACGTTTCTTTCAGGATTGCAAGAAGCCCCCGAGGATTCAGGAGTCCGAAGCTCGGAATTACGAAATACTTCCTGAAACGCCGCGAAACGGTTTCATCAAGCCGCAAATACCGGGGCCGCAGAAACGAAAAACCGCCATTCCGAAAAACGGCGCGAAAGACGCCAGATTACCGGAGGCACTCGCACCAATTCGATCAGAAGACGGCTTTATTTCAGCGATAACCGCTTCGAAGTTACCGCGGTCCCTTTACGCCGCTGACGACCGACCATGCGTCCTTCGTCTTCCCTTCGACATCCATGAAACCAGCCTGTTTCAGCGCGTCAACCTGATCCTCCTCCGTATAAACCCTCATTTCCGGACAGTTTTCCATCCAGATCTTCGCGGCCTTCGGGTCGTTAACCTCGTTCATCAGAATAATCCGTCCGCCCGGTTTCAGGACGCGCCAGATCTCTTTCAACCCGCCGACCAGGTCCGGCCAGAAATAAATCGTTTCGCAGCCCATTACACCGCCATACGTCGCGTCCGCAAACGGCAGCGCCATCACGTTCCCCTCTTCAATCCGGCACTGATCGCCCAGCCGGGCGGCGTGCAGCTTCCGACTGACGCGGACGCTTTCCGGCGAATAATCGACGCCGTCAACCGCGCTCCCGGGATACAGTTCAAATAAATGCTGGATATTCCTCCCCCCGCCGCAGCCGACATCCAGCAACCGGTCGCCATCGTTAAAGCGAAAGCTTCCCAGAGCCCATTTCGCCATCGGGTCATGGCCATTCCCCATTGACTTCGCGAAAACCCGACCGAAAAAACCTTCAGGCTTCCGCGCGTTTTTCATGATGAATCGAATAAAAAAATTAGACATTCCCTGCCTCTTTCCGGTACCTGCGTACCAACTTTATCTACATTAGCTAAGTATAACCGCACTGGACCGCGAACCGTCAATCTCGCTGGAATCATTGGCGCAATCAGCCACAGCGAACTATAATTTGCCAATGGGATATCGTTCAGCAAACCGTAAACGGAGACTGCGATGAAACAACCGGACACGTGGGAACGGATCCTGCGGATTGCAAAATTTCAAATCGTCCCCCGGGACATGCCGCGGGAACGGGTTGCCCGCCTTTTTTCGCGGGAATGAAAGCGCAGGTGGAAATCAGTTGACCGCCGCGGCTCAGTTGATCCCGGCAAGATTCAGGAACCGCTGATTTCGCGAAGAGAGGAGAAAAAACATCGTGAAAAACGACGCGTTGAAACACATGAAAAACAGTTATATCGCCAACGCTTATCAGAAATTAAAGGACGAGGCGCTCCAGGCAGAAGTTATCGGTCGTTTCGATCAGCTTTTATCGGAAAACGACTTGGGGAATAAGATGATAGCGTATCACCTGGTGAAAGCGATTTTACCCGCGATCGCGTTCCACGATGTATTAACCAGCCATGGCGCCGACAACGGAGACAGCAAAGAACAAATCCGCGAATCCGTCCTGAACGCGGCGAAATCGGCGGCCAGCCTGTTCCAGGTTATCGGAAAGATCCCGTTCTTTTTTCCGCTGATGCGCCGGATGGTCAAAATAGGGTTGCGGACAAAATACGGCGAAGCCGGCTGGGATTTCGTTTGGACCCGGGACGATCCCGCCGCGCTGGTCTGGGACTGCCGGCGCTGCCTCTATGCCGATGTTTTCCAGAAATACAGAATGCCGGAGCTGACGGAAATCTTCTGCGAAAGCGACGACGTCGCGTATGGAAATATTCCCGGCGTCCGCTGGGGCCGAACGCAGACGATCGGGCGGGGAGATCCGATCTGCGACTTCAAGCTGTACAACGAAAAAATGAAGGGGATTTAAGATTAATTCGCCTCTGATGCCCGCCCCGCGCGGCCTTTTCCTCGCCGTTCCAGGCGCCGCCGATCGGGATCGCGTATAATCGGGTCATGAACCCTTTTCTCCGTCGCTGTATCCTTATCGTCTGCGTTCTTCTTTTGGTCAGCGATCATGCCCTCGCCGAGACGGCGTCTAAAACCGTCGACGTTCCGTTCGTCGTCGCCTGCCCGTTTGCGACCGTCGCCGACGAGCTGTCTTTCGACGCGCTCAGGGCGCTCTGGCGAAAGGGGCTCGCTGAAACTGAAGAAATCGCGCATCTGACGCTGCGCCCCGAGGCGATCGCGCTATTCAGCGATGCTTTCGGCCCGCCCGACCCCAGCGCAATCTTCACCGCTGTCGATCCGGTCGGGAAAATTCGCGGCGGGAATCGAGGCTGCGCGCTGATTCCCGCGGTCGAGCTGACGCCCGAGCTGAAACGGATCCGTGTGGGCGCTTCCCCCGCGCCCTGGGACGCAGCGTACGATCCCACGGCCGATCCGCTGAATCGGAAAGCGCCGACGGATGGACCATTCGCGGAGAAAAGCTTTGATCCTTTGCTGGTCAGCCGTGTCCTGATTACCGGAACGACCGCGCTGACGCGGAATACGTCGTACGCCATGGCGCAGCACGGCGCGGCCTGGGCGGGAAGCGCGGTCAAAGAAATATTTGAAAGCGCGGATATCCGGCATATCTCCAACGAATCTTCATTCTGGACGAAATGTCCGGAGCCGATCCGGAGCCGAACGATGCAATTCTGCACGCCGTACGAAGATTGGCGCTTATTCGAAAGCCTGGGCGTTAACCTGATCGAGCTGACAGGGAATCATCTCCGCGATTATGACTGGCCGCCGCTCCTCGAAACGTTCGAGCTCTTCGAACGCGAAGGGGCTCCCTACTATGGGGCGGGACGGACGATCGAAGCGGCCGCCAGGCCGTACACCCTTCGGCATAACGGCAACGGATTCGTATTCCTCGGCTGCAACAGCGCCGGTCCGGAACATGTTTTCGTGACCGGGACGCTACCCGGGGTCCATCGCTGCGATTTCGACCAGCTGGAAGCCGACGTCCGGCGCTACGCCGAAGCGGGAAAAATCGTCATCGTAACGCTTCAGTATGGGGAAGCGTATTCGCGAAAACCGGGCGACTACCAGAAACGCGATTTTAACCGGATCTCTGAGGCCGGCGCCACCGTCGTCAGCGGTTCGCAGAGCCACTTCGCCCAATCATACGGAGTCGCGTCAGATCGAATCGTGCATTACGGCTTAGGGAACCTGTTTTTTGATCAGATGGATACCCCGATCGTCGGAACGCGGCAGGAGCTTCTCGACCGCCATATTTTTTACGACGGGCGCCTGCTGCAAACCGAAATTCAGACGACGATGCTGACCGAGTTCGCGCGTCCGGTCCCGATGACTTCCGCGGAACGGAGCGGTCTCCTGAGCGAGATTCTCCCATTGACGGAATGCCTGGAAAGCCGGGAGGAGGCGCGCTGACCGCTTGGGAACCGCAATCTTCGGAAAATTTAACGTTCCCGTCCGACTGTTATGAATTCGTGACGCGGATTGTTTCTGTCCAGGAATCAACTATAATTTTTGCTATGATGAAACGACGAATCTGCCTGCTGGTCCTTTGCTTCGCGTTTTTGGGGCTGGACGCCAGGGCGCAGGGACAAAGCGAGACGGCGGGAAAGATCCTGATGTTCGACGAGCCGATGATCCTGAGTATCTACCTGCCGCCGAACTTCGAGCCAAACCAGAGTTATCCGTCTCTCTACCTGCTGCATGGCCAAAGTCAGGACGTGACGCTCTGGACGCGCCTCGGCGTCCGCGAAACGCTCGATGAGCTGATCCTGAGCGAGCGAATCCAGCCGATCATTGTTATCATGCCGCAGGAGGAGAACTATCTCCAGGACGTCGAGAAGTCGGACTTCGAACGCCGCCTGATCGAAAACCTGATCCCGTTCGTCGAACGGAATTTCCCGGTTATTCAGGCTCGATCGGCGCGCGCGATTGGCGGGATCAGCCGCGGCGCCTTCTGGTCGCAGCTGATCGCGCTGAAAAATTACGATCTGTTCGGCGTCCTGGGACAGCATAGCCTGCTGACCGCCTATTATTCAACGTCCAGCCTGATCCGGATCTTTGAGGATAGCCGCGACCTGCCTACGCTGAAAATCCGAATCGATATCGGGAATGAGGATTTCTATGTTGAAGAGGAGGCGGTCTTTGCGAACCAGCTGCAAACGTTGAAAATTCCGCATACGTTTATCCTCAACGAGGGCAAGCATGACGAGGAGTATTGGAAAACGCACCTGCGCGACTACCTGATCTGGTACGCGGAAGCGCTGGAGACGGAGTAACCCCGGCGCGGAGCTACCCGCGGATACGATCCCGCGCAACGCCGATAAAGCGCCGGCAGCGTTTCAGGAAGCCGAGCCGCTCCCGGCTCGGGACGAGGATATCAGCGAACTGCAGCGTCGTAAAATTCTGATCGCGAATTCCGACATATTCATTCTGGAACCAGTATTCCATCGCCGCAAACAGCTGTGTCAGCTTCTCCACGCCGGCAAGACGCAATAAATCGATCCCTGCCGCGGTTATTTCTCGCGCCACGTCTGGGTAATCGAGCTCAAAATAGAAAACCGCACGATACAAAATAAACTCGACCGGGACCGGAAAATCGAAGGTCCATTCCATATCGGCGACCTGCCATGAATGATCCACAATCAGGATATTCTGCGGAATGAAATCAATATCGACCTGATCACAGGCTGAAAGCCCAGCCGGAACCGCCGCGACGCCGAAAATCTCCCGGAAACGATTCGTCGGCTGAAACGGGCCCGTCGCCATGCCGCGAACTTTTTCACAATAGGCTGAGAACGCGCCGTTAAATCCCGCCCAGTCGGCGGACAGCGCCAGCTCCGCCAATCGATCCCCAAGCGACATGCCGGAGAGATAGGGGATCTCCGCGAAACCGTCCTTCCAGGCTCCGGATACCACGTTTACGCCCACCTTCTCAAATCTCTCGCATAGGGACGACCCATTTTTGCAGGCGTTTTCAATATGCGCACTACCCTCCGGGAACATCGGAAGTTTCCGGACGATTCGACGTCCGTCGCTTCCAAGCCGGATCTCGGTTCGAACCTGAAACCGAGAGGCCCTTGAACTCGAGAACCGAACATGGATCATCATGTCTCCTGATGAATCAATCTCCGCTCGTTCAAGCACGACGAAAAAGGCGTTCGCAAAAAAAGGATACGCGCCATCGGCCAACAACCGCTCATACGCCGGCGATTCTTCAAAAAGGCGCATGCGTTCGCCCGACCATGAAAACGAGTTCAGCGTCAGCGCGCCGCGGTCCGGCAGGAAATCGTCCGAATAAATGGCGCGCACGAATTGATGATCCGGATAGGGATAATACAACTTCGCATGGGCAAGCCCCGCGGCGTTCGCAGCACGCAGAACCTCCTTTCGCGTAACCCCAAAAGACGGCAGATCTGAAGACGCTGAAGCAAACGGGAAATAGCTCAGATTCCGATTTTTATCAGCATAGGAGCATCCCGCCCAATATTTCAACCCGTACCGATTCGGCAGCGCGAGAATCACGCGCCCCTTCTCCTGAAGCAGGGCGGCGTACTCCGCGAGCCGGGAAAGGTCTACCTCTTCGCCCATCAGCGTAATCACATCAAATTTTCGGACGGACGCAAGAGCAATAATATCTTTAAAATCACTATTACAGATCGTTACGTTCTTACGCCGCCGCTGACGGAAGCGATTAATTGCGCTGCGGACCTCTGATGCTTCATAACTGACGACAGCCCCTGCACGATCGGCGAGCGCGCCAGTCAGCGCTCCATAGCCAGAACCGATTTCCAGAACCCGGCTATCCCCACCCAGCTCGAACCAGGAGACAGCGTTGCGGCGTTCGGAAAAAAGCTCCGCTGCAAGAAAAGCGCTTTTCCGTTCGCGAACGATCCGATTCCAATCCCGTTCGTCATAATCGCGAACGATCGATACCAGCGCCAGCTCCTCCTCCGTCAGAGGCAGACTGAAAAGATCGTCTTCCGAATAAAGCTCAGCCACGATTAAACCTGAACCTTCGGTATAACTTAACCGCGCCTTCCGGGCACATCTGCCGAACGCGATCCTTCAGCTTCCGGACCAACCGAACGGGCAGCGGGATTTTTTGAATAGAGGAAAGGAAATCATCAAACGTACTCGTGCGGACCTCCTCATATTCTTTCAGCACGCTTTTCGTCTCGTCAAACATCGTCTGATAATCGGATATCAGGACGCGCGCATATGCGTCCGACATCACCCAGCCCGATAAATAACGCTGAGACGCGGCGATAAATTGGAAAATACGCTCGATCGCGTGAAGAAACGTTCCGTCGTTCGGAAGCGGCTCAGGCGGAAAATCTTCGAGCGTAAAGCCGGCTTCCAGGATCGGCGCCAACGCTTCGCGCCGGGCCCAGAAAACCGACCCGATCGCGATCAGCCGCTTCCGCCGGTCGATCTTCGCTTCAAGTCCGAGCCGCTTTCCAAGCGCAGCGACCTGATCATAGCAGATCGTCCAATAGTCCACGCTCGACCAGAAATACGTTCCCCAAAACGGCGGCGGCGGAGCTAACAATCCTAACCGCGGGTTCTGATCAAACGTGGTCAGGACATTCTCAATATAATCAGAACTATGCAGCGTCGCATCCCAGATCGAATCGGCAAAGGCTTTTCCAACTGAGCTGAACTCTTTCTGTGAGCTTTTTTTATCATGAATGAAGCAGATCACATCATAGCGCGTGATCCAGCCGGCGCAGCCAACCAGCAGTGCGGACAGCTCCCGCCCGCGCGCCGGAACAACCCGAATAACAGCGTCAGCGCGGACAGCCGGGCGTATTTTCTCCGCTTTGTCTTCCGAATCCGTCGTAATCACGAGATCGATCCAGGCCGGAACGTTCCGAAGATACGCGGCGCAATCCTCGATCAAATCTGCATAATATAAATGCGCAATGACGCAGACTTTTTTCCCGGACGGGGCCGCCGCCGCGATTTTCCCACGTCCCGGGAGAACGAAATTCAGGTTCAAAATCTCCTTCAAATCCGCCGCGTCATATTTCCGCAGCAGATGATCATAAACGAGTTTGAGGTCATAGTCATACGTTTCCTGAATAAACGCCAGCGACCTCTGGAAATCGAAGCCATCGTTATAACGCAGCCCCAGCCTGCGCGGGATCATAAACGAACGCCGTTTCAGGACTGGATAATTCCGTTTCGAAAGGAGTTCGTAAAGCGCGAACGAATGCGGATCGAAGTTTTTTCTCCGATCCGGGCTCTCCAGGTCAGCCGTATCCGAAAACGCGCCCCAGCGATACCCCAGATCTTCAAAATATCTCGTCAGCACCGCGCAAAACCGATCGCTTAAATCTCTCGGGTCGATAATCTCAGGGAATCGCTCCCAATAACGAAAGAACTCCCCGCTTTGAATCGTTTTTTCACCGAAGGCCAGGAAATACGTCTGCAGGTAGCGGGGCCGGTAGCCATAAGGACTGCGTACTCCCGGAGCCTCCCCATGAACGCTCAGGCCCCAGAAATCGAGCTTTCGCTCTTCCATACGTTCGAAAATTGTTTGAAACGGAATAAACGGACCAAAAAACGAATCGTTCGCCAATACGACCTCATCGAACGTCCGGAGCTTCGCCTCGCCGCAGATCGCGACGATGCCTTCTTTCCATGCCCCCGCGTCAAATCCGCGGTTCTCGCGGACTACGAACGTGTCGGCGAAGCGGGAAAGACGCTCCCGGCCTTCGTCCTGAACAACGCCGTTCACAATGACAATCAGCTCGGTTAAAACTCGCCGTAAGTCGGCCAGAAGGAAGGTCACGTAATCGTCAACGACTCCATCTGCGTCATAAAACAGGAAAATCCCCAATCGCCTTTTTTTCATCCGCAGCCGACTCCCTTCAAGCTCGTCACCTAATTATACCAACCGCGTGATACGATTCCCATCTTCGACGGCGCATACCTCAAACTCACCCTCGCGTCATCCATTCCAGCATCCGCCGGATATAGCGTTCAGGATCCTGCGCCATATTTTCACAGTGCCGGCAGTGCGGATGCCGGGTAAAATCCACGTTCGGGAAATATCTCCGGATCGCTTTCAGCTGTGTGCGCTCCGTCGTATCCAGCTCAATATGCACGCGCCGCTGCAGCCCGATCGGCATCGGCTCCAGCCGGTAATCCGAACATGCGGCAAAAATCCGTTTCGCGCTTTCCGCGTCAATTTTGAGGCAATTTTCAACCAGTATTTCCGCGATTTTTTCAGGATACACTTTGCTGATGAATCGAACGACCGCCCTTCGGTTCCGTCGGGCTATCCAAAGCGCCATAAAATAAAAACCCAGCAGAAAACGCCGCATCACTTTCGCCCCATTCAGCAGCGACGCCCCCTCCAGCCACACTCTCTCAAACCGAATCTCATCCCGCTTCAGCAGCTCGTACGCCAACGCCGCGCCCATCGAAGCGCCGAAAACAAGCTGAATCTGCGAATGCCCCGTTTCCAGGAGCCAATCCGTCAGCACCGTGGCTTCCGCTTCGACCGACTCATAACCGCCGGATTTTCCGTGTCCGCCCTGATCGGGAAAAATTACGAAATAATCGTCAGGCACAAATTCCCGGAAGATACCGAATAACGTCTCGCCCGGAAGCCCCATCGGATGAAGCAACAGAATCGCCGGACGATCCTGTCGGCCAAACGTGTGGATATACATGAATTTTACCCCCTGAACAAAGCCGCCTTATTCAATTCGGAACAAGGCGGCATCACACTTTTATAGAGAGGAAACTATCCCCGGAGCAGCTCCGACAGAATCGCCTTCGCCATTTCCGGATCGGCCTTCCCGCGCATCTCCTTCATCACCTGACCCACGAACCAACCAATCAGCGTCTCTTTCCCGCCGCGATAAGCCGCGACTTCCTTCGGGTTCCCGTCTACAATCTTCCGGCAGACCTCCCGGATCGCGCCTTCGTCGCTGACCAGCCCCAGGCCCAGTTCCCTGACGATATCGCCCGGTTTTTTCCCGGTTTCGAGAACCTTATCGACGAGCGATTTTCCGGTTGAAGTATTGATCGTCTTCGCGTCCACGAGCTTGATAATCTCGACGAGATCCTCAGCGCGAATCGGAAGCTCGGCCAGCGAAACGCCCTTTTCGTTAACGACGCGCAGCACTTCGTTCATCATCCAATTCGAGACGCGCTTCGTATCGCCGCCATACAGCCCGCACGCCGTTTCGAAGAATTCGGACGTCTCGCGATCCGCGGTCAGAATCGACGCATCGTACGCCGGCAACCCCAGCTCGTCCATGAAGCGAGCCCGTTTCGCGCGCGGAAGCTCGGGCATACTTTTCCTGACCTCTTCGTAAAACTCAGGCGAAATAACAACCGGCATCAGGTTCGGTTCATGGAAGTAACGATAGTCCGCCGCGGTTTCCTTGGAACGCATCTTCCGCAGCACCTGCGCGTCGTTATCCCATTCAATCGTCCACTGCTCGATCTTATTTCCGGCCTCAACTTCCCGGATCTGCCGCTGGACCTCGTTCGTGATCGCGGACCGGACCGCTTCGATCGAGTTGATATTCTTAATTTCGCAGCGCTTCCCCAATTCCTTCGACCCCTTCGGCGCGATCGATACGTTCGCGTCGCAGCGTAAATGGGCGCGCTCCATATTGGCTTCGGAAACCCCGATCCAGCGCAGCAGCTGCCGCAGCTTCATCAGGTACGTCGCCGCCTCGTCCGCCGAATGCAGATCCGGCATCGTCACCATCTCGATCAGCGGCACGCCGCAGCGATTCATATCGATCAGGCGAACGCCGCCCTCGTTCTTCGTCTTTCCCGCGTCCTCTTCCATATGCAGGTTATGAATATGAACGCGAATTTCCCGCCCGTCGTCCATATTGAAGTCAAGATAACCGCCGACGCCAATCGGCCGCGTATCCTGCGTAACCTGATATCCCGAAGGAAGGTCAGCGTACATATAATTCTTCCGATCAAACAGAGACGTCAGGTTCACCTCGGAATTCATCGCCAGACAGAGGCGCAGCCCCTTTTCAACCATCGCCTGATTCGTCGCCGGAAGCGATCCGGGAAGCCCGGCGCAGGTCGGGCAGATATTCGTATTCGGAGCGTCGTTCCAACTATCCGCTTTACAACCGCAAAACGCTTTCGTGACCGTATTCAGCTGGATATGCGTCTCGAGTCCGATCGTTACTTCGTATTCAGTCGCCATTCGCACTCCTATCGTAAGGCCATCGGCTTTACCGATCGCCATTCTTCATCAGCAGTCGCCCGCTCAAACGCGTACGCCGCGCGGAGAATCTTCGATTCGCAATAATCGTAACCAGCCGCCTGAAGCCCGATCGGCAGCCCTTCCTTCGACAGGCCGGCGGGGAAGCTGATCCCCGGCGTCCCGGCGAAATTCATCGGCGAGGTAAACTGATCGGCGAACTGCATCAGCAGCGAATCCTTCGCGGTCGCGCCGCCGAACTCAAACGCCGGCGACGGCGTCGACGGCGTCAGCAGCACATCCAGGCGATACTTTCCGTCCGGATCAAACGCATGATCAAAATCGGCGCGCAGCAGGCCGCGGGCCTGTTGCGCCCTGCGATAATATTTCTCGTAAAATTTCTCCTGAGAGATAAAAATTCCTGTCAGGAGACGCAATTTCGTCTGGTACCCGAACCCTTCGCCGCGCGTCTTATAGTACAAATCGTACATATCTGCAACGCTTCTTTTCGTCGGGACGCCGAAGCGAAGGCCGTCGTAGCGCTGGAGATTCGAATACGCTTCGATCCGGCTGATCGCGAAATACGCCGGAACCGAATACTTCGTATTCTTCATCGGCACGTCCTCAATAATTTCAGCCCCAAGCGCGCGGAATATTTCAACCGCCTGATTGAACGTGGAAAGGACGTCCGAATCAATCGGCGCCCCGGCGTACTCGCCGTTTGCGTCGATATGCGTAATTTCAAGATAATCGGGAGAAATCCCGATCCGCATTCCCTTGACCCCTTTGACCATTTCAGCTAAATAATCGTCGATCGCAACCCGACCGGTCACACCGTCTTTCGGATCCGCGCCGGAAATCTCGCGCAGGACGATCGCCGCGTCAGCAACCGACCTCGCCAATGGCCCGATTGTGTCCATCGAGGAAGCGAACGGAATAACGCCATAGCGCGATACGCGTCCATACGTCGGCTTCAATCCGACCGTGCCGGTAAACGCCGCGGGCTCGCGGATCGAGCCGCCGGTATCCGTCCCGAGGGAAATCGCCCCTTCGTCCGCGGCAACCGCCGCCGCCGATCCGCCCGACGAACCGCCGGGAACGCGCGTGAAGTCCCATGGATTCCGGACCGTCGGTTTAAACGCCGTCGTTTCGTTCGATCCGCCGAACGTAAACTCGTCTAAGTTGACCTTACCGAACAGGACCGCGTCAGCCTGATCCATCTTCTCGATCACGGTCGAATTATACGGCGGCTTCCATCCGTCCAGGATTTTCGCCGCGGCCGTCGTCTGGATTCCCTTCGTACAGAATACGTCCTTCGCCGAATACGGAACGCCCGCCAGCGGACCGACCGCTTCGCCGGCGGCGATCCGCCGGTCAACCTCCGAGGCCTTCTCGCGCGCCTCCCGCTCGGTCAGCAGGATAAACGCATGAACCTTTTCCAGGTCCTCGGCCGTCTCCGTCGCGCCGACCTGTCCCCGGCGGCCGTCAACCTTCCTGACCTGCGCGAGCGTCGCGTCCAGAAGCTCGACGGCGCTGATCTTGCGGTCCCGAATCAATTTTGCCTGTTCAAGGGCGGTTAAATGAGTTAAATCTGTCATAAGTCAGCTCAATTTCTGATGCGGAACGTCCGGCGCGACAATATAACCGTCCTGCGTTCGCGGCGCTTCCGCTAAAATTCCGTCAACGTTTTCAAACGGCGTCCATACGTCTTCCCGAAGCGGGATCCGAATCTCCTGCGGATATGGATTCCCATGCACGACCGCGGGCATGTCAACGTCCAGCGGGATCGCGCTTAACTGATCGATGACCTTTATCTGCGCGTTCATCTTCGCAATCATCGATTCGGCCTCCGCGGGCGTCAATTCGACCTCGCCGACCTGAGCGAACTGCTCGAACATCTCCTTCGTAATGATCACTTTTTCTGCCATGTTTATACCTTTACAGTATCTCGGAATGGGGTCAGCTGAATTTCCGCTGAAAGACAACCGATTTATCTGGGTATTTTACCAAAAAACCGCCGTTGAAATCCGTACGCCGCTTTTTTTCAGTGCACGAACGGTATGGCCGAATCGCGTTTTAAATCCCGCGCGGCATTCTCTCACGACCCTCCAACGAAATAAGACAAACCGGCCCCATGAGGCAGCCGGTTCCGATCCGACAAAACCTTTGGAATGATGGCAACGCCTCGCGGCTTGTCTCCTGACTTACCCCTTAATCGCTCCCGCGGTCAGACCTTTGATAAACTGGGACGACATCAGCAAATAAAGAATGATGACCGGCAGCGCTGAAAGCGTCAGAACCGCCAGGACGCGGCTCCAATCCGTTTGATACTGTCCGAAAAGACGCGTCACGCCGAGCAACAACGTCTTCGATTTCTCATCCGTGATAAATAACAGCGGGAACCAAAGATCGTTCCAAAACGGGACAAGATTATAAATCGCGACCGTCGCCATCGCCGGTTTCAGCAGCGGCATAATAATGACAAAGAAGATCTTCAGCCTTCCGGCCCCGTCGATAAACGCCGATTCCGTCAATTCTCCCGGGACCGACCGGATAAACGCCGTCATGATAAAGACCGAAACCGGAAACCCCATCGCGACATAAATCGGGATCAGGCCCCAGATCGTATTCAGCAGGCCAAGCGCTTTCACAATCTGGATCAGCCGGATCGAGGCGATCCGGATCGGCAGCATCATACCGGCGACGATAAAGAAGAAGACCAGATTCGAAGCCTTCCCTTTCCAATTCGCCAGGGCGTAAGCCGCGAACGCGCCGAGCGCCAGCGTTAACGCCAGCGAAATGACAACGACCAGAATAGAGTTCATAAAATAACCCATGAAGTCGCTGTTCGTGAAAACGTATTGATAATTCTTGAGATTCCATTTCTCCGGCAGCCCGAAAGGATTATCATAGATCGAAAATTTCGTTTTGAACGAATTAATGATCATGATATAAATCGGGAACAGAACGATAAAAGACCAGACGACCAATACAATATGCGACGGAATATGCATGTTCTGCACACGTTGTGATTTAAAGATTTTCATATGGGTCATGCCTCCCTTTGCGTCTTGATCAACGTCGGAACGACGAAAATCGTCAGCATAATAAAAATAACCGTCGCCAGCGTCGCGCCCAACCCCGGATTCGGGATCGCGACCGGATGTTCGCCAGCAATCCCTAAACGATAGAAGAAAGTACCAATAATATCGGTTGAATAATTCGGCGGACCGTTCGGGCCCTCCATCGCGTAAATGACGTCAAAAGCGTTAAAGTTATTAACGAACGTCAGGATCGCGATAATCCCGACAATCGGCATGATCAGCGGCAGCTGAATAAACCGGAACATCTGCCACCCGCTGCACCCTTCGAGCGAAGCGGCCTCAATAACCTCCTCGGATATGCCTTGAAGCGCGGCGAAGAACATCATCGTCGGAATTCCGACCCACTGCCAGCAGCTGACCAGCGAAATAACCGGAAGCGCAATATTTTCCATCCCCAGATACGGTTGAGAAAGAAATCCGAGCCCCATTTTTTCAAAAACTGAGCCGGTCCAAACCGGGTTCAGCAGCAGCTTCCAAAGATAGCCGGTAACCAGAATCGACAACGTAACCGGCAGGAACAGGATAGTCTGATACCCTCGAACCCCGCGCATCGTCTTGTTCGTCAGGATCGTCGCAAATAACATTCCCAGAACGTTCTGGACGCACATATGAATCGCGAAAAAGATCCAGGTATGCCTGAACGCGCCCCAGAACCTCTCCTTCAGGATCGGATCGGTAAAAAGCGTTATATAGTTCGAAAAACCCACGAATTGGCGGATCCCATCGTTCGTCTGATAAAACGAAACCCGAATCGAATCGATCAACGGCCATGCCATGAAAAAGATATAAATCAGTATCCCCGGCAGCAAATAAATCATCCAATAGTGCCAGCTCGGATTAATATCCGAACCGCCCCGGAAAATTCTTCTGCGCCGGGAACCCGCCGGTTGAGCCATATCGTATCTCCCTTTTTTATCCATGAACTATCGACAGAAAAGAGGCCGCGCGGCGACGTCATACATGACCGTCCGGCGCAGCCTCTTCTTTAATGAATCGCGCTTCGGAAAAAGCTTACTTCGCCGTCAGCGCTTCCCAGGCGGCCTGGACGCTGTCAGCCGCGGCCTGAGGCTCCATCGAACCTTTCAAAACGCCGTTGCAGGCTTCCAGCATCGGGGTATACAGGTCGATCATCTTCGGCCAGACGAAACGGGCGTCGTTCTCTTTTCCGTCGCCGAGCGCAAGCATTTCTTTCGCGCGAGCATCGCCAAGCTCGACCTTATTCAGCGTGTAAGGGAAGAAACCGGCAGGCAGGTATTTCGCGAGGGTATCCGTCCCATCCTGAGAGCAGAGCCATTCAAGGAAAGCCTGCGCTTCTTCGGGGTATTTCGTCGCCGGGTTCATCGCGATAGCGGCGTCCGGATGGAACTGCATCCGCGTCTCCATTCCCGCAGGCGCCGGGATCGCGAAGAAGCCGAGATCAAAATCAGCATCGTCATAAACACTGATATTCCAGGAACCGTCGACGAACATCGCCGCTTTTCCCGTCGCAAACAGCGCCTGGCTGTCGTTATAGGTAACGGACTCAAAACCCTTCGGGAAGAACGGAGCGAGCTTCGCAAGATCGGCGTAGGCCTTTACCCAGGCCTCATCGTTCATCGGCTTTTCACCGTTTTCGTATTGCGCGCGGACGTCCGACCCGCCGATCCAACTCGGAACCATGCCTAAGAACAGGCATTCGAGAACATCCCAGTTATCGGCGATACCGTTGGCGAACGGAACGTAACCGGCGTCCTGGAGCTTCTGAGCGACGTCAAGAAGCTCTTCAAACGTCGTCGGAATTTCCAGTCCAAGTTCGGCAAAAATGTCTTTATTATAATAAACCGCGGCGTTGACGGCCTGAATCGGAACCGCGAAAACGTCCCCGTCAGCCGTCCAGGGGGCAAGATAGTCGAGCGAAAACGCCGTGTCCAATCCCTTCAGATCATTCACTTTCGCGAAAAATCCGCTTTTGTAAAGATCGGCGCCGGTCGCGTAAGAACGAGCGTACATCAGATCCGGCGCGGTCCCGGCTTCCAGCTGCGTGCGTAAAGTCGCGTTGTAGTCCGTCGGGTTGGTCGGCTTGAATTCAATTTTCACGCCTGACGCAGCTTCATACGCGGCGAACAGCTCGTTCATCGCGTCGACATCGTCCGCGCGCCATGAACCCATGACAAGCGTAACGTCAGCGGCAGCAACCCCTGATACCAGCGAAACGAGCGCTAAGACAGCAAGCATCAAAACTAACGATTTTTTCATTCATCTACTCCTTTTTTTGATTATCGTTTAGAGCGGCGCAATCCACGCCATAACATCATGTAAATAATTATACCCGTCTTTAGCGGTTCACGCCAGATTTTTTAGCCTGTTGTCCTGTCGGTTTATCAAGATGCGGTCCAGGCTTTTGAAGATGAATTTCAGGAAACTGCGAAGGGAAGAGCGACTTCAGCGGACGCCTTGGGATATCGCCCTGCCAGCGGTCGCGAACCTTCAACTATCTCTTGAAATCCGCTGACAAACAGAACGACGAGCCACGTAAACGCGCTCCGTTACTATTTGCGAAAAGAACGTTCGGCTTTCATAATACGCATCCTTACGAATCTTCATTCTTAGAACATTATTATCAACGCCTTTTTTAATATCACGTGCAAAAGTCAGTGCGTTTTCCCCAAACTACCCGGCGCGCGGACGGGCGCCCGCCATGAAATTCAAACGGGCTGATGACCCGGAGCCTCAGCTATTCAGGCTTGATTCCCCGCGATTTTTCGCGGCCGCTCCGCGCCGCATCAGATATTTCCGAACCAGACCGGAATCCAATCTTTCTAATTCAGAGTGACCCGGATCACAGGACGAACAACGCCGCGGTCGTCATTCACATAAGCGCCGTCAACGTCCGGCGCGCCGCCAACGAAGATGCGCGCCGCCTGCCTGGCGTCAAGCCCGCCGGATCGGAGCCACCACCACGCGTTCCCGACGTAGCCCTCCTCCTTCGACGTCCAGGCGCCTCTGGCTTCCGCGTAATACGTCGGCCGGCCGATGCGCTCCCGATTTCCGGGAAATAAGCGACGGACTTCTTCCAGACTGAGCAGGAAAACCTTATCGGGCGTACTGTTTCCGCCCGGCGTCCCGTGAACCGGATTATCCGCGTTCAGGACACGCGTTTCCTCGATCAGCCGCTTTTCCTCTTCATTAAAAGCGCTCTCGTAAAAATCCGTATTCAGCCAGTTCCGCAGCGAACACGTTTCCCAGGTGACATCAAGATACTTTTCATGATAGCCTTTTTTATCCAGCCCGTATCTCGTGATCATCATCGCGCTCTCATCGGAAACCTCCAGAACCTGCCAGACGATCGGTTCGCTTCCATTCGTTAAGTCGTTATCCTGCTCATAGCGTCCGAATTCGATCGTGTCCCGGACGCTCAGGTTCGCGAACCGATTCGTACGGGCGGGCGTCTCCGTCGGGAACTGAATTTGAAGATCGATCGCGCTTTCCGCTCCCGACTCCGGCGTTTGGATCAGCGCCGCCTGCGTCCGGATCTGCTGAAACTCAGCGATCATCGTCAGCGCCGCCTCGTCCGACGAAGCGATGATATGAATCGAATCCTGCGATCCGATTTCGATCAGGAGTTCAGCTGACACCGTCTCGTCCAATGAATTCGAAGATGCCTCGCCTTCCGACCCGCCGGATCCAGCCAGCAGCGTGGCCGTCCGGCTCAACGAAGCGACCTCCGTCTCTAACGGCGCGTTCGCTCGTTCCGTCAGCGCCAACGACACCGAAGCGAGCTCTGTCGCCCGATCCGCTAACGCTGACGCGGTTCCCTGAATCGCGGTCCCGCGCGCCATTTCAGTCCTTTCAATAGACGCCGCCACGATTTCTGTTTCCCGATACGCCGATTGCGAGGCCGTTCTCGCCGCCGCTGTCGCCGGCCGATTTTCCGTCGGACTGGAAGGCCCCGTCGGCGTGATTTCCGGCTTGACGAGCTGGATCCGCGGCGTTCCCGTGGGCAGAAGCTCCGGTTCCACCCGGGTGCGCAATACGCCCAGCAGCGCGGCGCCGACAATCAGAAGCGCCGCCGCGAAAATCCCGACGCCGCGGAACCAATTCTTCCGGGATGGGGCCCCCGCCGCCTCGCGAACTCTTCGAAAATCCGTTTTTCCAAAACGGACCGAACTGTTTGTCGTCGAATCCGTACGAGGAGACGCCTGGATCCCGGTATTTCCGCTCGCCGCCTGCGCGAGGGATTGCAGCCGCAGTCCCTCGAAGTCCCGTAAATAATCTTTCATCGTCGGATAGCGGGCCTCCGGCTTTTTCGCCATCGCGCAATTAAGGAATCGCTTTACCGATGGATTCAGCTCCGGAACGATCTCGCGCGGATCAGGAATCGGATCATTCGCCTGCTTAATCAGGATATCGACCGGCGTCTCTCCCCGATACGGTTTTACGCCGGTAATCAGCTCATAAAACACCACCGTCAATGAATACGCGTCCGATCGCGCGTCGATCTTCTGTCCGCGCCCCTGCTCGGGCGCCATGTATTCCGGCGTCCCGATCCCGAGGCCCGTTCCGGTCAGCGTATACGGGTCGTCTTCATCCACCATCCACTTCACAATCCCAAAATCCGTCAGGATCACGCGTTCGTCTCTGGTAATCATGATATTCGACGGTTTGATATCCCGGTGCAGCAGGCCTTGTCCATGGACATATTCGAGCGCCTCGGCAACCGGACGCAGCAGCCGTACCGCCGCGTCCACCCGCAGCGGCTTTTTCACGTCCTTCAACGTCACACCGTCAATATATTCCATGACCAGATACGGCGCTCCCTCATGTACGCCATAATCCAGCGCCTTTACAATATTCGGATGGTTCAATTTCGCGAGCGCCTTGGCCTCCCGTCGGAACCGCTCCGTCATCGGCGCCAACTGTTCCGGCGGGAACGCGCTTTTCCGGATCAGCTTGATCGCGACGACCCGGTCCAGCTGCGGATCGTGCGCCTGATACACGATCGCCATTCCCCCGCGCCCGATCTCCCGCTTGATTTCGTACCGCCCGATCGTCTTAATGCTGTCGTCGCTCATAGACTTCCCTTTTTACTTATCAATTCACTTCAATCAGTACGCCACGGACCAGGTAGCGATATTTATATCTATCTTCGCTCGCATCATACGTCGTGCAAGTCATCAAAGTGATCCAGCTGCCTTCCTTCCGCGTCATCATCTTTTCAACGTCCGTTTCGAGCAGCTGTTCGGATTCGCGAATCTCGTACGTGTACGTCTTGCCATAGGCTTCGATCATGAACTTGTCGCCGTATCTCAGGTCTTTCAATCCGAAGAACGGACCCGGGTTGTTGTAGGCGGCCCAGACGTGGGCGGTGATGATCGAGTTACCTTCCCAGGTCGGATACGCCGACCCCTCGAGGTAGCCGGCGTACTGTCCGAGCCACGCGATATCCCATTCGCCGTCAACCCGCAAGATGCCGATGATTTCGAGCGACTGGTTCAGGGCCGGAATCTTCATGAGCAGCTTCGATGTCTGGTAGAGCTTCGCAGCCGGCTGTTCCGGCAGTTTCGTGATCCGCCCCGGAGCGAAACCGGTGCGCGGCAATATTTTCCCAACCTTTATATCCGCATACGGGTTATCAACCGAAAGCGTCGCAGCTGGTTCCGGCGTTTCCGTAGGCAGGCTAAGCTCTGTCAATCGGATCCGCTCCGCCTGCGCCCGTGCCGCCGCCTCTTCTTCCGTCAATCGGATCCGTTCCGCGGCGACCGCCGTCAGCGTCATTTCCGTAACAATCGCCGCCAACTCCGTTTCTTTCTGATGAACGGCAATCGCCGTTCCCTCAAGATTCAGCTTCGCGGCGGTTGACGTCATATCCTGCGCCAGGCGCGTTGCTGCAAAGGCTGGCGTCATTGTCAGTACCGACGTTCCGGCAAGCATGGGCGTAGAAACCGGATTACGAGCCGGATAGTAACCTTGTTTTGTTTCGGTTAACCGCTGATTGAACGCGGTTACCGTTTCGTAAAGCGCCGCTTTTTTCTGCTCTGCGATCGCCGTATGCGTTGCCATTTTCCTTTCAGGAGACTGAGTTTCAATGATTTCCTGCTGCGGCTCGATCAGCGTCAAACCCTGACCCATCGCCGGTTCCGTTTCGGTCATCGCAATCGGTATAAATTCCGACGGAAAGACGGTTCCCGACTGCACGGGAGCCTCTTTCCCCTGATGATTAACGACAGCCGTCGGTTCCATCCCAATCATGGGGATGTCCGTCTGACTTCTCTCAACGCCAAGGATCATCTCAGTCGGCGTCCCCATCGGTTCAACCGGCAATCTTCCGGCCCGACGCTGAATTCCGATCCATCCCACGAGAATCGCCAGCAGTCCCACCGCAGGAAGGAGCCAGCGCAGGCGATTCGGTTTTCTTACGGCGGCGTTTTTATTCTGATGATCCTCCGCTTTTGTCGTCACGCGCCCCGTATTGTCTTCCCCTGAAGCTTTCGGCGCCTGGCTCGAACGGTCTTCCGCCGCCTCGCGAACCCTCCGCATGTCTGTTTTCCCAAAGCGGACCGAGCTGTTTGTCGTTGGATCCTTGCGCGAAGTGACCTGAATCCCTGTATTTCCGCTCGCCGCCTCTGCGATCGACTGCAGCCGCAGCCCGTCCAGATCCCGTAAATAATCCATCATCGTCGGATACCGGTCCTCCGGCTTCTTCGCCATCGCTCGATCTAAGAATTTCTTTACCGATTCGTTCAGCTCGGGAATAATCGTTCTTGGATCAGGAATCGGATCGCTGACCTGTTTCGTCAGCACTTCAAGCGGCGTTTCGCCGGAAAACGGTTTTCTCCCGCTAATCAGCTCATAAAATACCACCGTCAGCGCATACATATCCGCCCGCGCGTCGATCTTTTTACCCAACCCCTGCTCCGGCGCCATGTATTCCGGCGTCCCGATTCCGATCCCCGCCCCCGTCAGCGTAAACTGATCCGATCGATCTTCCAGCCATTTCGCTATCCCGAAATCCGTCAGCATGACCTTCTTCGTCGCCGTAATCATGATATTCGATGGCTTGACGTCACGGTGGAGTATCCCATGATCATGGACGTATTCAAGCGCCTCTGCGATCGGACGAATCAGCCGCACCGCCATTTCTACCCGCAGCGGCTTTTTCACCTCCTTCAGCGTTATTCCTTCGAGATACTCCATGACCAGATACGTCGACCCTTCAAACTCCCCGTAGTCTAAAACCTTCACGATATTCGGATGGTCCAGCTTCGCCAACGCGCGCGCTTCGCGCCGAAAGCGTTCCGGGAGCGTTTCCAGCTGATCCCCGGTAAACGCTCCCTTCCGGATCAGCTTAATCGCGACCGATCGATCCAGATGCGGATCGTGCGCCTGGTACACGACCGCCATTCCCCCGCGCCCGATCTCCCGCTCGATGATGTACCGCCCGATCGTCTTCATGCTGTCGTCGCTCATATTTTTACGCCTCACTCCTTAACTGCCATGCGCATCATTGTCTTTTTGGACGCTTTATTCCTGATTCGAGTCCATCGCCAGATAGATTGCCGGCCGGATCGCGCCCTGAGGGAATTGAACGTTTACGCCGTTATAGTCCGGCGTTCCAAACGACTTGATCCCTGTGGCGTAAAGCCGCGTTTGTCCAGGCGTCCGCAGCCACCAAAACGTTCTGCCGTTGTCTTCGCTGATAAAAACGTCATTCGCTTTTGCGTATGCGGTTGCGTCGAGAACCCGCTGCCTGTCCGTTTCATAAAAACGCCGTGCATCGGCTAAACTCAGAAGAAAAACGCGGTCTTCTGTCGAATCTCCTCCGCTCGTCCCGTACGTCGAATTTTCCGGATTTATTACCGTTGTTGATAAAATCTGATTTTTCTCTGCCTCATTGAAAGCCTCATCATAAAAATCGTTATTCAGCCAGTTTCGCAGCGTGCAGCGCTCCCACGTTATCTCCGTATAGATATCATGATACGACTTTGCGTCCAGGCCATACCGACTGACGATCAGCGCGCTGCCATCCTTGATCTCTAAAACCTCCCACTCGATCGCCTCGGGTCCATTTCCGAATTCGTTATCCTGCTCATAGCGCCCGAATTCGATCGTATCTCCAACGCGTAATTTCGCGAACGGTCTTTCCGTCGCCGTTGGTTCCGGCGTTTCCGTAGGCAGGCTAATCTCCGTCAACCGGATTCGCTCCGCAGCATTCGCGGTTTCCGTGATACGGCTCAGCGCAGCAGCCAATTCTGTTGCCTGACGATCCAGAAATTCCGACGTCTCCCGCATGGATTCCTCTGACCGCTGAGACACAGCCGTTTGCGTCGCCGCGGAATGATCCGGAAGCGAAACCTCCTGAGCCGTGGACTTCGTCCTCTCCCAATCGTTCGTCGCCTCCGCGACCCTCGTCGGCCTTGCAGCATGCTCCGGCCTGACTTCCCCTTCTCCCGAATCTTCAAGCGCAGGCGCCGTCATCGTCGCGCCACCCGGCGAATCTCCGAAACCGAAGCGGATACCGACCCAGACAATACAACCCATCAGGATACTCACCGCCAGAATTATCACCCCTGTTCGTTTCCCCTCCCATGCCCTGCCCTGCGGGGAACGGCTTTGCCCGACGGTCGCCTTGCGAACCTTGCGAATATCCGATTTTTCCAGTCGGATCGAGCTGCCGGTCCGCGTATCATCCGCAAATCGGGTCCAGATTTGATCCGTCCCGGTGTCGCCATTCCGGATGCGCGATTCCTTCCCCTGTCCCGCCGGTTTCCCAACCGGGGAGAGTCGAAGTTCCTTGAAGTCCCGTAAAAAATCATTCATCGTCGGATACCGATCGGCAGGTTTTTTCGCCATCGCCCGATCCAAAAATCGCTTCACCGTGACAGGCAGCTTCGGATTAATCATGCGCGGATCCGGAATCGGATCGTTCGCCTGCTTAATCAGGATATCAACCGGCGTATCCCCCTGATACGGTTTCACCCCGGTGACCAGCTCATAAAATACGACTGCCAGCGAATACCCGTCGGAACTTCCGTCTGCCCGCTGTCCGCGGCCCTGCTCAGGCGCCATGTATTCCGGTGTTCCGATTCCGATCCCCGTCCCCGTCAGCGTTACCTGCCCGCCGTCGTTCTCGATCCATTTCGCAATCCCGAAATCCGTCAGGATCACCCGCCGATCCTTCGTCAGCATTATATTCGACGGTTTGATGTCTCGATGCAGCAGGCCCTGATCATGAATATACGCCAATGCCTCCCCGATCGGCAGCAGCAGCCGTACCGCCACGTCCAGCCGCAGCGGCTTTTTCAAGCTCTTCAGCGTCACGCCGTCAATGTATTCCATAACCAGATACGGCGCGTTCTGATACTCGCCATAATCAAGGACTTTAACGATATTCGGATGATTCAATTTCGCGAGCGCCTTGGCCTCCCGTCGGAACCGCTCCATCATCATGGCCAGCTGCTCCGGCGCGAAAGCTCCCTTCCGGATCAGCTTGATCGCGACGGCCCGGTCCAGCTGCGGATCATGCGCACGATAAACGGTCGCCATTCCCCCGCGCCCAATCTCCCGCTCGATGATGTACCGCCCGATCGTCTTCATACTGTCGTCGCTCATTAATAGATTCTCCTCCGGTTACGTTCGCTCAACAATACCGAATCGTTCCTTTATCGGCCTGAATATTCACTGTATTTTATAAGGATTTACCAGGCCAGATCCTTCGTGCCTGATAAAGAGAAGTGAAAAACGTCTGGCTTAATATTATCAAAAAAACGGGTAAAGAAACAATTCCTTTTCCGCCATTTCGCTGAGGAAACCGCCGAACCGATTCACGGATAAAAATTCGTCTCCGCCGGTAAGCGTCCCCAGACCTCGCGCCGCAGGCCATCGCTGATATAATCTAAAATATGGCAAACGAAAAAAGCACGCGGACTCCGACAAATTTCCTCTTACGGGTACTCAAAATCCTGCTCTGCTCGCTGGTTCTTCTTTCATGGCTGGCGACGCTGAACCGCATGGGAAAGGTTTCGATCGGACGGACAGCGCTTCCCATCGAAACGATCCGCAAGGAGAGCGGTTATGCCGCGCTGAGCCAGCCCTTCCCAGCGGAAGTCATGATTCGGGATCTCGACGTTCGCCTCGCCGAAAACGGCGTTGAGATACGCCGCGACCCGCTGTCAACGAGCGATTCGGTCCGGGAAAAAGGCGGCGGAGAGTTCATGATCTGGAACGACGGGACAATCCTGTTCTCCGCGACCGATTCGAGCGATCCGGCCGTGAACGGCCGGGCCTACGCGATTACGCTTCCGAAGATCCTGCCGAAGCGCATGGTTAAAATCGTCTACGCAGCGACGTTGATCGCCGCGTTGCTCCTGGCGCTCGCGTCCGGCCCCCAAATTCTCCGGGGTCTCCAAACCTTTTTCCAGGCTTTTCGTGAAAACCGACGCGTCTTCGGCGCGGTCCTCCTTGCTGTTCTCCCGTTCCTGATCCTCAGCGTTAAACTCCTCCTGCCGCAGTCGCTCTGGTGCGACGAGATTTACACGCTGAAAAACTACGTTATCGCCTCGGACGCGCTGAATCCCGCCGTATTTTACGATTATCCGAATAATCATGTCCTCTTCAACCTGTTCCTCGCGCGCATCCTACGGATTTTCGGAATGCAGGATTTCGCCGCCGTATCGCTGAACGTCGCCCCGGTCCGCGCGGCGACGCTCGTTTTCCCCGCGCTCTCCCTCGTCTTCAGCGCGCTCGCCGCGAGCCGGTTCGGGAAAACCGCCGTCCTCCTCGCGCCGCTGCTGCTGGCGACGAGCCTGCCGTTTTACGCCTGGAGCGTCGAGCTGCGTGGATACGGACTGTCAATGGCGCTGATGAGCGCGCTGATCTATTTCGTTCTCTCCGTGAAAACCGATCGCGCCCGTTTCCGCTTCTGGGCGATCACGATTCTGACCGCGATGCTGATTTACACGATACCGTTCAACGCAATTTTTATCGGCGGAATCATGCTCGTCCTCGGCGTCGACTGGCTGACGAACCTGCTGAAGAAGGATGGACTTCCGGCGGCTGAAAAAGCTTTTCATTCCGCAGCGTTCCAGATGATCCTGGCGTTTCTCGCTGGAATCGCGCTGGCGGTTCTCTGGTATTACCCGATTCTGGATCAGGTAATACGCGTCTACGCTCCCGGCGGGTATCATCAGCCAACCTCGGAGATCTCCCCGATCCAGCTCGCCCAGCGAATGCTGCGCAATAGCGTCGGACATTTAGCTCATGCGCTGATCGGAAAGCGGCCCGAGCTTCTCGCGATCGCAGCGCTGGGAGCCGTCGGAACGGCGCTGAGCTGGAGAAAAATCGCGGCTGAATTCCGAGACCTTCTCCTCTACATTCTCTCGACGCTGCTCCTGCTGATCGGATTCTGCGCGCTGAGCGGGTACGTCCCGTTCAACCGCAACCTTCTCCCGCTCGTACCGCAGGTCCTTCTGATCGTCGCGGTCGCGTTCGCCGCGCTTCTCGATCAGATCCGAAAGAACGAACTGCGAGTCGGGCTGATCCTCGTGACCGCCGTCCTGGTCGTCACGACGTTTTCGGTCGAAGCTGAGCGGCTGAACCGGAGCCGTCCCGCCTACGCGGAAAACTCCCTTGATCAGATCGCAGCACCGTATTTCATATCGACATTCCATGCTCCAAACCGCGTCCTCTCCTATATTAAAGAAACGCATCCGGACGCTCCCCCGTTGATCTTCCCGCTGCCCGCCGATTTTTACGAATATGAAATGTGCGAAAGCTTCCGTCTGACCTGCTACCCGGATTATGTCGGGCCGGACGCGCCGCGCGTTCTTTCCGAAGGCGGCCCGTATTTCATGATCGAAACTGACTGGCGCGGCGAATCGAACCCGCCGGTCTCACGGGCGCCTTACGCTGACGACTGCGTTCCGGACGAGGAATTCGCGGCTCGATTCGCCGATCTGACACTGTATACGCTGCACCGCTGCCGCTAACGAAAGCGGGCGCTTCGATTTTTATTTTAGTTTAACGTTTAACGGAGAGTCCAAAATGAAACGTCTTTTCAGGATCATCCTCGCCGTCCTTTCCGTCATCCTGATCGCCGGCTCCTTCAGCGCGGTGTCCGCGGCGGTCGAACCCGGAAGCTTCATGGAAGTTTATTTCAATAACCCCTATGCCCCGAAGCGGGACACGACGCTCCAGGACATGATTATCGAGGCAATTAACACCGCGAAGGATCATGTTTACCTGGCGACGTATAATTTCACGGATAAAAAAGTCGCCGAAGCGCTGATCAGCGCTGTCGACCGAGGTCTCGAAGTCCGCGTCGTGATTCATGGCGAAAACGCGGGAAAAGACGTCGTCGGGAACATGGAAGCCGGCGGCGTCGAGATTTTTGAGGCAAACGGGCAAGGCCTGATGCACGCGAAGTTCATCGTTTTAGACGACGACGCGACGATCAGCGGCAGCGCCAACATGACGCCCAGTTCATTTTTTTACGATAATAACTTCATGATTTTCCTGCGATCGAAAGAGGCGAACGCAATTTTCAGCGCCGAATTTGACGAGATGTTCTTCGATAACCTCTTCGGCGCGGAAAGTCCGAAAAGCGACGAGCCAGGGATTATCGAGCTCGAAGACGGAACGCGTTTCCTCGTCCGTTTTGCGCCGGAAGACAATATCGGCAAGACGATCACGACCGTTATCGAGGCGGCGCGGAAAGAGGTCCGAATCCTCGCCTATTCGTTTACGGAAGACGCGATCGGGAAAGCGCTCGTCGGCCGCTGGGAAAACGGGGTTGACGTAGCCGTTGTTTTCGAAGGCGAAAAAGCGTTCAGGGATAAAGGCGGCGAGGCGCCGTTCCTGAAAGGGCAGGGCGTGCCGATCTTCATGGATGGGTCGGCCGATGCGCTGATGCACGAGAAGGTCGTTATCATCGACGGCTCGTTCGTCGCCGCCGGTTCGTATAACTTTACCCGTTCCGCCGACCGCTTTAACGATGAGCAGATCCTCTTCATCAGCTCGTCGGAGATTGCCGGGGATTTCCTGGCGGAGTTTGAGAAGATTTACGCTGAAGCGAAGTCGGGATATGAATAAAAAAGACGCCCGCGCTGATGAGGCGATCCCCTGAGTCAGGTCTTCGGGAAGGACCTCATCCAGCCGGGCGTTCTCATTTTATCTCCCCGCCGACGTCGGCAGGTACGGCATTGCCGGTCCCGGAACCCCCATCCGCTCCGCCAGCGCTGCGCGCATCGCAACGCGTTCGTCCCAGGGGTACTCCGTCCGCTCGAAGCACATCGACTGCTCGTGCCCTTTCCCGAGCGCAACGACCAGATCCCCCGCCCGGGCCAGCCGAACGCCCAGGCGAATCGCGTTTCCCCGATCCGGCTCGACATAATACGTCTCATTCAGCTTTCCGCCGCTCGCCTCCGCCTCCTCGGCCATCTGCCCAAGGATTTCCTCAAGTGATTCTGTCCGCGGATCCTCGGCCGTCAGGATCATGATATCCGCCTTCTTCGCCGCCACAGCGGGCATCATCCGCCGTTTTTCCCGATCGCGCAGCCCCGCCGAACCGAAAATCGCGATAATCCGCGCGTCGGGCCGGGCGGGATGATAATCCATGAGCAGCCCGCGGGCAGAATCCAGCGCTTTCGCCAACGCGTTCGGCGTATGCGCGAAGTCGACCATCGCGAAAAAGTCCTGACCCATCGAAATCAGTTCCATCCGCCCCGAAATATAGCCGCATTTTGCAACGCCCGCCGCGGCCGTTTCCGGTATAACGCCAAGCCCGTAAATCGCCGCCGACATCGCCGCAAGAATATTCGCGGCGTTATACTTCCCGATCAACGACGAATGCACCCGGATCGCCTGATTATCCCTCGAATTCGGCATCTCGCGGAAGCGCGCTTCCAGCTCCAGCCCGCCCGGCGAAGATTTGAGCGAACCGATCGTCGCGAATGCCTCCTGATCCTTCGCCTCCGCCGAGTAGCAGACCTTTTTCACCGCGGTCCGCGGTTCCAGAAAACGATAGGAGTCCGGATCGTCAAGATTCAGGATCGCCAGCGGTTTTATCGCGCGCGTCCTTTTTCCCAGCCCCTCAAACAGGATCGCCTTCGCCGCAAAGTAGTCCTCGCGCGTTTTATGGTAATCCAGATGTTCATGCGTAATATTCGTCACGACGGCGATATCGAAATCGACGGCGGCAACGCGCTGCTGCGCCAGGCCGTGCGACGTGACTTCAAGAACGACATGGGTCACGCCGCTGTCGCGCATTTCCGCCAGGAACCGGTGAACGTCAGGGCTCTCCGGCGTCGTCACATGAAAACCGGTATCGATTTCAACCCCATTGATCATCGCCGCCACCGTCGTGATCATTCCGGTTGCGAAGCCCGCCTCCTTCAAAATATAATAGAGAATCGTAGACGTCGTCGTCTTCCCGTCGGTCCCGGTCACGCCAATCGTAACCAGATCGCGGGCAGGGAAATCGTAAAGCGCCGCCGCCGCCCAGGCCATCGCGCAGCGGGAGTCGCTGACGCGGATATAAGGGACCGGGAGGTCGAACGTATCTCGCGCTAAGCCGGACGTTCCGATAATCGCGGTCGCGCCGTTCTCGATCGCGTTTGGAATAAAATCGTGACCGTCGACGCTCGTTCCCTGAAGCGCGACGTATATCGCGCCGGGCCTGACCTCACGTGAATCGAAAGTCACAGCATTATAAACAATATTCGGTTTGTTGCCGGAAATACTACGCACTTCCGGAAGAAACGGGATCAGCTGATTCAGCTTGAGTTGATACTCTCTCACGGCAAACGGAAAGCCTCTTTTCAATAGAGATTGAACGCCGGGCGAAACTTCCGCGACGGCGATTGCGCGATGCACCGCACGATTCTTCTATACAAAATTCTACCAAAAGAAACGGAGAAACGGGGGTTCTTGCTCGAATGAAAATCGAGAGTCGTCGATTCCTCCGGATTCAACTATAATTTAATCCGGAGGGCTCCTGAAAGGGCGAACGAACGCAATGAGCATGGTTATTCTGAACTACCGGATTACAGAGCAATACGCGCCATCGAACGATTCATCTTATTTTCGCGCGACGCGGATCGAAACCGGGGCTGACTGCTACCTGCGCGTTATCCCGGTCAACGCCTTTCCGCAGGCGTCGACCCTCCTCTCGCTCCAGCTGACGTTCCAGAAACGATCCGCATTCCGGCATTCGCTCGTTATCCCGGTCGGCATTCCCGATGTCTTTCCCGAAGGACTGATCCTGAGTCAGGCGTATTATCCCGGAAAATCGCTCGCGGACGTTTTAAAAGAAAGCGGGCGGCCGTTGGAAATAAATCGGGCGATGGGCTTCGGTTATTCGATCGTTTCAGCGTTAGCCGCGCTGCATGGGCAGGGCATAGCGCATGGATCGCTGAGCTCGAATCATGTCCTGATCGCCGATAACGAAGAAGCGCTCGTTTCCTTTTTACCGCTTCCGACCGAATACGACGCGAAGCTGAAACGCTATCGGCATGCCGCGTCGAACGATCAGGAGCCGACCGAACGCGACGACGTTTTCGCGCTGGGCGTCGTTCTCGCCGAACTGTTTACCGGGCTGATCCCCTACGGCGCGTCCGTCGCCGATTCGAGGCGCAACGCCAACCAGTACTACGAATACTACGAAGCGGGTTTCGCGAATTTTCAGGGCTTTCCCGCCCGCGATATTTCTGACCTGATTCTGCGATGCCTGACCCCCAGCCGCGAAGAAGGTTTTTCTTCGGGGATCGACGTATTCAACGACTTCCGGAGCATCCTGGAGCGCTGGACGAACGAAGAACCCGCCGCCGCGCTTCCCCGCCCAACGGCGGCGCGTCCCTCGGCCGGGAAGGAACGCCCAGCGGGGGCCGCGCCGATCCAATCGGAAGAGCCCGCCGAACCGAAGCCGCGCCCAGGCTACACGATCAAAGACTATGATAAATCGGCCCGCCGGCGGCGTTCGCTCGCCGGCGTATTGAGCGCGTTCTTCGCGATCGGCGTTATCGCCGGCGGATTCTTCCTCTATCGCTACCTGAGCGTAATCCCGGTCGGCGATCGCCCGAATTACCGCGGAACGCTCGACGCGCTTAACCTGACGCAAACCGTCCTGGCTGAAAAAGTCACGTTGCCGATCGCCGCCGAAGCCACGCCGGAAAACGCCTCGGTCTCGGAGAACCAGGCCATTCCCGACGAAGCCTCGAACGCTGCCCCGCTTCAGGAAAACCTCCCGATTCGAACGGAAATCGGCGCGGGGCTGGTCTGGCTGAAAGACCGGCAGGAAATGGTCTACGTTCCCGGCGGCGCGTTCAAGATGGGGCTCGACGGGAAATTCGATTTCAATCTCTCGATTTTAACGCCGATGACCGAAGCGATCGTCGATTCGTTCTGGATCGACCAGACTGAAATCAGCGCCGGACAGTACCGCAGCTGCGCTCAGTCGACGATCTGCGCCGAGCCAACCGATCCGCGCTTCCCAGCCGACGACGCTCTCCCGGCTGTCGGGATCGCCTGGGCGGACGCGGAAGCCTACTGCCGTTGGGCTGGAAAGCGGCTGCCGACCGAAGCGGAATGGGAAAAGGCGGCGCGCGGAACGAACGGCGCGCTCTTCCCCTGGGGGAACGACAGTCCGTATTCGCAGGCGGACGCGTCCGTTTTAGGCGCGCTCCGTCCGGCGGACGACGCCGAAACCTTCGACCGGAGCCCGTACGGCGCGCTTTCGATGGGCGGGAACGTTGCTGAATGGACCAACGATTTTTACAGCGAGAACCGCGTCATGTCCGCCGGGATGGAAAATCCGCAGGGCCCTCTCAGCGGAACGACGCGAACGGTCAAAGGCGGCTCAGCCGCAGACGCGCAGTTTGAATCCGGCTGGCTTTTGGCTGGGCGCTTTGGCGTCGAAGGCGCGAATCCGCAATCCTTCGGCTTCCGCTGCGCCGTCAGCGCCGGCGAAGTCGACGGCGAAAAAGCCTCCGGACTTCCCGATCCAATCGAAAGGAGCGCGATGACGGACGCGCCGGACCGCCCGCAGGGCTGTACTGACCGGGTCGGGTTCGTCGCCGACGTCACGCCCGACGGGCAGGCCATTGCGCAGGGTCAGCGCATGACCAAAACCTGGCGCTTCCGAAACGACGGGAGCTGCCCGCTGGCCGAAGATTATTTCATGGTCGCGACCGCCGGGCTCCAGCCCGGCGCGCAGCGGCTTTTCCGCTTCGGGACGACGATCCAGCCCGGACAGGAAGGCGACGTGACAATTTCCTACCCCGTTTTCGGATCGGGGACGCAGCGGGTCGATTTCAAACTCTCCAGCCCGAGCGGGATGACCTTCGGGTTGGGGCCGCAGCAGCGCGGCGCGCTCTGGACTGAATACATCGTTCAATAAACCGTCCGAGGGGATCGGGCCTTGAAAACTGCCTGAATAAAAAAACACCATAAACACAAACGAGGACAAACTGCAATGACGAGCGATCCCAAAAAACAACGCGTAATCATTATTGGCGCCGGTCCGGCGGGGCTGACGGCGGGATATGAAATCCTGAAAACGGCGGGCGACCGCTTTGACGTCCAGATCTTAGAAGCCTCCGACGCTATCGGCGGGATTTCCCGAACGGTCGTTTACAACGGGAACCGGATGGATATCGGCGGTCACCGCTTCTTTTCCAAAGACGCGTCCGTCATGCGCTGGTGGGAAGAGCGGCTCCCGATCCAGGGCGCGCCGGCGAAGGACGACCGGATCCTCGGCCCCGGCGAGGAAAAGCCGTACGTTCCCGGCGGGCCTGACCCTGAGAAAACCGACCTCGTCATGCTTCTCCGTCGCCGTGTTTCGCGAATTTATTCGCTCCGAAAATTCTTCGATTACCCGATTTCGTTCAAGGCTCAGACCTTCCGGAACCTCGGACTGATCCGGACGCTTGAAGCGGGGTTCAGCTACCTGAAAACCTACGTTGTCAAGCTCCCGGAAACCTCGCTGGAAAACTTCTACTGCAACCGGTTCGGGCGAAAGCTTTACGCGCTTTTCTTCGAGTCATACACGGAAAAAGTCTGGGGGCGCCACCCGTCGGAAATCTCCGCCGACTGGGGGGCGCAGCGCGTCAAAGGGCTCTCGATTCGCAGGATTCTCGCCGATATGCTTTCAAAAATCCTCCCGTCCGCCTGGCGGAAGAAGCGGACCGTCGAAACGTCGCTGATCGAAAGCTTCTGGTACCCGAAATTGGGTCCGGGACAGCTCTGGGAAAAGGTCGCCGACGAAATCCGCGCGATGGGCGGCGAAATCCGCATGAACCGGAAAGCGGTAGGGCTGACGCTCGCGAACGGACGGATCGCCTCGGTAATCGTTGAGAGTCCGGCCGGAGAAGAAACGCTCGCCGCTGACGCCGTCTTTTCTTCCATGCCGCTGAAAGACCTGATCGCCGGGATCGAACGAGCGAACCCCGGCGCGGTTCCGGCGCCGATCCGCGAAATCGCCGCCGGCCTTCCGTACCGCGACTTTATTACCGTAGGGCTCCAGCTGAAAAAGCTGCTCCTGAAGAACAGGACGCGGCTCCGGACCGTCGGCGATCGAATTCCCGACTGCTGGATTTACGTTCAGGAACCGAATGTGCGGATGGGGCGGATCCAGGTTTTCAACAACTGGTCGCCCTACCTGATCAGCGATTTTGAAAAGAACGTCGGAATCGGGCTGGAATATTTCTGCGCCGAGGGCGACGATCTCTGGACGATGAGCGACGAAGCGTTCAGCGCGTTTGCGATCGGCGAGCTCGAAAAAATCGGCGTCGCCGAAGCCGGCGACGTCCTCGACTGGCATGTCGAACACGTTCAGAAGGCCTATCCCGCCTACTTCGATACCTACGACCGGATCGGCGAGCTGACCGGCTGGCTTGACGGAATCGCCAACCTTTCCTGTATCGGGCGCAACGGGCAGCACCGTTACAACAACACGGACCATTCGATGGTCACCGCGTTCGAAGCGGTCAAAAATTTATGCGCCGGGCTGGAAACGAAAGCGAATATCTGGAACGTGAATACGGAAAAATCGTATCATGAGTCCGTTTCATCGGACGAAAAAACGGCGAAGGGCGCGGCGGATCAGCGCTGATTCCTCGACCTTCGCCGCCAGGCAGCCACCCGCGTACACGAAGACCGCGCCGCCAATCCCTCCGGCAAGATACAGCAGCGGCGCGAGCTTCCCCGCCGCCGCGCGCCAGAGGAAAATAAACGCGATCATCGCGCTGACCGCGGCCCCGCCCTGAACCAGCACGCGGACGATCCGTTTTCCGGAAAGGCCGTCCAGCCTCCGGCGCATCAGCGTCAGCAGCGCCGCCATTTCCAACCCGGTCGCGATCGAATTCGCCAACGCCACCCCGCCATGCGGATACAGTCCGGCGCGCGAAAATCCTTCGGTCAGCAGGAAACTGAGCGCCATGTTCAGGCCCATCGCGCAGAACAATACGATCACCGGTGTCTTCGTATCGTGAACCGCGTAAAACGCGCGCGATACGACCTCAACGATACAATGAAATACCAGCCCGACGCTGTACCAGCGCAGCGCCCAATTCACCATTTCCGACATTTGCGGATTGAACGCGCTGCGTTCGAAAATCAGCCGCACAATCTCGCTCCCGAAGAGAATCAGCCCCACCGCCGCGGGCAGCGACAGCAGCAGCACCAGTCGCAGCGTATCCGCCAGCGCGCTGCGCATTCTGTCCAGCTCGCCGCGCCCGGCCAGGACCGAAAAGCGCGGCAGCGAAACGGTCGCGACCGATTGAGCGATAACCGCCTGCGGCATGAGCATAATCGTCAGGCCCAACGACACAGCGGTGATCGAGCCCGCCGGAAGATACGAAGCGATAAAATTATTGACCAGAAAGTTCAGCTGGACCGCGGACGCGCCGACCTGCCGCGGGATCATCAGCCGGATCACCTCGATCACAGCGCTGTCGCGGAACCCGAACGAAGCGAAATAGCGCTTTGTCCGGATCCGGATTAAGCCGGGAAGCTGAGCTGAAAGGTGCAGCGCAGCGCCAAGAACCGCGCCATACGCCAGGCCGCGGATCCCGAACGGCTTCGCCAGGATCGTCACGCCAATCAGGATGCCAATCTGGTACATGGCCGGGGCCAATCCCGGAAGCAGGAAGTTCCCATGCGAATTCAAAATCCCCATCAGCAAGCCGCTGAGACCGAAAATCAGGATCGACGGCAGCTGAATCCGCAGCAGCTCGGCGGTCAGCCGCTGCATCAGCGGATCCTGCGCCTTGAACCCGGGAACGAGAAAGTTCTCCGCAACCGGCCCGGCGAACGCGTACAGCAGCGCCGTCAGGACCAGCAGCACAAGAATCAGGATATTGACGATATTCGACGCCAGCTTCCAGGCTCCGCGCGCGTCATCCCGGTCCAGCAGCGTGCTGAACATGGGGACGAACGCGCTGGCGAGCGCGCCGCCGGCGACCAGGTTGAAGATCGTTTCCGTCAGCCGGTTCGACGCCAGATAAGCGTCGAGCTCCGCCGACGTTCCGAACGTCGACCCGAGCAGGCTCTTACTGAGCAGCCCGCAAATCTGAGAAAAAACCATCGCCCCGGCTAAAATTGCGGTCGATTTAATAAATGAAGATCCTTTCGAGGGAACCTGTTCTCTTGATCTCTCCGGCATTTGTTCATTTTATCACGGATGCCGCCCGCCCCGCTCGAACGGACGCGATCGCGGCGCATGAAGTATAATCAGGAGCGTCGATTGAATCTATTAAGGAATCGGAGGATGATAGAAGTCATGGCTGCGAATCGGATTTTAATAATTTGCTGCATCGTTGGGATCGTTTTGGGGTACGCCGTCGGAACGTTCGTCGACTCGGTCAACCTGAACACTGCGCTGACAATCGGGCTGATCGGCGGACTGGCGGTCGGGTATCTCCTCGATAAAAGCGGCGCGCAGACCGGAAGCGGAACGGCGAAAACCGCCGCGCCGTCGTCGAACGACAGCGTTGAACGCGCGAAAGCCGCGCTGGCCGCCGCCCGCGGCGACGCCGCCGAAAAGGCCGAAAACGCTGCGGAAGAAGCTGAGAACGTCGTGAAAGACGCTGCGGCGGACGTCGAAGATATTTTAGCGAAAGCCCGCGAAGCGATCAAAAAAGACGACTGATTTACGGTAAAAAAACCGCTCTTTGAAGAGCGGTTTTTTTACCGTAAAATTATGAATAAAACCTTTATTCCTTGTTATATGGTTCGATCGACGAAATCGTTGCCTGGACGATATAGCGCTTTTTATACTCGTCGTCGATAAAGTTATAATCGTCGCAGGTCACCAGCGTCAGCGACCGCTCGCCGTTCGGCTGGAACATCATGTACGCGTCGTCCGGCTTCGTCCAGAACGAGTTGTTGACGCGGTACGTGTACTTATATCCGTCCGTCCCATAGATAATAATTTCATCTTCCATATGCAGACTGGTCAGGTTGACGAAGACGCCCTGAGAATAATAATGCCCCGTCAGGACGGTATTCCCCGGATACGGAAGATAAGCGCCGCCCTCAAGCTCGCCGACATACCCGCCCAAGACCTTCAGGTCATACCCGCCGGACAGGTCCTTCCCGTTCAGATAGTTGATATGCACGATTTCAATCGGGTATTCCGTCCCCAGCCCGATCGCCGGAATCTCGAGCGTATTGCCCGTGAAAATAAAGCCGGACTGATCCGCCGCGCTCATCGGCGCCGGCGAACGCAGCGAATACCCGGTATCCGGAATCGGCTCGCGCGGGCATTCCTGATCCGTGGCGTTAATAAACAGGTTAGTATTCTGTTCCGTGGTTCGCCGCGTATACGCCATGACAAATTCGCTGAGCGTATCGTTCTGATAAAACGTCGGCTTCACCGGCATAACGATCTTCCCGCCCTTGATAATCGCGCGCGTGAACGGCGGGAGAATAATCTTATCCTTATAGCAGCCGGACCCATCGATCGTGTATCCCTCGGCTAACAGCTGCCATTCGCATTCCAGCTCCGCGATCTCCGCGACCGACGTCAGGCTCGACTTCGACGGGTTCAACCGGTATTCGAGCGTCAGCGCCGAATAATTCGAGATAAACCCATATTTCTCGTTGACCGCTTCGAACTTCTGCGTCTGGGGAACGTAATTCTCGCCGCAGCCATCCCAGATCACCTTATACATCCCGTCCGAGCCCTCGCTCGAGCAGGTATTCTCGCCGGCTTTTTCGGGAACCGTCAGGTAGAATTCCATCATCGCGTTGTTCGGGTACCAAGGTCCGCTTCCGGCACCGGACATCCTGATATCCGGCATCATCGCGCGCACGAAATACGTTCCCGCGCCGCGGATCGTCACGTCCATCTGCTTGATCTCGAACGGCCGGCCAGCGCCCTGAAAAGTCTTCAGCGGGATTCCGGTATATCGGCGCATATTGGCTTCAGGAGTGGCGTTATAGTGCCACCAGCGGTTATCCACCTCGGCGTCGTCGACGTAAATCCGGTGGATATACGTGTCCGACTGCCGTTCCTTATCCGTGCAGGTCGCGTTCTTGCAGCGTTCGACCTCAAAGTACCAGTTCCGCAAAGGCGCCGCGGCAAAGGTCGACGTAGGGATATAACCGCCGGCAACCGCCGGCGGCATATCCGAACCGGCCAGCGATGGCACCGAAGTTATCGGATTATACCCGTTTCCAGTAGCATCCGTGAAGCTGATCGACGCGACCTGCTTCGTCGGGATGCAGGGGTCGTAAGCGACGCTGGTGGTCCGATATTTCAGGTTGGTCGCGACATCGCACGTTCGCGAAAAGACGACGCTCATCTCCCGTTCAAAATGGAACATGGAGTTTTCGTAGCCCAGCGTTGGGTTCTTATTCGCATAATAGAACGTAAACTTGAAATCCGAAACCGTCGGAAGACTCTCGAACGGCAGCGCCCCAACATCGATTTTGATCGTTCCCCCTACAAACCGGAGCGGCAGTTCGTTATGAACAGTCGCCCAAGGCGCGGCAGGGACAAAACCTATCGGATTCACCGAGTGATCGGCTGGATTTGTACCCTTATGATACGCATAAGTTACTTTATAGTCGACATTAACATTATTTTTAAAGTTCAATTCTATACTATAATCAAATTCCTTGATCACCTTATCGCCGTAAAAGCGAACGCGCCCGGTATCAAACGCCTCGCCCAACGGCAGGCTGACGATCGTAAACGCCTTTCCGGGCTCGTCCTTAAAACTGAGCGTCTGCGCCGTTTGCACGACGCCGCCGTCATGGCATGCAGCTTCTTTATTCGCATTAAACACGAATTTATCCGTCTTCGGCGTTCCGTCCGGGTCCGGGATCCATTCCCGGATCGACATATTCCAAGCGCAAGCCGTCGAAACCGCGTCGATCGTCGCGTGCCCGTCGAGCAGCTGATCCGTCGTAACGACCAGACTGTTAATCTTAATCGTATATTTTCCCGGAAGCGCCGGGTCGGTCGGGTTCGGGCCCTGGAAAGCGGGGATGAAACGGATCCCGACACGTGCGATGACGCCGTTCTTCGGGAAACTGTTGCAGCTGAACGAGTTCGGCGGATTCGGCGGATTCGATGACAGCTGCTGGCATTGGTAGGGCGTGCTGTCCGAAGCGGCGTATAAAATCAGCTCCTTGACCCGGTCGTTGCCCGTCGTGTATTCAACGCCGTTCGGATCGGTAATCGTCACCAGGACCCGATCGCGCCATTTTTCAACCGTCGTCCCGGTTATCGAAACGCTTCCGGTAAACAGGATCCCGTCCGTATGAAACGCTTTGCAGTCCCCGCCGCTCAGGAACTCGGTCGCGGCGAAAACCGACCCCGCCGCGATCAGCGCGACGACGGCGACAGCCAGGACGGCCTGCCATGCTTTTTTCAGTATCATCTGCGGATTTTTCATGCAACTCTCCTTCATAGCTCTCCCCCCGAACCGGCAGGGAAACGTTCAGATTGATGAATCTGATTTTCTAATCGTACCATAAACCCCGCCGGGATAAAACCCCGTTCCTGAACGAAACGTTTTCCCGCCCGATCGGACCGCCGGCGCCATCATCAGCATAAAGCATGTCCTGAACTTTTCGCATCTGAATCCCTTAAAACCCCACGACGTCAAGCGTCTCGAAGCGCAGCGTCTCCGCTTCGGGCAGGTGGAAAATCGTTCCGCGCCGGTCCTCCCGGACGCGCAGCATCGCCTTCCCCGACAGACGCATGAACTCGCCGGTTCCGTTTAAATATGAAACGTCCGAACGTCTTAAAAAGTTCCCGCCCATAAAATAAATCACGCCGTCGGTCAGGACGCTCCGTCCGCCGTCCGCTTCCGTCCGGACCTCGACGACACGCCCTAACTTCGCGAACGTCCCGAGCTCGTTCCCGCCATACTCAAACGCGTAAACAGGCGCGCCGGGATCCGCGAACGCCTCGCCAGGCGCGGGAAACCGCCCCGCGCGCAGCGTCCCGTTCAGGAAGTTCCGCCCGGATTCCATCGTCCAGAATTCACCCTCGATTCCGGTCTCATTCCAGTTCGCTTCCCAAAGATAATCGCCCGGATTCGTCGTCAGGACGGCCGCGTTCCCGGGCAGAAAATCGAATATCCCCGCCGCCAGCGCGTCGCAGCCGGCCCGATACGGATCTGAAAATGCCCGGTCCAGCAGGTTCAGGACGCTCCGGTTCTCCTGCAGCGTAACTACGAAGACCACGACATACGCCGCCGTCAGCCCCTTCAGGATCCATCGGTCAGCGTAGCGCCACGTCCGGAAACAGGAAGACAGCGCGCCGATCAGCGCCGTCGTCAGCATCGCCGTCCCGTAATAACCCAGATACGCCGGAAGATATCCCAACCCGGGGACAAGCTGACCCTGATAACGGAGGCTCAGCGCGATCGAGACGCCGGAAAGCAGGAACAGCGACGCGCCAAGCGCGGCAAGCGTCCGCAGCGATCCGGGGCGCGCATCCGGTCGGAGCCGTGAAAAAACGCGGAAAATCAGCCATGCGGCGATCGCGGCCAGGACGAAATCAAGAACATTCATCGCGAACAGCAGCTTTACCGGCGTGAAATTGAATACCTGATCGATTTGGGTAACGTCGCTCAGGATCGCCGCCTCGGTCCCAAACGTATGAAAATTCAGCGGCAGCCCGGCGACTGTCTGCCTCAGCCAGGTTCGCAGGATCGCCGTCCAATCCCAACTGAACGCCGCGCCGCTGTACCCCAGCCCGGCGTCCAGGTTCAGCCGCACGTACGCGACTGCGCCGACCGCCGCCAGCCAGACGGCGACGTAAGGAAGGCTGACGGCAACGACACGCCTGACCTTCCGCGACTCCGCCCAGGCGATCACGGGGATCATCAGCAAGAACGGGAACACGACTTCATACGTGAACAGCCCCATCGCGAACGCTGAAACCGATGCGACGAGGTACCGGCGCTTCCCCTCGCGGACATACTTGATCAGCCAATACGCCGTCAGCAGCAGCTCGACCAGAATCAGCTGCATCAGCGCGTAAAATCCGGTCAGCGCGTCCTGATACGGGCGCATCTGGAAACACAGCAGCGCGATCAGCATCACCAGCTGCCCCATGCGTTTCGAGCCGGTGATCTTTCGAACGATCATTCCGGATAAAAACTGATTCAACAGGATGAACAGTAAAATCAGCGTTTTATAAATCAGCGGGTTCCGCAGCAAGAAGAAAAAGTAATAGTAGACTGAAAGAACGTTAACGCGTCCCAACGCGAAGTATTTCTGAATAAACACCGATAAATTCAGCCACAGCGGCGCCGCGTCGAAGCGTTCCGCGCCGTAAACCGTCGCGTTCACCGCGTCATCCCAATAATACCCGCCTTCCAGCATCGGCGTCAGCATCAGCGCCGTCAGCCCTAGGATCCAGATTTCAGGATTCCATACCGCAAAGAACGAATTCCCGCGTTCCTCCGCGTCCCGGATCGGAATCCGGAGCAGGACCGCCCAAACCGGGAGCAGCAGCGTTAAATACCCGAAACGCGACGGCGTTCCTGTCAGCGCGCTCCGCTCCGCGATATAAACGCCAGCCAGCCCAGCCGTCAGCGCCAGCCGCGAAATCAGCTTCCGCGACAGCGTAAACGGACCGATCCTGAGCCGGACCGCCGCTGACTCAAGAGAACGTTCTGATTGGCGATCGAGGAATATGCCGACCAGGAAAATCACAACGAAAAAGATTTTCCCAGACCGTGTTTCGCCAAAAAAGCCGTAAACGCCACCGAAAACCGTCAGCACGCTGAACCAGAAGCCCAGCTGCTTGAGCGACGAATAAACCGTGCGTATTTTTGAAGACGTTAGCAATCGATTCATGATTCTTTTCTCAGCTTTTCCAGATTCAGATTCGCCGCCGTTTCCGCGCGCCGATTAACGAAACGAAGTCAGTCCGATCGAATCGAAGAGGATCGCTTTCGGATCGTCGACTTTATAGAGCCTTCCCGCCGCGGTCGTCCGAATCAGCCAGGCGTCGCGAATCGGAAGCGTAACCCCGTTCCCGCTCCAGCCGACATACGAAATCGCGTCCGCGGTCCGGTCGAAACCGCGAATAAAAACGTAAACCGAATTAACGATCGGATTTTCGAGCTGAACGGGCCCGCCGGCCATTTCCGTCGCCCCATCCTCCGGCGGGTCGGATTGGATCAGCTTCCCGAATTTCACGAAGCCACTGTCCTGATTCCCCGCGGACTCGATCACGTAGCGATTCGAAGCGAATTCGGCGGCGAAGGCTTCGTCCTGAATCGCCTGATGATAGGCGCGCGCAGAGATCGCGTTAACCGGACAACCGCTGTTCAGCGAGTAGAAAAGCGCTGAAGAATATTCCCCCTCCCATCCGGTTTCCCAGAGCGCCGACGGCTGATTTGAGATCAGCAGGTCGCCGTCCGATATGGGATCGAGGATCCCGCCGCGGAGCGCTTCCTCCGCCGTCTCGCGCCCATAGAGGAACCCCTCGTTCAATACACGGATCACGGCCCGGTTCGTCTGCTGATTCATGCAGTACAGGACCGCGAAGACGGAAAAACCGATCAGGAACGGCGTATTCGCCCCCATGCGCCGGGACAGCCACGGGAAGATCCGGGCAACTCCAATAAAAATCAGCCACGCCGCGGCAAAGTAGCCGAAGAAAACCGGAAGGTAGCCGACGCCAGGAACGAGCTCCTCCTGATATTTCCGGCTCAGCGCGATAACGACCGACGACAGCGCCAATAGCGCCAGCCCGAAAGCAAAATGATACGGTTTAACTTCTGCCGGGCTGAACGCCTTGCGCAGTTCCGACAGCAGCACGAACAGGACGAGCAGCGCGGTAACGTCGCACCATTCGATCCCGCCGATAAACGTCGAGAACGTCGTCTTGAAAATCTCGCGCGGGAAAACGAGCCGCGTCAGGACGAGCGACTCCGGCGCGCTCAGGCGATAAGCGAACGGGAAAGCCGCCGTCGCCTGATTCAGCCATGCGGCAAAGAATTTACCTGGATTCGCCGAAAAGGTCGTCCCGGAATACCCCGCCGCGCCGTCGGGCGAAGCAAATTTAAGCGCGATCGTCAACGCGAAAAGCAGCGCCGTGATCAGAAGATGGCCCCACGCGGCGCGCAGCCCGGCCGGAACCGATTTCCGCTCGAAAACCGCCGTCATGATAAAAATCAACAGCAGCGGATAAAACATCTCATACGTCAGCAGCCCGATCATGAAGAGGACGAGGCTCCCGACGAGACGCCCCTTTCGCCCGCTCCGCAGGAAATCGATCCATAGCGTCATCGCCCAGCAGAACTCGATCATCAGCACCTGCATCAATCCATAATACGAAACCAGCGGATCATGATACAAACGCAGCTGGAAGCAGATCGGCAGCAGCAATATCGACAGCGTCACGATTCTCCGCGGACCGAAAATCCGCCGCGCTAAGATCCAGAAAGAGAGGACGCTCAGGATCGTCATCAGGATCAGGAAAACTTTATACGCGCGCGCGTCCGGAAGAAGATAGAAAAAGAAAAACTGAAACGTCGCGAACGGATTGATCCGGCCGCGCGAAACGTAGCGAACGATCTCGCCCCAGGTCCGCTCCCAGATCGACCCGCCCGCCAGGCGCAGCCCGGGAAGCTGGACCGAGAAATAGGCGTCGTCCCAATAAAAACCGCTCTGCACGACCGGCAGCAGGCTGAGGATCAGGAATACGATCGCCAATACGTTCGCGAATCGCTCGCTCAACCCGATCGGCCGACAGAATTTTCCGTCCGACAGCGCGTTCAGCCGCAGCAGCAAACCCGACAGCAGCGCCATCAGCGCCAGAAACGAGTAAAACCCGATCCGATCGAGCGCTTTCGCCGTTGGGTACCGATAGCTGAAGACGTTGATCAGGACAAAATATCCACCCCCTGAAATCGCCAGGCCCCAGGCGATAGCCGAACCTCGCGAATACCCGTTCCAGCGCAAGTCGAACGCAATCAGGAACAGGTACGCCAGCGCGATCAGCAGCCCCTGCTTAAACGGCCCCATTCCGACATGCGTCGGAACTACGGCGAGCGAATCGAATACCAGCGCCAGAATGCCAATCCCCGCCGCGATGATAACCCCGATCAGAAAAGGGTGATAGCTGCGATTCTTTCGTCTCGTTTCCATGATGAAAAATTATAAATCAGTTTGCCTCAGCTTTCCTGTGATTTGCCTCGAAGGCTCAACCTTCCAGGACGAACCCTGCGTTGACCGCTATATTTATCACGCCGGATTGTTCATGCTCCAATTCAAACGCTGCAACTGAAAGCCGTTGTCCTTTCATTCTTTTCCTCTCCATATATGGCGTTTTTCAAAAAGAATAAGCCGATATAAATCAAATATCGTTGCTTCAAGTCAAATTTTGTGCAACTTACCGCAACTTAAATCAAGCCCATATTGGAATGTATTTCCTGTGTCTTGGCGCCATATTCGGTTGAATCGGTTTGATTACGCCTGCTTCAAGCGATTCTTTGATAATTCGCGACGCTTTATATTTATCGGCTGAATCTATATCGAATAAATTCCGAATATTATTATTCGTTATTGCCTCGCCATTAACATAGGCATAACAGGCTTGCATGTAACAGGTTCTGATCCGATCTTCCTTACTCGTTAAATCTAACGGGATTTTCGAATACAGTGTAACCTTCGTAAATCTATCGTTCTGGATTTCTATCTTTGGCGCTAACATCGCTCTTTTTCCAGTAGCGTCAATCACTTTATCATAACCGCTTCCACGTTCTTCACAAATTCCACATTTATGCATAAATCCCGCAAGATTCTCGTTTCGAGAAACCGGGACCGTATCTACGATTCGCTCAACCGGGACCAAAGGCGAGCCGACGTTTGAAAACTCAATTCTGTTCTTAAAGACTTCAATCATCGGATTCGTTCCCCTCTGATCAATTGCCTGATGAATAATCATATTCGCCGTCAATTCACGAATCGCTATTTCCGGGTACGCTAAAACAGACTTTCTTATTGAATCTTCTATAACTTCCTCCTGCGGAATAATTGTTAAAATGTATTCGACAATTTCGTCATAAGAAATAGCATATCCGCTATTAAATACTTTCTCGCGGATCGTTTCCAGTCTGTTGTTTTCTTTATACCAGATAACCCTGACAAGCTTATGTCCTAATTCATCAAAGCTTCTTAGATCTTTAGCAATCAACAACGCACCTAAATTCGTGATACTGAATCCTCCATGGTCGTTCTTCCTGATGAATTTTTCGTTAGAAAAATCGTCGATAACTTTATTCTTATTCTCAGGCAACGCAAAGCCCATCTTTTCATAATATCCCGCAATATCGAATGATTTTAATATGTAATCTGGCGATATATTCTCTTTTGCATTCCTAAGCTCATGGGGCGTCGTATCGAAAGCGCGCCATAAGGCTCTTTCTCTTTCCGGATATTCTTTTAATTTCTTCTTATTCGATCCAATTCGAATAAATTCCTCCCCTGAGAACTTGACCGGCTGCCTGTCAGCGGCAGGAATTTCCAGTAATACTACTCTAACGTCATCCACCTCAACATCAAAAAATCTGAAAGCAACGCTCGGACTCAACATTCGAGACAACCATAATTCCAGTTCCTCAGAGCCTTTCCGGCAGGTCCTGAAATTAAACGATGTTCCGATAAGTTTATGCGTAGCATCATCCACACCCCAGATCATATAAGCTTTCGGTCTAATGATCAGAGCAGTAGAATTTGCTAAAGCAGAAATGTATTCGCCTATTTGTTGGGGGTCACACATATTATGTTTAAATTCGACCCATTCTGTCTCACACGGTAGAGAGATCAATTCTCGAACCAAATTTCTTTCATAGTCCTGATTCTTCTTTATTATCATCTCCCCCCCAATTCTCACCTCAGACCCACTTCCGGATCCGCGCCCAGCCCTTCTTCCCCAGCTCAACGCACTCCGTCCGGCAGTCCGCCCCCTGCGCCGCCCAGAGCGTCCCGGCGAAGACGCTCGTCGCGGCGAAACGCAGCGCGAACGCCGCCGCGGGATTCAGCGAGGAGAAAACCAGCCGCGTCTGAACCCCCGCGCAAAGCGCGTACAGCGCAATCGCCAGGATAAAAAAGCGCCGGTCCCAACGGATCGGGAAGAGGCGGTCCGAAACGATCCACCGTCCGATCATCGCCGCCGCATACCCGATCAGCTCGGCGAAAACCGCGCCGGTCAGCCCAAAAAGCGGGACCAGAATCCGATTCGCGATCAGGTTCGCCGCGACCGCGGCCGCCAGCATGACCGTTACCCAGATCGTCCGCCCTGTCTTCGCCGTCCCCGGGTCGACGACGTAAACCCCCATGGTAAAGAGCCAGCGCAGCTGGATCACGGCCAGCAGCCCGACGCCGACGAGATATTCCGGCGGCGCCAGGAGCAGGAATATCTCCCGCGCCCCCGTCATCATGATCGCCGCGATCAGCAGCGTCCCATACGTGAACAGCGTCAGCATCTTCGGCAGCGTGCACCTGAGCCTGTCCTCCTCGCGAAACAGCGCGTACATCATCGGTTCCCACGCGTTGCAGAACGCCTGCGTCGCCAGCGTAATCACAATCGCGGCCTTATTCGCCAGCCCATAGTAAGCAACCTGAACCTCGCCCGCCGCCGCGTTCAGGACCAGCCGGTTATTCGCCGACAGCGACCAGGCCAGAATCGAGCCGGGAACGAGCGGGAACGAATAGCGCGCGATCCGCCGGAACCAGCGCGGCGAAAACGCGAACGTCAGGTAGCGCCGCGAGCCGGCAAGCGCTAAAATCGTCCCGATCAGGTTGGCGGTGAATTGCGCAACGTAGAAGCCGGGCGCGCCGGTCCGGCGGAACCCGACCCAGTACAGGATCGACCCCATGTACGCGGCGGAAACGACCAGCGAAATAACGATATACGGAAGCGCCTTGTTCTGAAGCCGAAGCAGCCCCATCGCATACGTGTAAACCGAAACAGGGATCATCGAAAGAAACGCCAATCGGATCAGCGCCGCATTCCCACCGCTCCCGAAAAGCCGGAACGACAGGGCCGACGAAAAAAGAATCGCCCCCAGCGCGATCGCCAGGCCGCAAAGAAAAACGAAGATCATCACGGTTGAAACGACCGTCCGCCGTTCGCCGCTCGCTTCGTCGGTTTCATTAAAGAAACGATACAGCCCCGAAATCGTATTCAGTCCGATCAGGAGAGAAAAATAACCCGACGCCGAGGTAATGACTTCGATCGTCCCGTATTCCGACGCCGTCAGCGACCGAACCATCATCGGCAGCGTAATTAAACCAGCCGCCTGCGACAGGATGCCGCCGATTCCATACAGGAGGACGTTCGCCGCGATCGAATTGCCGTTCTGATTCCGGTTCATTTCAAATCAATAGGAAAAAAGAGAGCCGGCGCGGAAAGAGCCGCTGAAAATCGCCCGGTCCCACGCGAAAGCGCTTCAGTCGTCGCCGCCCTGATCGCGCTGGATATGATGAATCCCGTTGCGGACCTGATTCAGCGCCAGTTCCATCTCCGCTTCCAGCTGCCGCAGTTTTTCGAGCGTGTATTTATCCGCCTCGCGCTTGATCATCTCCGCCTCGGTCATTGCCTGCGAAACGATCTGATCGGCCCGTTTCTTCGCGTCAATCGTAATTTCCGACGCGGAAATCAGCTGTTCCTTCTTTTCGTTGGCGATCTCGATCGTCCGCGCCTGCTCTTCCGACGCCTGCGCTAAAATCCGATCGCGCTGCGCGAGGATCTGTTTCCCGCGGTTAATCTCGTCCGGAATCGACACGCGCATCTGATCGATGATATCCAACAGTCGATCTTCGTCGACAATAACGTTTCGCGTCAGCGGAACCGATCTTCCCTGACTCGCTAAGTCCTCCAGCTTGTCAATCAGTGTATGAATATCCATAATTTCACCTGCTTCCTGCGACGCGATCACGATCTATTAAAATTATATCCGATAGCTCCTGATTATTATAAACGCGGCTTCTCCGCGGCTTTCGTGAGGAACCGTTCTTTAACGTGCGGCGGGACCATAGTCTTCGGATCGCCCTGATTCAAGACGATTTCCTTAACCGTCGACGACGACAGGAACATGAAGCGCGGATGCGTAATCAGAGAGACAGTCTCAATATCCGGATGAATCTCCTGATTCGCGAGCGCCATCCGGAATTCATAGTCGAAATCGGAAAACACGCGCAGCCCGCGAACCATGACCGACGCGCCGATCTTCTTCGCGAACTGCACCGTCAGTCCGTCGTAGCCGACGACCTCGATATTCGGATAATTGGCAACCGCCCGGGAAAACATCTCAATCCGTTCGGACTGCGTAAATAAGACGGTCCGTTTATCCGGAGACGCGTAAACGCCGACAACCAGCCGATCGAACAGCTTCGACGCGCGCACCGCGATATCCAGATGCCCGTAATGCACGGGGTCAAAACTTCCGGGAAAGAGAGCGGTAATAATCATGTCGCTAACTGATATCCGTCTGAATGACCTTTTCAACGCGTTCGGCTTCCACCCGAAGCGCCTGATGCTCCTGCGCGGATAAGTCGGGATCGGCGGAAAAAATCCGTTCCGCCTCAGCGCGCGCAAGCTGGATCAGTTCCAGATCGAAAAGCGTCGCCAGCTTGAATTCCGTCAGGCCGGATTGGCGCGTTCCCAACGCGTCGCCCGGGCCGCGTTTTTCCAAATCCTTCTCCGCCAGCTCGAAGCCGTCGTTCGTCTGCGTCATGGCAACGAGCCGGTCGTTCTCGACCGAATCGTCCTTTTCGGGGATCAGGATACAGTACGACTGCGCGTCGCCGCGGCCGACCCGACCGCGGAACTGGTGCAGCTGCGCCAGGCCAAAGCGGTCCGCGCCTTCGATGACCATAACGGTCGCGTTCGGAACGTCGACGCCAACTTCGATAACCGACGTCGACACCAGTAAATCGACCTCATGATCCTTAAAAGCGGTCAGGATCGTGTCCTTTTCCGCGTCTTTCAATTTCCCATGCAGGAGCGAAATGCGCCGATGCGGAAAGATTTCGTCGCGAAGACGTTCGAACGACTTAACCGCCGCGACTTCGTCCTTTTCGCCGTTGTCGCCGCTGTCGATCAGCGGATAAATCAGGTACGCCTGCCGGCCTTTTTTGAGCTGATCCTCGACAAAGTACCAGGCGCGTTCCCGCGCGACCGGCGGGAAAACGCTTGTTTCAATCGGGATCCGCCCCGGCGGGAGCTGGTCGATAACCGAAACGTCCAGGTCGCCGAAGACGGTCAGCCAGAGCGAGCGCGGAATCGGCGTCGCGCTCATGACCGCGACATGCGGACTTTCCCCCTTGGAACGCAGGATTGCCCGCTGCCTGACGCCGAAACGATGCTGTTCGTCGATAATCGCCAGTTCCAGATTCCGAAACTGAATCGGGGCCTCGAGAATCGCGTGCGTCCCGATGACGAGCCGGATTTCGCCGGATTGAAGCGCGTCGGTGATCCGCCGTTTTTCGGTCTCGGATGTCCCGCCTGAAAGGAGCGCCGTATTCCCGGGCGTAAGGTTCAACCCGCTCTCCGGGAAGGTAAACGCCTCCAGCAGCTTCAGCAGGTTTTGATAATGCTGTTCCGCGAGGATTCCCGTCGGGGCCATCAGGACCGCCTGCCCGCCGGAATTGGCGACGATCAGCGCGCAAAGCAGCGCGACGATTGTTTTCCCGGAACCGACGTCCCCCTGGATCAGGCGGTTCATCGGGTGACCCGAGTCGATATCGCCGCGCATTTCATTTAAAACGCGCCACTGCGCCTCGGTCAGCCGGTAAGGGAGCCGGTCGGTCCAACCGGTTATCCGCTCGTCGGAAATCCGGAAGCAAGTCGCCGACGCCTTTTTCCAGTCTGCCTTTGCGCGGACCGCGTTGACCTGTCCTAAAAAGACCTCGTCGAACGCCAGCCGCCGCCGCGCTTCGCGCAGCGTTTCCTGCGACGAGGGAAAATGAATCTGGGCGATCGCGTCCGGGAGCGCGTCGAGTTTCGCCCGCTGCCGGACGTCCGGCGGAAGGAAATCGCCGAGCGCCTCGCGCCAGTGGTTCACTGTATTAAACGCCATCCGTCTCAGGAAGCTCTGTTTGAGCTGCGAATTGGTTGAATAAATCGGAACGATCCGGTTGGTTGTCAGGTGATCCGCGTCGATCGTTTCCCAGTCCGGCCCGTTCATCACGGCGCGGCCAAGATACTCGTCGACCTTTCCCGAGAAAACGTAAACTGTCCCCGCTTTGAGCTGCTGTTCGATCCAGGGCTGGTTGAACCAGACGAGACGGATTTTCCCGGTTCCGTCGCCAACGACCGCCTCTGTCAGCTGACGGACTCCGCGCTTGACCGTCGAAATCGAATACACGTTGCAGATAATCGTGACGACGTCGCCGTATTCGAGCTCGTTGACCTTCTTAAACGTCGAATAATCGTCATACCGGCGCGGGAAATAGTAGAGAAAGTCGCGGACGGTATAGATCCCCTGCTTCGCCATGCTTCGCGAGTTCTGTGGGCCGATCCCGGGAATGACGCTGACCGGCTTTTCCAGCATCTCGCTGTTCACGCTCAGGTCGTCGAAACGGATCTTCCGGACCTGAAATCGCGGCGGGCGATCCGTTCGCTCGCGCCGCTCATCAAATCGTGCCCCGTCGGAACGTGGCCGGGACTGCGCCGGTTTAGGCCTCGGGGAACTCGCCTTCTTCGAAACCGGCGAGCCTAACCGTTCGCT